>JBELZL010000003.1:0-159649 GCA_040274025.1 Arthrobacter sp. | reverse complement strand
TGAGGATTTCGGGATCCCCCGCCCGGACGACGTCGAGGTCCAGGACGGTGCGCAGTTGCAGGCTCATGCTGGGAGTCTAGGCAGGCCGGCGTCCACCCGGCTGACAAATCGTAAAGATTTCTGATTATTTCCTGACAGGTTGGCAATGTTCTCCGGCCAGGTGCCCGCGCTTGAATGGTGTTCAGCCCACCATCTACGCCCAAGGAGCAAACGTGCAGACCACGCAGCACTGGATCAACGGCGCCTTTACGGCACCGGCAGACACCCGCCTCGCCGACGTGACCAACCCGGCCACCGGCAAGACCACCTCACAGGTAGCCCTGGCCAGCGAAGAAACCGTTAACGAAGCTGTTGCTGCGGCCGCAGCTGCCTTCCCGGCCTGGCGCGACACGTCCCTTGCCCGCCGTACCCAGATCCTCTTCAACTTCCGCGAACTGCTCAACGCACGCAAGCCGGAGCTGGCTGCCATCATCACCGCTGAGCACGGCAAGGTCCTTGACGATGCCCTCGGCGAAATCAGCCGCGGCCAGGAAGTCGTTGAATTCGCCTGCGGCATCCCGCACCTGCTCAAGGGCGGCTTCACCGAGAACGCCTCCACCAAGGTGGACGTGCACTCCGTCCGCCAGCCCGTTGGCCCGGCGGCCATCATCAGCCCGTTCAACTTCCCGGCCATGGTGCCCATGTGGTTCTTCCCGGTTGCGATCGCCACCGGCAACACCGTAGTGGTCAAGCCCAGTGAGAAGGACCCGACGGCGGTCAACTGGGTTGCCGAGCTGTGGAAGGAAGCCGGCCTGCCGGACGGCGTCTTCAACGTGGTCCACGGCGACAAGGTGGCCGTGGACACCCTGCTGCACCACCCGGACATCAAGTCCGTCTCCTTCGTTGGCTCCACCCCGATTGCCCAGTACGTCTACCGCGAAGGCACCGCCAGCGGCAAGCGCGTCCAGGCACTTGGCGGCGCCAAGAACCACATGATCGTCCTGCCCGACGCCGACCTGGACCTGGCAGCCGACGCAGCCGTGAACGCCGGCTTCGGTTCCGCCGGCGAGCGCTGCATGGCCATCTCAGCGCTGGTCGCCGTCGGACCGATCGCCGATGAGCTGGTGGCCAAGATCGCCGAACGCACCCGGACCCTGCGCATCGGTGACGGCCTCCGCGGCACCGACATGGGCCCGCTGGTCACCTCCGCCCACCGGGACAAGGTTGCCAGTTACATCGACGCCGGCGAAGCGGCAGGCGCCACGGTGGTCCTGGACGGACGCAAGGTGGAGGCTGACGCCGACGGTGAAGGTTTCTTCCTCGGCCCGACGCTGTTCGACAACGTCACCCCGGACATGTCCATCTACACCGATGAGATCTTCGGCCCGGTGCTCTCCGTGGTCCGCGCCGAAAGCTACGACGAAGCCCTGGACCTGATCAACTCCAACCAGTACGGCAACGGCACCGCGATCTTCACCAACGACGGCGGCGCCGCCCGCCGCTTCCAGAACGAAGTCCAGGTGGGCATGGTCGGGATCAACGTCCCGATCCCCGTGCCGATGGCGTACTACTCCTTCGGTGGCTGGAAGAACTCCCTGTTCGGAGATTCCCACGCCCACGGAACCGAGGGTGTGCACTTCTTCACCCGGGGCAAGGTCGTCACCACCCGCTGGCTCGATCCCAGCCACGGCGGCCTGAACCTCGGCTTCCCGCAGAACGCCTAGGCAGAGGAGGAACCCGTTATGAGCACCACCGCCGAATCGGCAGTCACCGAGGAAGAACTCGCTGCCGGGCGCCGCGCCTATGAGCTGGACCGCAAGCACGTGTTCCACTCCTGGTCCGCCCAGAAGCAGATCAACCCAATGACCATCACCCGGGCCGAAGGATCCTACGTCTGGGACGGGGAAGGCCGCAGGCTGCTGGACTTCTCCTCCCAGCTGGTCAACACCAACATTGGCCATCAGCACCCCAAGGTTGTTGCCGCAATCCAGGAGCAGGCCGGCAAGCTCTGCACCGTTGCACCGCAGTACGTCAACGATGCGCGCTCGGAGGCCGCACGCCTGGTCTCCGAATTGACCCCCGGGAACCTGGACACGGTTTTCTTCACCAACGGCGGCGCCGACGCCATTGAGCACGCCATCCGCATGGCACGCCTGCACACCGGCCGCTACAAGGTTCTCTCTGCCTACCGCTCCTATCACGGCGGCACGGCACTGGCAGTAAACGTCACGGGTGATCCGCGCCGGATCCCCAATGACTACGGCACCTCAGGGACTGTGCATTTCCACATTCCGTTCCTGTACCGCAGCCAGTTCCACGCCACTACGCAGGAAGAGGAAGTCCAGCGCGCACTGGCTCACCTGGAACAGCTGATCCAGCTGGAGGGCCCCGGAGCGTTCGCCGCCCTGGTGCTTGAGTCCATTCCGGGAACCGCCGGCATCATGGTTCCCCCGCCCGGCTACCTGGCCGGTGTCCGGGAGCTGACCCGCAAGTACGGAATCGTGTTCATTGCCGACGAGGTCATGGCCGGCTTCGGCCGGTCCGGCAAATGGTTCGCCGTAGAGCATGCCGAAGGTGTGGAGCCTGACCTGCTCACCTTCGCCAAGGGCGTGAACTCCGGTTATGTTCCGCTGGGTGGTGTGGCAATCTCCGACGAGATCGCCGCGACGTTCGCTAATTCCCCCTACCCGGGCGGCCTGACCTACTCCGGCCACCCGCTGGCCTGCGCTGCAGCCGTGGCCACCATCAACGCGATGCGTGAGGAGGGCATGGTGGAGAACGCTGCCAGCCTGGGAGAAACCGTTTTTGGTCCCGGCCTGGTCGAGCTGGCCCGGAAGCATGCCAGCGTAGGCGAGGTCCGCGGAACCGGCGCGTTCTGGGCGATTGAGTTCGTGAAGAACCGCGAAACCCGCGAACCGCTGGCACCCTACGGCGGCTCCAGCCCGGCCATGAACGAACTCATTGCCGCATGCAAGGAACGCGGACTCCTGCCGTTCGCCAACTTCAACCGCATTCATGTGGTGCCGCCGCTGAACATCACCGAGGAAGACGCCCGCACCGGCCTGGGCATCCTCGATGAGGTCATGGCGATCGCGGACGGTTACACGGAGTAGCCGGACGCAGCCACCAGTCCTCCAGCGGCGGGACCCTCCGGGGACCCGCCGCTGGATTGGCGCAGCCATGGCAGCAGCGGACCCGTGCACGGCCAGTGCACCGGCAGTGTCAGTGTCAGTGTCAGTGTCAGTGTCAGTGTTAAAGCGGTGCCAAGGCCGCGCCCAAACGGTGCTGAAGCAGTTCGAAACTGAAGACGTTTCGCGCGCGTAAACATTTTCACCAACTTTCAACCCACCGTTGACAAGCCTGCCAGCCTCCCGTTTTATAAGAACAGTCTTGACCGATGAATGGCATTCATTTATATGCCGGGTCCGGAACAGCGCTGGGCTAGTTCCGATAATGACCAAAGTGGAATAACGAGGTTTTTGTGCCACAGTTCGAATGGATTTTCCATTCCGGAGCGGTCTTTGACGGCCACCGGCTGGTTCCCGGGGCCACCGCGGTGGCCGTTTCCGGCGGCGTCGTCTCAGCCGTCGGAACCGATGCGGAACTCCGTGCCCTCTCCGGGCCCGGAACACATACCGTTGACCTGGCCGGCCGGCTGATCACCCCCGGCTTCACCGATGCCCACATCCACGCCGCCTACGCGGGCGTGGAACGCCTGGGCTGCGACCTGGCTGAGCTCAGCGGCGCCGAAGCCTGCCTGGAACGAATCGCCGAGCACGCCCGGCGCCCGGCGCCGGCGGAGAACCCCGAGGGCTGGGTCACCGGCGGCGGCTGGTACAAAGGCGATTTTCCCGGCGGTTACCCGGACCGGCACACGCTCGACGCCGTCGTACCCCACCGCCCGGTGTACCTGATCAACCGCGACCACCACAGCGCTTGGGTGAACACCCGTGCCCTTGAGCTAGCCGGCATCGATGCCTCGACGCCGGATCCCGCAGACGGGCGCATCGAGCGCGGCCAGGACGGATTCCCTTCCGGCACGCTGCACGAAGGCGCCATGGACCTGGTGGCACGGGTGCTGCCGCCGGTCACGGACCTACTGCTCGCGGACGGGATCCTCCACGCCCAGGAACACCTGTTCTCCGTGGGCGTTACCGGCTGGCAGGAAGCCATCCTGGGCAGTTACGGCGGCTACCCGGACGCCTCCGCAGCGTACCGTTCCCTTGCTGCCGACGGCAGGCTGAAGGCACGCGCCACGGGTGCGCTGTGGGTTCCGCGGGACACCACGGTGGACTCTGTTCCGGACCTGGTCCAGTCCTTCACCGAACGCCGCCGCGCGAACGCGGCCGCCGGGTTCAGCACCGTGAGCGCCAAGATCATGGTGGACGGGGTTCCGGAAAACTACACCGCCGCCATGCTGGACCCGTATCTGCGTCCCTGTGCATGCACCGACGACGCCGCTGCGGATGAGCGCGGCCTGCTCTACCTCTCCCCCGATGTCCTGACGGCGGTCTCAACGGCCCTGGATACGGCGGGGTTCGACCTGCACATGCACGTCATCGGGGACCGGGCGGTCCGTACCGGGCTCGACGCCGTCGCGGCGGCCCGCGCCGCCAACCCCGGCTCAGCCGGCCGGCACCACATGGCCCACCTGCAGGTTATCCACCCCCGGGACGTCGGCCGGTTCGCCGAACTCGACGTTACGGTCAATGCCCAGGCGCTCTGGGCCTGCAACGATGACCAGATGCGCGAGCTGACCGTTCCGCTGCTCGGCGACGAACGCGCCGGCTGGCAGTACCCGTTTGCCGGCCTGCAGGCTGCCGGTGCCCGGCTGGCCATGGGCTCGGACTGGCCTGTCTCCACGCCGGATCCCTGGCAGGCCATTCACGTTGCGGTCAACCGGGCGCATCCTGACTATCCCGGCGCCGCGCCGTTGCTCCCCGGCCAGGCGCTGACCCTTCAAAGCGCCCTCGCTGCCTATACCTCCGGTTCCGCCTGGCTCAACCGTGCCCGCGGCGGAACCCTGGCTCCGGGCGAACCCGCCGACCTGGTGGTTCACACGGCCAACCCCTTCGAGCTGGCCCCCGCCGATCTCTCTGGTATGCAGAGCGAAATGGTGCTGGTCGCCGGCGAGCCCGTCTTTATCCGCTCCAGCGCCGATGCCGGCGCCGCCATGCTTTCAAGGACCGCCCCATGATGACCGTGTATGAGCTCGCCGAGTCCCGGTACGGCCGGCCGCGCGCTGCCAAAGCCCTTGCGGGGGCCGCCCGGCAGGCGTACTGGCTCGATGACCCGGAGCGGCCCGAGGCCCTGCCTGCCCTCGCCGGGAACACCACCGCGGACCTCGCCGTCGTCGGCGGCGGCTACACCGGGCTCTGGACCGCGCTGATGGCCAAGGAACGGGATCCGAACCGCCGCGTAGTGCTGCTGGAAGGCTCCCGCATCGCCTGGGCCGCGTCAGGGCGCAACGGAGGTTTCTGCGAAGCATCCCTGACCCACGGTGAATCAAACGGCATAAAGCACCTTCCGGACGAAGCCGAACAGCTGGACCGGCTGGGGCGGGAGAACCTGCGCGAGATAGCGGAGACCGTCCAGCGGTACGGCATCGACTGCGGCTTCGAGCTCACCGGAAGCCTGTCCGTGGCCACTGAAGCGCACCAGGTGGAGTGGCTCGCCGAAGAAGCCGCTGCAGACAACCCGGACCTGGTGTTCCTGGACCGCGAAGCGGTGCGCAAGGAAGTCGATTCTCCGCTCTACCTGGCCGGCCTCTGGGACCGGACCAGCACCGCGCTGGTGAACCCGGCGCGCCTGGCCTGGGGCCTGCAGCGCGCGGCCCTGGCTGCCGGCGTCGAAATCTACGAGAACACCCCGGTGCGGGATCTTCAGAACGCCGGAAGCAGGGTCCGTGTCCTGGCCGACGGCGGAACCGTCACCGCTGCCCGCGTGGCGCTGGCCACCAATGTGTTCCCGTCCCTGCTCAAGCGCACCCGTCTCTTCACCGTGCCGGTCTACGACTACGCGCTCATGACCGAACCCCTGACTCCGGAGCAGCTGGCGGAAATTGGCTGGCACAACCGGCAGGGGCTGAGCGACCTTAATAACCGGTTCCACTACTACCGGCTCACGACGGACCGCGACGGCGCAGCGCGCATCCTCTTCGGCGGCTACGACGCGGTCTACAACTACGGCCGCACCATGAAACCCGAGTACGAACACCGGCAGGAAACCTACGAGCGGCTCGCCGCACATTTCGCCGCGACCTTCCCCCAGCTCGCCGACATCCGGTTCAGCCATGCCTGGGGCGGCGCGATTGATACCTGCAGCCGCTTCTTCGCCTTCTTCAGCACCGCCTGCGGGGGCAAGGTCGCCTACTCTGCCGGTTACACCGGCCTTGGGGTCGGCGCCACCCGCTTCGGTGCCAATGTCATGCTGGATCTGCTCTCCGGCGAGAAAACCGAACGAACGGAACTTCAGATGGTCAAACGCAAACCCATTCCCTTCCCGCCCGAGCCCATCGCCTGGCTGGGTGTGAAAATCACCACCGCCGCCATGGTCCGTTCGGACCGCCGGCAGGGCCGCCGTGGCCCCTGGCTGAAGGCCATGGACGCAGTGGGAATGGGGTTTGATTCATGAGCACCCTGACCTCCCTGCCCGCCGGAACCGCCATCCATCCCGACACCCTGGACCTGGACCTTGAACCCGTTCCCGCCGAGGCCGTGGCCTCCGGAGCCCCAGCCACCGGACTGTACCCGCTGGGCAGTTTTGGCGGGATAAACCTCGGCGTCTGGGAAATGACCGAAGGCGGGATGTTCGACACCGAAGCAGACGAGGTGTTCCTGGTCCTCTCCGGCACCGCAACAGTTGAGTTCCTTGCCGAGGACGGCTCCACAGCCTCCACCGCGGCACTTGCCCCGCACACCCTGATGCGGCTGGCTGCCGGAACCCGCACCCGCTGGACCGTCACAGAGACGCTCCGCAAGGTCTACCTGACCGCCTGACCTTCCGGGCGTTCCTGTTCAGCTGCACCCAGCACCGCACACCACTTTCACGGAGTTTTCAAATGCACCAGTTTTCCGAAGGACACCTCTTCATCAACGGCAGCTACCGGCAGGGCCGGGGCGAGGAAGCCAAGCGGATCAATCCGGCCACCGGGAACATTGACGAAACCATCCGCTACGCGGACGCCGCAGACGTGGACGACGCCGTTGCTGCAGCCAAGGCTGCCTTTGCCGGCTGGTCCCGCCGTACTCCGGGCGAGCGTGCGGAGGCAATGCTGGCACTGGCCGCGGAACTGGACAAGCGCTCCGCTGAGCTGGCCGAACTGGAGACCGCCCAGACCGGGAAATCCATCCGGATGTCAACGGAGTTCGACGTGCCGGGCACCGTTGACAACGTGTCCTTCTTCGCCGGAGCTGCCCGCCAGCTGCACGGTCTGGCCGCCGGCGAATACGGCACCGGCGGCACTTCCATGATCCGGCGCGAAGCAATCGGCGTGATCGGGTCAATTTCGCCGTGGAACTACCCGCTGCAGATGGCCGGCTGGAAGATCCTTCCCGCCATCGCCGCCGGCAACACGATCGTGCTCAAGCCGAGCGAACTCACCCCGGGCACGTCGCTGGTCTTCGCCGAGGCAGCCGCCGCAGCGGGGATCCCGGACGGCGTCATCAACATCGTCACCGGCTCCGGCCCGGTGGCCGGCGAAGCCCTGGTGACCCACCCGGACGTTGCCATGACCTCCTTCACCGGCTCCACCGCCGTCGGCCGCCGGATCATGGCCATGGCCGCGCAGACCGCCAAGCGGGTGCATCTGGAGCTTGGCGGCAAGGCCCCGTTCCTGGTCTTTGACGACGCCGACGTCGAAGCTGCCGCCCACGGCGCGGTGGCCGGTGCGATCATCAACGGCGGACAGGACTGCACCGCGGCGACCCGCGCCTACGTCCAGGCCCCGCTTTTTGACGCCTTCACCGCACGGGTCGCCGAACTCATGGACGCCGTCGTCGTCGGTGATCCCACGGACCCCAACACGGACCTCGGCTCCCTGATCAGCCACGCCCACCGCGACAAGGTGGCCGGGTTCGTGAACCGGGCCCGTGAATCCGGTGCCCGGATCCTGGCCGGCGGCGATGCCCCGGGCGGCGATCTGGCCGCGGGCGCGTACTACCGCCCCACACTGGTGACAGGTGCAGCGCAGGACTCGGAGATCGTGCAGGACGAGATCTTCGGTCCGGTGCTCACGGCGCTGCCGTTCGACTCCGACGAGGAGGGCATCGCCCTGGCCAATGACACCCCCTACGGGCTGGCTGCCTCCGCCTGGACCCGGGACCTGAACCGGTCCCTGCGGGCCAGCGAGGAAATCGCCGCCGGCTGCGTATGGGTGAACGACCACATTCCGATCGTGTCCGAAATGCCGCACGGAGGTTACAAAGCCTCCGGGTTCGGCAAGGACATGTCCGTGTACTCCTTCGAGGAATACACCAACGTGAAGCACGTAATGATGAGCCGCGATACTGCAGCCCACAAGGAATGGCAGGACACGGTCTTCAAGGAGCGCTGACAGCCGAACGGCAGAGCGCCGCCCACCGCACCCTTTTTCCGGAGGTTTCCAATGATAGAAATCACCCGTACCGGTGCGCTGCGCTCACCGGCCGCCGCCACCCGGGCAAGGTCCAGGCCTGCCCTGAGGGTGGGGGTGGTCCAGCACCGCTGGCAGCCCGATCCCGCGGCGCTGAAGGCCGAACTCAATGACGGGATTGCCCGTGCAGCCGACCAGGGGGCCGCCGCCGTCTTCCTGCCTGAGCTGACACTTTCCCGCTACCCGGCAGACACCTTGCCGGACGGGACGCCGGCTGAACTGGCGGAAGACCTCACCGGCGGGCCAACCTTCGCTTTCGCGGCGGAGGCGGCCCGCCGGCATGACGTCTGCATCCATGCCTCGCTGTTTGAACGTGCCGACGCCGCGGACGGGCTGGGACTGAACACGGCAATCCTGGTTTCCCCCGAGGGGGAGCTGCTGGGACGGACCCGCAAGCTCCACATCCCGGCCTCGGAGGGGTACCACGAGGCACAGTACTTCCGCCCAGGCCCGGCCTCCGGTGATCCCTACCCGGTACACGCCGTGGCGGAGCTCGACGGCGCCCGGCTGGGCCTGCCGACCTGCTGGGACCAGTGGTTTCCCGAGCTGGCACGGCTCTATTCGCTGGGCGGAGCGGAAGTGCTGGTGTATCCCACGGCGATTGGCTCCGAACCGGACTTCCCGGACTTCGACACCCAGCCGCTGTGGCAGAAGGTAATAGTTGGCAACGCAATCGCCAACGGTCTGTTTATGGTGGTGCCCAACCGCTGGGGCAACGAAGGGAACCTGACCTTTTTCGGGTCTTCCTTCATTTGCGATCCGTACGGGCGCATCCTGGTCCAGGCACCGCGGGATGAATCCGCGGTGCTGGTGGCGGACCTCGAGCTGGACCAGCGTTCGCACTGGCTGGAGCTCTTCCCGTTCCTTGAATCCCGCAGGCCGGAAACCTACGGTGTCCTCTCGCAGGTACCGCAGGTCCAGTCACCGCAGGACCAGTCAGAACAGCCCGAGCGGAACAGGGCGGTTTTCTAGATTCCCAATGAGGCCAGGTTCTGCTTCAGGGTATCCGCCGAGTCCTGCAGCAGCTGTGCCTCCCTCTCGTCCAACGGCATCTCCAGCATCTTGTAGACCCCGCCGGAACCCACAATCGAGGGCAGGGATAGTGCGACGCCGGAGATTCCGTGGACCCCGCGCAGCAGTGCCGAGACTGGCAGGACGGCGTTCTCTGCCTGGAAAACGGCTTCCACGATCCGCACGCCGGCCAGGCCGATCGCGTAGTTCGTGGCGCCCTTGCCCTCGATGACCTTGTAAGCGGCGTTGACGACGTCGTCCGTTATGGACGCCAGCACGTCATCGGTGAAGACCTGGCGGCCGCTGATCGTCCATTCCCGGATCGGCACGGGGCCAATGGTGGCGCTGGACCAGACCGGGAACTCGCTGTCTCCGTGTTCGCCGATGATGGTGGCGTGCACGCTGCTTAGCAGGACGTGCGCCATCCGCGCCACCAGCAGGCGCAGCCTCGACGTGTCCAGTACGGTGCCGGAGGAGAAGATCCGGTTCGGCGGCAGGCCGGTGATTTTCTGCGCCGCGACGGTGAGGATGTCGCACGGGTTGGTGACCAGGATGTAAACCGCCTCGGGTGCCTGTTCCATCAGCGCCGGCATCAGGGTTTCCATGATCCGGACGTTGGCGGCGGCGAGGTCCAGCCTGCTCTGTCCCGGTTTCTGCCGGGCGCCGGCCGTCACAACGATCACGTCCGCCCCTGCCATGGCTTCGATCCGTCCGCCGCCGGCTACGGTGTTGGCGCCGGTGAACTGGGTGCCGTGGGAAAGATCCAGTGCTTCTGCCTCGGCCCGGGTGGCGTCAATGTCATAGATGACAATTTCCCGCGCCGCTTCACGGATCAGCGCTGCGTAGGCCAGCGCTGTGCCGACGCTTCCCGCCCCGACGATTCCGAGTTTGGTGACTGGTCTGGTGGTGATGTTGGCCATGACGTAGTGCCCCGCTCACAGTAGGAGAATCCCCCTACATGGCACTATAGATTGCCCTTCCCAGCGACGGAACGGTTGTCCGTACAGGCCCCGGCTCAGTCCGCAAAACGGCTCAGGAAGGACTCCTTTGACCGCCGGATGTGGGCACGCATCAGCTCCTGGGCCTGCACCGTGCTGCCGGCGTCCACCGCCGCGAGGATGGGCCGGTGCTCGGCCCAGGAGTCCCTTCCGCGGAATCCCACGTCGGAGGCGTAGAGCCACTCGATCTTGCCGGCCAGCTGGGCCAGCAGCGCCTGCAGCGAAGCGCTGTCCGCCAGTGCCGCGATCCCGGAGTGGAAGGCCAGGTTCAGCTCCGGCAGGGCCTCCAGCCGCCCCTGGGCCGCAGCCGAATCCCCGGCCGCCAGGATCTCCCCAAGCCGCCGGCGGGCAGCCCACCATTCCCGATCCGGTGCACCGGCGGAGGCCTGCCGGGCGGCCCGCTCCGCCGCGCGCCGCGCCGTCGCTCCCTCCACTGCCATCCGGATGTCGAAGAGGTCTCCGGCTTCCCCCGGTTCCAGCCGGGCTACCCGGGATCCCGCGTACGGGCGGGATTCAACAAAACCTTCGGCGGCCAGAGCCCGCAGCGCTTCACGCACCGGCACCCGGGACGAGCCGTAGCGCGCGGCCAGGGCGGCCTCGGTGATCTTGGCTCCGGGTGCCAGTTCACCCCGGATGATGTCCTGCCGGATCCGGGCGCTGATGCCCGGTTCGCCGGCAGGCTCAGCGGCCGGCGGCATAACCCTGCGCTCCGCGCGGATTGGCGGCGGCCATCAGCACGCCCGTCTGCGGGTCACGCACCACGGCGGAGAGCCGGCCCAGCGACCACTCCCCCGCACGGGTCACTGCGTGGCCCCGGTCCACCAGGGCCTCGATGACCTCCGCACCCAGCCGGTCTTCGACCACGGCGCCGCCCGGAGTCCACGTGCGCGGCCAGAAGGACCCGGGCAGGGAGGTGGTGTGGAACGCCGGGGCGTCGATGGCCTGCTGCGGGGTGTAGCCGCCCACAATCGTGCGCAGCAGGTAGAGCAGCTGCCACTGGTCCTGCTGGTCCCCGCCGGGTGAACCGAGCGCGGCAACCGGCTGGCCGTCCTTCAGGACCAGGGTGGGAGTCAGCGTGGTCCTGGGCCGCTTGCCGGCCTGCAGGGTGGACGGAGCGCCCTCTTCCAGCCAGGTCATCTGCAGCCGGGTGCCCAGGCAGAAGCCCAGCTCAGGAATCGCCGGAGAAGACTGCAGCCAGCCGCCGGACGGGGTAACGGAGACCATGTTGCCCCAGCGGTCCACCACGTCCACATGGCAGGTGTCCCCGCGGGTTTCCCCGCTGGGTGAAACCGTGGGTTCGCCGGTCCCGTCGGCTGTCCCGGCGCCGTCACCCGCGAGCGCCGGCGGCACGTATTGGGTGCGCAGCGGGGGAAGGAACGGCGTATGTCCCGGAACGTGTCCGGGGCGGAACTCCAGTGAAGCCAGCGGGGTGATCTGTTCGCGGCGCTGCGCTGCGTACTCTTCGCTGAGCAGATACTCCAGCGGCACGTGGCTGTCACCGTAGTAGGCCTCACGGTCTGCGATAGCGAGCTTCTGCGCCTCAAGGATGGTGTGGATACCCAGTTCGGTTGAGGGGTCCAGATATTCGTCGGCGAACCCGTCCAGGATCGCCAGGGTCTGCAGCAGGGCGGGGCCCTGCCCCCAGGGCCCGGTCTTGGCGATGGTGTAACCGCGGAATTCG
Organism: Arthrobacter sp.; assembly: GCA_040274025.1. Lineage (GTDB taxonomy): Bacteria > Actinomycetota > Actinomycetes > Actinomycetales > Micrococcaceae > Arthrobacter_B. The sequence continues at coordinate 147,348 of JBELZL010000003.1, read as the reverse complement.
AACGTGGCAGCCGGCTCGTACCCGGCTTGGGAGCCGGCAAAGTCCGACGCCGTGATGACCCCGGCGTGGTCTGTTCCGGAGGAGTGGCGGTGGGGTTTGGCGGCAAAGCCGGCGGCGGCCCGGGCCACGAAACCCGTGCTCCATTCCCGGCGGGCGGCGTCGATCCGCTCTTCCCGGGTCCCTGCGCTGTCTCCGGCTTCGACGAGCCGCTGGAGCACGGCGGCGTAGGCCGGGTTTTTGATCATTTCGCCTTCGGCCGGCGGGCGGCCCTCGGGCATCCACAGCTGGGCTGAGGTGGGCCAGTGTTCCTCGAATAACCGGGCTACCTGTCCGATGGTCCGTCCCACCTGGGCCAGTACGGGGTGCCCGTTGCCGGCGTAGCCGGCGGCGTAGGCCAGCACGTCCCCCAGTTCCCAGGTCCCGTGGTCGCGCAGCAGCATCAGCCAGGCGTCGACGGCGGCGGGAACCGCTGCTGCAAGGGCTCCGGATCCCGGAACCAGTTCCAGCCCTTCGGCGAGGAAGTGTTCGCGGGTGGCGGCTGCCGGGGCGCTTCCCTGGCCCATCAGTACCACTGGCACGGACGGGTTCTTTGCAGTGGCAAAGACGCCGGTGAGGTCACCGCCGGGGCCGTTTAGGTGCGGCTCAACAACGTGCAGGACGAACCCGGCTGCCGCTGCGGCGTCGAACGCGTTTCCGCCCCGTTCCAGCACCGACTGGGCTGCAGCCGTGGCGAGCCAGTGCGTGGACGCACTCATCCCAAACGTCCCCTGCAGGGTGGGTCTGGTGGTGAAAGGGCCGGGAGCGGTGAAGGACATGGCTTCGCTTTCGGTGGAGGCGGTGGCGAGGCGACGCGTTGACGATTCAAATTGAATACATTGAATACAAAACCCACGTCTCGGCTTGTTTCGTATACATTAGGCGGAATTACTGAGGAAAGGGAAGCCCATGAAACGCCTCAATGCCGTGCCCACTGACCGCGTGCATCTGTGGTTGATGCTGGCGCTGACCTTCTCCACCGGGGTCATCGACGCGGTGGGATATCTGGGCCTGGACCGCGTCTTCACGGGAAACATGACCGGCAACGTGGTGCTGCTGGGCATGGCTTTTGCCGGCGGGGCGGAACTGCCGATCCTCCGCCCGGCCCTGGCCCTGGTGTTCTTTATGCTCGGCGCCGCACTGGCCGGGCGGATGCTGCGCCGCGGACCGGAAGGATGGTCCTGGCGCGTATCGGTGTCACTGATAGTGGTTGCCGCCTGGATTACCTTCCTTGCCGTCTTCACGGCTGCGGCGGATGTGCAGGCCGATGAGGTCCTGGGCAGCATCACCACTTCCTCCATGGCTGCGGTGATGGGCATTCAGGCGGCCACTGCCAAGCGGCTGAAGGTCGCGGAGGTGACCACCGTCGTCGTCACTTCCACCATCACCGGGCTGGCAGCCGATTCACGGCTGGCAGGCGGGGAGGGCAAGTTCTGGGCCCGCCGCGCACTGGCAATCGCGCTGATCCTGGCCGGAGCCGTGGCCGGGGCCGCTGCCCTGAACGTGGGTCTGTGGCTTGGACTGGCGCTTTCGGCGGTGATTTCGACGGCGGTGGCCGTGTTCGGCTACGTGCGCCACCACCGCGAGAACCGGGCTCTGGCCTAACCCGCCGAGAGGGCAGAAACGGCCCGAATGAGGCACCAAAAGAGCCGTTTCTGCCCTCTCGGGGAAGGAACACCAGGGCGGAGGTGCAGCCGGGCGCTACAGTGGTGGCCATGCTGGAGCAGAACGCCGGGGACTGGTCTCCCGTGCGCACGCAGCGGCTGCTGCTGTGCAAACCGGAAGCGCGGGATGAGGCCGCGGCAGTCGACCTGCACACAGACCCGCGGACCAACGTTCACCACCCGGTGCCCTCCAGCGTCACCCGGGCATCCTCAGCCCGCACCTTCCACGAGATCCGGCAGCACTGGTACCGGCACGGCTTCGGCGTCTGGGCTGTCTTTGACCCGGAGGAACCCGGCCGGCTGATTGGCTTCACCGGCGTGTCCCACCGCATCGTCCGGGGCCGGCCGGCCCTGAACCTCTATTACCGCTACTCCCCCGACGTGTGGGGCCTGGGGCTGGCAACCGAAGGAGCCCTGGAGGCGGTGCGCCTTGCCGGCGACCTCCTGCCGGGCCTGCCGGTGGTTGCCTACACGTCGGTGGACAACATCGGCTCCCAGCGCACGGCCCTGGCAGCAGGCCTGGAGCGGCGCGAGGACCTCGACGTGGACCGGGGCGCCTATATGGACATCTATCTCGCCAAGGGCTGGTAGCGCTCCTACTCTGGAAACAGCGCTTTTTCCGTCACTCCCGAAGCCAGTCTCCGGCCCCGCTGCTCCCTTCGCGACGCAGCCCGGGCCCCAGCGGCGCAAGGCCCGGAGGTCCCATGGAGAGCTTCACCCCCACAACTGACGCGGTCGGTTCCAGCGTTGGACTCTCTGCGCTGCTTGCGCTGGTGCCGCTGCTCGTGTTTTTCCTGCTTCTGGCCTTCGCGAAGACCAAGGCCTACATCGCCGGAGCGTGGGCGCTGCTCACCGCGCTGGTGATCGCCGTCGCCGGCTTTGGCATGCCGGTGGGTCTGGCCCTGCTCTCGGCGACACAGGGCGCGGCGTTTGGCCTGTTCCCGGTGGTGTGGATCATCATCATGGCCGTTTGGCTGTACCAGGTGACCGTGCGCAGCGGACGGTTCGAGGATCTGCGCCGGGTCTTTGACCGGGTTGGCGGCGGAGACCTGCGGGTACAGGCGATCCTGGTGGCCTTTTGTTTCGGCGGGCTGCTGGAGGCCCTGGCCGGATTCGGCGCGCCCGTGGCCATCACGGTGACCATGCTCCTGGCGCTGGGGATCGCGCCGGTCCGCGCTGCCACCGCGGTGCTGATCGCCAACACTGCTCCCGTCGCCTTCGGCGCGCTGGCCATTCCCATTACGACGGCGGCGAACCTCACCAGCTACACCGGGGACGAGATTGGCGCCGTCGTCGGCCGGCAGACTCCCCTGCTGGCTTTCCTGATCCCGCTGGTGCTGCTTTTTATCCTGGACGGACGGCGCGGGCTGCGGGAGTGCTGGCCGGTGGCACTGTTTACCGGTGTGGTGTTTTCCGTCTTCCAGTTCCTGTGCTCGAACTACTTCTCCTACGAACTGACCGATATTGTGGCGTCCCTGGTGGCGATGGTGGCCGCCGTCGGGTTCCTGAGGTTCTGGCATCCCGGCGGCGGAGAGCAGGCAGCCGAGCGGATGCAGGGCGAGCTTGCCGCCGCCAAGGCTTCGGGCTGGGCCCCGGCGGGGGGCGGCAGCGAAGCCGGAATCGGCAGTGCGGCCTCGGATACCGCCACAGATGCGCTGACGCCGTCGCGGGCCTGGATGGCGCTCTTTCCGTACGTCCTGGTGATTGTGATTTTCGGGTTCGTGAATCTGTGGACCCTCGGCATCAACGTGCCTGAGGCGCTGGCACGGACCAGCATCGAGATACCCTGGCCGTGGCTGCACGATGCCCTGCTGGACGCCAACGGCCAGCAGCTGTCCTCCACCATCTACAACTTCGAATGGCTGATCAGTCCCGGCACCCTGCTGCTGATCAGCGGCCTCATAGTTGCCGCCGTCTATGCGCGTTTTGATGACAACGGGCGGTACCCGCTCAGTATGGACGAGGCGGTGAAGGAGATCTGGACGACGGCCCGCCGGATGACCTCCGCAGCGCTGACCATCCTGGCCGTGCTGGCCCTGGCCTACGTTATGAATAACTCCGGGCAGACCGTCTCTATCGGCACCTGGCTGGCGGCGACAGGCGCGTTCTTCGCGTTCCTGTCACCGGTCCTGGGGTGGATCGGCACCGCCGTCACCGGATCGGACACCTCTGCCAACGCGTTGTTCGCGCGGCTGCAGGAAACTGCCGGGTCCGCCGCCGGGCTGGATCCAAAACTGATGATCGCGGCCAACACGGGCGGCGGCGTTATGGGCAAGCTGATCTCCCCGCAGAACCTGGCGATCGCGGCCGCGGCGGTGAACATGAGCGGACAGGAATCGGTGCTGCTGCGGAAAGTCTTCGGCTGGAGCGTGGCCCTGCTGCTGGCACTGTGCGCCATCGTGTTCCTGCAGTCCACGCCGGTGCTCGGCTGGATGCTCCCCTAAACCCCCGAGAGGCCAGTTACGGCTCTTTTGAGCCCTGAAAGGAGCCGTAACTGACCTCTCGGGGGTAGAGGTTAGTAGCTGGCGGGAGCCGGGCCGGACGGCTCGGAATCCTGCGGCAGGAACTTCGCCGCGAGCGCTTCCGAAGCACGCGCAAGCATCGCCACATCCGCGCCCACGGCAATGAAGTCCGCTCCGGCGTCGAGGTAGCGGCGGGCAGTCGCCTCCACGAAGGCGTTGACGCCCACCGGCACACGGAGTTCGTTGGCAACGCGGATGCAGTGCTCGACGGCGGCGGCCACCTCCGGGTGGTCCTGCTGGCCCAGGTGGCCCATTGAGGCGGCCAGGTCCGAGGGGCCGATAAAGATGCCGCTCACACCCTCGGTCCCGGCAATCTGCGCCACGTTGGCCACGGCTTCAGCGGTTTCAACCTGCACCAGCAGCGTGATGGTCTCCTCAGCCCGGTCAAGGTAATTCTCGATCCGGTTCCAGCGCGATCCGCGTGCCAGGGCGCTGCCGACGCCGCGGACGCCGTGCGGCGGGTACCGCACGGCGGCAACAGCCTGCTGGGCCTGCTCTGCGTTGTCCACCATGGGGACAATCAGGTTCTGGACCCCGAGGTCCAGGTACTGCTTGATCATCACGGCGTCATTGGCCGGAACCCGGACCACCGGGTGAATCGGATAGGCGGCAACCACCTGCAGCTGGGTGCTGATGGACTCCAGGGAATTGATGCTGTGCTCGCCGTCGATCAGCAGCCAGTCAAAGCCTGATCCGGCGCAGATCTCGGCCAGGAGCGGGTTTCCGGTGCAGGCCCACATACCCACCTGCGCGCGGCGGCCGTTGCCCAGGACGGACTTGAAGTCTGCGGAAGGTTCTACTCGAAACGGCATGTCACTGACCCCAGCTGTCCGTAGTCGGCATGGACGGTGTCACCCTTGTGCACCCACATGGGCCGGGTGAAGGAACCGGCCAGGATGATTTCACCGGCGCCGAGGGAGGCGCCGTGTGCGGCAATCTTGTTCGCCAGCCAGTAAACGCCGGCTGCCGGATGGTTCAGCACGCCGGCTGCCACGCCGGTTTCCTCGATTGTCTGGTTCTTGTACAGCAGGGCTGAGATCCAGCGGAGATCGACGTCGTCCACCTTTACCGGGCGCCCGCCCACCACCATGGCACCCATCGCTGCGTTGTCCGCGATGGTGTCCACAATGGTGCGGCCTTCCATCTCGATCCGGGAATCCAGGATTTCAAGCGCAGGAACCACGTAGTCCGTGGCAGCCAGGACGTCGAAAATCGTGCAGTTCGGGCCGGAGAGCGGTTTGCCCAGCACAAACGCCAGTTCCACCTCGATGCGCGGATGGGTGTAGGCATCCCACTGAACCGTGCAGCCGTTTTCAAGGATCATGTTGTCGAAGATGACGCCGTAGTCCGGCTCGGTGATCCCGGTGGCATCCTGCATCGCCTTGGAGGTCAGTCCGATCTTGCGGCCGGCGAGCTTCCGACCCTGTTCCTGCATCCGGCTGCTCCACAGCGCCTGCACGGCGTAGGAGTCTTCAACGGTCATTTCCGGGTACCGCGCGGTCAGCCGGGGCACGGGGGTGCGCTTGGCACCCGCTGCCACCAGCTCATCGGCGATCTTTTCTATGGTCTGTTTATCGAGCACGCTTACTGCACCACTTTCGGGGAGGCACTGGGTCCGGTCCATACGATTGGAATGGATTGTATATGATCCCCGACACATTGCTGTCGAAAAGAGGCGCCTGTGGGGCGCTCCATTACGCTTGGGTCTGTGCCCCTCTTCCGTGCCCGCAGACTGCACCCCGCCCGGACGGTGGCTGCTGGAACAGCGGCCGCGGCTGCCGCAACTGCCTTCGTGTGTTCTCCGTGGCCTGCAGCCCTGCTGATCCGCGGTGTTTTCTACCGCGGTGCCAGCCAGCTGGTGGCCCAGATGGAGCCTTATGCGCCAGATGTGACCGAACACCGTGGTATCCGGTATCAGGACGACGCCGGTACGCGGCGCCTTGATATCTACCTGCCTCCCGGACACACGGGAGAGACCCGTGCGCCGGTCGTTTTCTGGGTCCATGGCGGAGCGTGGATCTCCGGCTCCCGCCGGGACGTTGCCCCGTACCTGAGGATGCTGGCTGCCCGGGGATTCGCCGCCGTCGGAGTCGACTATTCGGTGGCCCCGGGGAGCCGCTATCCGCAGGCGCTGCAGGAACTGGACCAGGCACTCATGTTCCTCCAGAGCCACGCCGGAAAGTACGGCCTCGATATGGACAGCGTGGTCCTGGCCGGAGATTCCGCCGGAGCGCAACTCGCTGCCCAGCTGGCAGCAGCAGTGTCCTCACCGGAATATGCGGCGGGTCTCGGGATCTCCCCTGCACTGGCCGGCCCGCAGCTGCGCGGCGCGCTCCTGCACTGCGGTGTCTATGATCTCGACGCGATGGGGAAGCTGACCGGCATCCTGGGCTGGGGTTTCCGCACCGCGCTATGGGCCTACACCGGAAAACGCCGGTTCAACGACACCGCCGCCGCAGCACAAATGTCAGTCTCCACGCACGCCACCGCTGCGTTCCCGCCGGTCTTCATAAGCGGCGGAAACGGCGACGGGCTGACCGCCGCCCAGTCGGTACCCTTCGCGGAGCTGTTGGAGAGCCTTGGCGTCGCAGTAACCCGCAGATTCTGGCCTCAGGACCTCTCTCCTGCACTGCCGCACGAGGCACAGTTCCAGTTTTCGCGGCCTGAGGCACGCGCGGTCCTGGACGAAACCGCGGATTTCCTCGACGGTGTGCTCCGGGGGCAGCAGACCGGCCCGTCAGCACAAGGCTTTCAAGAAAGCACCACCGATTCCGTCCAACCAGTTGAGCGCCCTACCGCTTAGCCAACCTTCCGGGGGAACGACCATGCGCAGAATCCTGCTGATCATTGCTACCGCGCTGCTGGCGCTCGCGGCACCGGCTGCACCGGCCTCCGCCGTCGAACCGGTGGACATCATCGTGGAGGACACCGCGGGTGTCCTGGACCAGAACACGCTGGTTCCCGCCCTGGAGCAGATCCAGTTCCACGATCCGACCACCGTTGCCATCTACACGTTCCGCGGTGACCCTGACGCTGAGTATCAGGACGGCGACACCGTGATGAATGAGGAAACGCTCCGGTTCGCCCGGGAGGAACACCCTGAATGGATCAGCGCAGACGGACAAAAGTGGGCGGACGGGATGTTCATCTTCACCCTGGACCCTGACGGACGCTGGATAGGCACTTACTTCGGCGAGGACCGCAAGGTGGACAGTGAGCAGGCCCAGGCCATCCGGGATGAAGCGGCAGAGCTGTTCAAAGACGCGCAGTGGACGGACGGCACCATTGCCGGTGTGCAGGAGGCGGCAAAGCTGATCAACCGGCCCTGGTACCTCAATCCTGCAACCTGGATCGCAGGCGGCGCCCTGGTGCTGGCAGCTGTGGGAACCTGGCTGACCATTGTGGCTGTGCGGCGCAGCCGCCTGAAGACCAACCGTGAGCTGATAGCGAAGGCTGAGCAGTCCTATGCCAGCGTCAGCATGGACCTGGAGGCCACCGAGCTGAACGCCCACACCATCCCCGAAACCTCGCGGTACGGCGCCAAAGTCCTGGAAGAGCACCGCACCTTCCGCACCCGCTACAACGTGGCCACGGAGCTGGGGAACACCGTGCGGTCCTTCACCGAAAAGGACCTCAAACGAGCCAAGGCGCGTAAGCCGGTTGAGGAGTTTGCCGAACTGGCGGCGGCACTGGACGGCATCGACGACGTCATCGCGGACACCAACACACTGCTGAACATGGGGCCGGGCTGGCAGGCGGCCTGGGACCGGCAGGCCGGGCCGCTGCTGGAGGAACTGGACAAGCTCGAAGACCTTTTTGAAGAGGACAAGACCGCGGGTTCGGCAACAGCGGCCGCCCTGCTAGCCTTCCGCACGGAATGCCGGCGCCGGCTGCAGGCGACGGCTGCCGGGCTGGCGGATGGAACCGTGTCACCGGAGTCAGGCCTGGATGTGATCCGGGACTGCGGCCAAGAGCTCGCCGAGCTCCTGAAGAACCACTCGGAGACCGTGATTGAGAAGGCAGCGAAGGACAGTTCGGAAAAGAAGCTGATGCGCGATGCGCTGGAGGAAGAGCGCACCCGCGCCCGTCACTACCGGAACGGTTACCGGCCCGGCATCCTGGACACGGCCTACCCGAACTACATCTGGAGCGTGGCCTCCTTCAACGCCGGAGTGCAGACCGGAACCGGCAAGATCGAATCCGCCCGCAGCTCCGCGTCCTCGGGTTCCTCCTCCGGCTACGGCGCGAGCGGCGGCAGCTTCAGCGGTTCAGGCAGCTCCTCCCGGTTCTAGGGTGTCCGGACTGGGGCGCGGGATGGTGTCCGGACGGACGGCGTCCGGTCCGCAGCGCCGGACCGTGTCCGGTCCGCGGCGTGGGTCCGCGGCGCGGGACCGTGGCGCGGGACCGTGGCGCGGGACCGTGGACAGCGCACAGCCCGCTGGCTAGGGTGTTCGGCATGAACCCCGTGGACCCCGCCTCTTCGCTGCTGGATGACTTCTCGCTGGAAATGACCGGGAAGGATGTTCCTGCCCTCGCTGAGGCCCGGGACGTGCTGCCCCCCGGCACCCGGATCAATGTGACGTTCCTGGGCAACGAGGATCTGCCCATGCGCCTGGCTGCCGCCTCCGCGGTCAAGGCCGGCGGACACGTTCCGGTACCGCACATCTCTGCCCGGCGGCTGGGCTCGGCGGCTGAGCTGGAGAAGTTCCTGGGGGCACTGTCCGACGCCGGGGCTGTGGAGAACGTGTTTGTGGTTGCCGGGGATCCGGCCGAACCGATGGGTCCGTACGCCGATTCGCTCGCCGTGATTGCCTCCGGACTGCCTGCAGCCCACGGCGCCAGGCACATCAGCATCTCCGGGTACCCGGAGGGCCACCCGGACATTGACGAACAGACCCTGTGGTCCGCCCTGGAGCAGAAACTGGCCGCTGTGCAGGACCAGGGGCTTGAGGCCTCCATCATCACCCAGTTCGGTTTCGACACTGCTCCGGTCCTGGCCTGGTGCGAGGAACTGCGCGCCCGCGGCATCACCGTTCCGGTGCGCATCGGTGTGCCGGGCCCGGCCGGCATCAAGCGGCTGCTGGGCTACGCCCGCCGCTTCGGGGTGGGAACCTCCGCCTCCATCGCGCAGAAGTACGGTTTCTCCCTGACCAACCTGCTGGGCACGGCGGGTCCGGACCGTTTCCTGCGTGATCTGGCCGCCGAACACGATCCCGGGCGGCACGGAGTGGTGCAGCTGCACTTCTATACCTTTGGCGGTCTCCGTCCCACCGCGGAGTGGGTGCAGGGTTTCCGCGGGTACTAAACGAATTCGCTCCGCTTTGTGCTTTTTCGGCCGCCGCGCGGCGGAGCGAATGGCACAAAGCGGAGCGAACCGAAGCGGCTTGCCTAACTAGGACTAGTCCTGGGGCAGCAGCTCATCCATGTTGGGCAGCTCCTCCACCAGACCGCGGTCCTGGGAGATCCGGGCCACTTCCTCGACCGAAGCACGGTTCACCTCCGTGGCGTACCGCGGAAGGGTCAGCTGCTCGATCACCTCGGGCTCCAGGGAAGTGTACGTGGGCAGCACTGCCCGCAGCTTGTCCGGATTCTGTTCCGCGAATTCCTGCGAGGCAATCATCGCCCGGACAAACTTCTCCACGGTCTCCGGGTTCTCCTGGACATACTCATCCGAGGTGAAGTAGACGGCCACTGTCAGGTCATCCACCGGTTCGGCATAGTTGGAGAACACCGGCACGGCGCCGTCGGCCCCGGCAATCGTGACGAAGGGCTCGACGGCGGCAATAGCGTCAACCGTCCCAGCCGCCAGCTGTCCGGAGAGTTCGGGGAACGGGATCTCCACGAACTCAATGCTCTCGTAATCACCGCCGGCCTGCTTGACCGCCTCCGAGATGGTGGAGTCGGAGATGTTGTTCAGCGTGTTCACGCCAACCTTCTTGCCGGCCAGATCCGTGACCGTCTCAATGCCCGATTCCGGCAGGGTCATAACGGAGGCAAAGTCCGCGTCGGTATCGCCCGTTGAGCTGCCTCCGGGGGCGACCATCTTCACGGGCAGGCCCTTGGAACGGCCCACGATCATGGACGTGATGTTGGAGAAACCAAAATCCATCTGCCCGGCCGTTACAGCCGGAACGATCGCTGCTCCGCCCTGGGCCAGGGTGAGGGTGACTTCCAGCCCCTCTGCTTCGAAGAGCCCTTCCTGCACCCCCAGGTAAATCGGTGCGACGTCCACAATCGGGATGACGCCCACTTCGATGGGAATGAGCCCCTCGGCTCCTGGGGAGGCGGATGCGGAGGCTGAGTCCTCCCCGGACGTCAGCGATCCCGATCCGCAGGCCGTCAGGCCAAGCAGCGCCGCCGTTGCCGCTGCCGCCAGCAGTTTCCTCATGGTGTGCCTCCTCGTTTGGGCACGGACCGGCCGCACCGCAGATGTGATGCAGCACACATTATCTATCCTGATAGTCATTGGCTAGGCATTTCGTCCTATGCCACAAAGACCCTCGACTTACCTATGGCCATAGATATAAAGTCGGCGGCACCGGCTTTGGGCCGGATCCCCGTCCGACAGAAACAGAGGTTCACCGTGGCACCAAAGAATCTGCAGGAAGTCCTGGATGCGTCCGAGGGGGTCGTTGACCTGCTCCGGAACTCCCAGATCGGCGCATACATCTACCCCGTCGTCGCTCCCGAGTTCACCAACTGGCGCAGCGAGCAGCGGGCCTGGCGGGAGACCGCCGTGCTGTTCGACCAGTCCCACCACATGGACAATGTCTTCATCAAGGGCCCCGATGCGCTGAAGCTCATCTCCGACACTGCCATCAACTCCGTGGCCAATTTCCCCGTCAACAGGGCCAAGCAGTACGTGCCGACGACGCCGTCCGGCCACGTGATCGGCGACGGCATCCTCTTCCACCAGGATGAGGACGAATACGTGTACGTTGGCCGCGCCCCCGCAGCCAACTGGCTGCTGTTCAATGCCGAAACCGGCGGGTACAACCTGGAGATCGAGGTGGACCGCCGGTCGCCGTCGCGGCCCATGGGCAAGCCGGTGAGCCGGCGTTACTGGCGTTTCCAGATCCAGGGACCCAATGCCTGGGACATCATCGAGAAGGTCAACGGCGGTTCCCTGGAGCAGCTGAAATTCTTCAACATGGACACCATGAGCATCAGCGGCGAACGGGTCCGCACACTCCGGCACGGCATGGCTGGTGCTCCCGGCCTTGAAATCTGGGGTGACTACGCCTCTTATGACAAAGTCCGCGACCGGCTTATGGAAGCCGGTGCCGAGTTCGGCATGGCGGCCGTGGGCGCGCGGGCGTACCCCTCCAACACGCTTGAATCCGGCTGGATCCCCTCGCCGCTGCCGGCGGTCTACACCGACGAACGGCTGCGGCCGTACCGCGAATGGCTCGGCGCGGACAGCTATGAGGCAACCAACGCCGTCGCCGGCAGCTTTGTCTCCGAGGACATCGAGGACTACTACCTCACCCCCTGGGAGCTGGGCTACGGTTCCTTCGTGAAGTTCGACCATGACTTCATTGGCCGTGAGGCACTCGAGGCCATGGACCCGGCGGCACAGCGCCGCAAGGTGACCCTGGCCTGGAACCCGGAGGACCTGGGCCGGATCTTCACCTCGCAGCTGGATCCGGAGCAGACGCCGTACAAGTACTTCGACCTGCCGCTGGCCAACTACGGATCCTCGAACTATGACTCGGTGATCGACGCCGACGGCAACGTGGTGGGCGTTTCAATGTTCACCGGCTACTCGGCCAATGAGCGCCGCGGCCTCTCCCTGGCAACGGTGAACCCGGACGTACCCGAGGGCAGCGAACTGCGGGTGGTTTGGGGAGAGCCCGACGGCGGTACCGCCAAGACCACGGTAGAACCGCACCGCCAGCTGGAAGTGCGCGCGGTGGTCAGCCCGGTCCCGTATTCCGAGACCGTGCGGAAGGACTACAAGGGCGGCTGGCGAACCGGGTACACCGGAGCCTAGGCCCCCTGCCGAACCTTCGAAGGAGGCCGGTCCCCCCAACGCTCCGGCCTCCTTCAGTTAGCCGTGCCGGTTAGTGGAACCGGCTCAGCTGCGGACGATGATCACGTCCAGGGTGCGAGGGCCGTGTACGCCCTCAACTCGTTCAAGCTCAATATCGCTGGTGGCGCTCGGTCCGCTGATCCAGGTCAGCGGACGGGTGCCGTCCAGGCGCCGCAGTGCCTCCGGCAGGATCATGGTGATGTCAGAGGCCCGCACCACACACACGTGGTGGTCCGGGATCAGGGAGATGGCACGCCGGCCCATTCCCTCGCTGCCGTCCAGGATGATGGTGCCCGTCTCCGCCACGGCCACCGCACTGCCGGTCACCACGGCGGACGTGTGGTCCAGTTCGGTGACGCTAAGCGGTTCGGTCCGGGAGTCATTGCGCCGCCGTCCGGCTCCGGCCGCCTCGGCTTCCGCAAGCCAGGCTTCCTCGATGCCGGCGGGCACCACGTAGCTGGCAGCGCCGTCGAGCAGTTCCGCAATGCGGGGTCCCACCCCGGCCTCGTCCACCACGGTGACGCCGGCCTTGTAGTCCTCCAGCCGGTCCACCAGCACGCTGATGCGCTCGGCTTCCGGGGCGTCGACGGCGGTGCGGTAGGTGCGCGGCACCTCCGGGACAGCCGGGGCGTCCTTCAGCGCACCGCGCAGGCGTTCCAGGATGTCTTCGCGTGCGCTCATGCCGTCTTCTCCCCCTGGTTCGGCGTGCCGGCGGCCGGCCTGCTGTCCTCGTGTTCCTTGGCCCACCAGTCCCGGAAGGACTGTGCGGGCGGCGCCGGAATGTCCCGGCTCTGGGTCCAGCCGGCGGCGATGCCGGGCAGCTTGGTGATCTTGCGTTTGCGTCCGGCGGCCAGCTTGCCCAGCGGCAGGCCCTTTTCCAGCAGCCCGAGGTTCCGGCCGCGGGAGAACGCCCAGGAGGCGCCCTTCATCAGCACGTCCATCTGGGTGGGCATCTTCTTGCCGCGCTTGCTTTCAACATCCACCGAACGCAGGTGGACCAGGATCTCCGGGATGTTGATCTTCACCGGGCAGGCGTCGTAGCAGGCCCCGCAGAGTGAGGAGGCGTACGGCAGCGAGCTGTTTTCCTCGCTCTTGATGCCGGTCATCATCGGGGAGAGGATGGCGCCGATCGGCCCGGGGTAGGTGGAGCCGTAGGCGTGGCCGCCGGTGCGCTCATAGACCGGGCAGACGTTCATGCAGGCGCTGCAGCGGATGCAGTGCAGCGCCGAACGGCCCATTTCATCCGCCAGTGCGGCGCTGCGTCCGTTGTCCACCAAGACCAGGTGCACGTTCTGCGGACCGTCGCCTTCGGTGACGCCGGTCCACAGCGAGGTGTACGGGTTCATCCGTTCCCCGGTGGAGGACCGCGGCAGCAGCTGCATAAAGACTTCCAGGTCGCTCCAGGCCGGCAGCAGCTTCTCCACGCCCATGACCGTGATCAGGGTTTCCGGGAGGGTCAGGCACATGCGGCCGTTGCCCTCGGATTCAACCACGGCCAGGGTGCCGGATTCGGCAATGGCGAAGTTGGCTCCGGAAATGGCGACCTTGGAGGACAGGAACTTCCGGCGCAGATGGGAGCGGGCTGCCTCGGCCAGCTTTGCCGGCTCATTGGTGAGGTCGGGGTCCACGCCCGGCATTTCGCGCAGGAAGATGTCCCGTACCTGGGAGCGGTTCTTGTGGATCGCCGGCACCAGGATGTGGCTGGGCTTGTCATGGTCCAGCTGGACGATCAGTTCCGCGAGGTCCGTCTCGAAGGCTGCGATGCCCTGCTCTTCGAGGTATTCGTTCAGGCCGATTTCCTGGGTGGCCATGGACTTGACCTTGACCACCTCGTCCACGCCCTCGGCACGGATCAGGTCGCGGACAATTTCGTTGGCCTCGTCAGCGTCGCGGGCCCAGTGGATGATGCCGCCGCGGGCGGTGAAGTTCTTCTCGAACTCCTCCAGCAGTTCGGGCAGCCGCGCCATGACGGATTCCTTGACGGCGCTTCCGGCGCTGCGCAGGTCTTCCCAGTCCGGGAGCTCACCGACCACTCGCAGGCGCTTGTCCCGGATGGTGTGCGTGGCGTGTTCCAGGTTGGCGCGCAGCTGTGCGTTGCCCAGTTCCCGGCGTGCCGCCGTCGGGAAGGAGTCCACGGCGTTGAGGTTGCCCTTGCCGTAGACCGGCAGGGTGGGCATGCCCAGGTACGTGCTCATCGGGCGGCCTTTCCGCTGACCAGGACGTCCCCGGTGATGGATACCGGGTTTTCCCGGGTGCTGGCCAGGATCTCGGCGAAGTGCAGGGTGGTGACGTCGCTGCCCTCGCGGGAGAGCCCGCCGCCAATGTGCAGCAGGCAGGAAGCGTCGCCGCCGGAGCACAGCGAAGCGCCCGTGGCTTTGATGTTGGCTGCCTTGTCGTCGAGCATTGCGGAGGAAACGTCCGCGTTCTTCATCGAGAAGGTTCCACCGAAACCGCAGCACTGGTCTGCCTGCGGGAGCTCGGCAACCTCAATGCCGCCCACGCTCTGCAGCAGGTTCAGCTGCCGGTCGCCCAGGCGCAGCAGGCGCATGCCGTGGCAGCTGGGGTGGTAGGTGATCTTGTGCGGGAACCAGGAGCCAAGCTGTTCGGCGGCATTGGTGATGCCCAGGACGTCGGTCAGCAGTTCGGAGAGTTCGTAGGTCCGGGCACCCACGGCTTCGGCTCGGGCTTCCAGGTCCTTGTCACCGGCGGACCGGGCAACCATCGGGTGCTGGTGCTTCACCGACCCGACGCAGGACCCCGAAGGTGCGACGGCGACGTCGTACCCTGCCGGGTCAAAGGCCGCAACGTGGTTCCGGACCACCGGCACGGCTTCGGGAAGGTAGCCGGAGTTGACGTGCATCTGGCCGCAGCAGGCCTGGCCGGACGGGAACACCACTTCGTGTCCCAGCCGCTCCAGGATGGAGACGGTGGCGCGGGCCGTCCGCGGATACATCGCATCCACGATGCAGGTGGCAAATAGTGCAATTCTCATGGGTTGCCTCTCAGCGGGGATGCCCCGGAGCTCGTGTGGTCAGACCATACTAGGCACGTTGCGTGCAACACACCAACAAACCCCGGGACGGGTGGCCATGATCACACGCGGCACCGAAGTGCGCTAGAGTTCCATGGTCTGACCATTGTGGTCTGACCATCTTCCTGTCAGTTCATACCCCCGGAGGTCCCCTGTGGATCACTTCACCGCCACCACCGATCCGGTGTTCGGCAGCGTCGCCGCATCCGCCATCGTGGCACTTATTCCCCTGCTCACGTTCTTCATCCTGCTGGCCTTCGTCAAGGTCAAAGCCCACGTGGCAGGAGGGTTGTCGCTGCTGGTGGCGATCGCCGTCGCCATCTGGGCGTTCAAGATGCCCGCCGGCCTGGCCCTGTTGTCCGCTTCCCAGGGCGCGGTCTTCGGCGCTTTCCCGGTGGTGTGGATCGTGATCATGGCGATCTGGCTCTACCAGGTCACCGTGGTGAGCGGGCGCTTCGAGGATCTGCGCCGCGTCTTCGACGTGATTGGCGGCGGCGACGTGCGCATCCAGGCGATCCTGGTGGCCTTCTGCTTCGGCGGCCTGCTGGAGGCGCTGGCAGGGTTCGGTGCCCCGGTGGCCATCACCGCCACCATGCTGGTTGCCCTGGGCCTGAAGCCGATGAAGGCCGCCGCTGCCGTGCTGGTGGCCAACACCGCCCCGGTTGCCTTCGGCGCCATGGCCATTCCGATCACCACGGCAGCGAACCTGACGGGCCTCGACGCGGACCACATCGGTGCCGTTGTGGGCCGCCAGGCTCCGCTGCTCGCCGTCGTGGTTCCGCTGATTCTGGTCTTTATCCTGGACGGCTTCCGCGGCATCAAGGAAACCTGGCCCGCCGCCGTCGTGACCGGTGTTGCCTTCGCCGGGGCGCAGGTACTGTGCTCCACCTATTTCTCCTACGAACTGACCGACATCGTTGCCGCACTGGCCGGCTTGGGTGCGGCCGTAGTGTTCCTGCGTTTCTGGCAGCCGCGCGGCATTGAGGGCGCGCGGGTCCGCATGGGCCTGCCTGCCATGGCCATGGCAGGTTCCGGAACTCCGGGTGCCGCTGCCATCTCCGGCTCCGCCGCCGTCCGCGACGAGAACTCCCTCACCGCTTCCCGAACGTGGCTGGCGCTGTTCCCGTACTTCCTGGTGATCATCATCTTCGGCATCGCCAAGCTGTGGAAGATCGGCGTGGACATCCCCGCCTTTCTGGCCTCCACGGACATCAAGGTTCCGTGGCCTGTGCTGCACGAGCGCCTTGTGGATGCCGCGGGCGAACCGGTTTCCTCCACCATCTACACGTTCAACTGGCTCTCCACCCCCGGCACCCTGCTGCTGATCACCGGCCTGATCGTCTCCTTCGTCTACGCCAAATTCGACGACGGCGGCCGGTACAAGATGTCCGTGGGCGCCGGCGTGGCCGAAATCGGCCGGACCGTGTGGAACATGCGCTGGGCGGGTCTGACCATCCTCTCCGTCCTGTCCCTGGCCTACGTCATGAACTTCTCCGGACAGACGGTTTCAATTGGAACCTGGCTGGCCGGCACCGGAGCATTCTTCGCTTTCCTCTCCCCCGTGCTGGGCTGGGTTGGTACCGCCGTCACCGGTTCCGACACCTCGGCCAATGCCCTGTTCGCCCGCCTGCAGCAGACCGCGGGCCTTGAAGCCGGGATCGATCCGAACCTGCTGGTAGCGGCGAACACCACCGGCGGCGTCGTAGGCAAGCTGATCAGCCCGCAGAACCTGGCGATTGCCGTGACCGCCGTGAAGCTGGACGGCCAGGAATCGGTCCTGCTGCGCAAGGTCGTGGGCTGGAGCGTCGCGCTGCTGCTGGTGCTCTGCACCGTTGTCTACCTGCAGTCCACCCCGGTACTGGGCTGGATGCTCCCGTAATCAGGAACCGGCGGCCCGTGAGATCCCTTTATGGTTCTCCCGGGCCGCCTTTTTTGTTCCTCTGTGAACACCAAGACCGTTCCGTCCGCCACGCCCGTGCAAGGATATTGCAGTGACTTCTCCCGCTTCCCTCCCGCCCCGCCGCAGCTACGACCTGCTGCTGGAGAACATCGAAGCCGACCTCCGCTCCGGTGCCATCAAACTTGGCGACCAGCTGCCGGGGGAACGGACGCTGGCTGAAACCTACGGCATTTCCCGTGCCTCCGTCCGTGAAGGCATCCGGATCCTGGACGCCATGGGAGTGCTCCGCTCTTCCTCCGGTTCCGGCCCGAAGTCCGGGGCGATCATCGTCTCTGAACCCTCGGCCGGCCTTTCCTCCGCACTGCGCCTGCATATGGCCAGCAGCCGCCTTTCCGTCGAGGACATTGTGGAGACCCGCGTTCTGCTCGAAACCTGGGCTGCCCAGGCGGCCGCCGGAGCCCCGGACAGCCCGGAGAAGAAGAGCGCACTGGGCCGCGCCCGCGACCTGCTCGAAGCCATGGACCGTCCGGATCTTGACCGGGACACCTTCCACACCCTGGACGCCCGCTTCCACGTGGAGCTCAGCTCCCTGGCCGGGAACTCGGTCATCGAGACCATGATGGATTCGCTCAGCGGTGCGATCCGCGGCTACGTGAAAGACGCCATGGACAACTTTGACGATTGGCCCCGGATCCTCGCCGCCCTTCGGGAGCAGCACCACGGAATTTACGACGCCGTTGCTGCCCGCGACGGCGCGCTGGCTGCGGAGCGCCTGCGCGAGCACATCACCTGGTTCTACGCCCAGATTCCCGCCACGGAGCAGTAGCTTGCTGCCGGGCCGGCACGGTTTCCCTCCGGTTGGGGACGGCTCCGCTCCGGTTGGGGCCATCCCTGCCACCTTGAGACTCCGCCGGCCCGGATTCGCTCCGGTTGGGGACACCCCTGCCGTTTGGTTCCTGCCGCCCGCCCGGTTCCCCTCCGGTTTGGGACATCCCTGCCACTTCGGGACTGGCACCGGCCCGGTTCCCCTCCGGTTTGGGACATCCCTGCCACTTCGGGACTCTCCTGCGCGGCGCAGCGGCAGGAAAGTCCCAAACCGGAAGGGATGTCCCCATCTGCAGGAATGGCGGGACCGGGACGTCCGGCGGTACCTTGGCAGGCTCACCAAATATCGCCTGACAGACGTATCGCCCCAGCTGACACCGATACATCACCCCGAGGCCCATCCCCCGCCACGTCACGGGGGAAAACCCCATGGTGGTACGCGCCGCCACGTAGGAAGCTGAATTCATGACCAATACCTACGTTCCCGAACCCAGGGCCGTACAGGATCCCGTGTTCGCGCCCACGCCCCGGCAGGCGATCCGCCGCCCGGCGTTCTTCCGCAGCGACACCTGGCGTGCCTTCGGCTACCACTGGGTGAACCTCCTCCTGGCTCCCCTGGCGTTCACTTACGCGGTAACCACGGTGTCCCTTGGAGCGTCCCTGCTCGTGACGGTAGTTGGCCTGGTCATTGTTGCCGCCATGGTGGTGGCGGCAAGGTTTTGGGGCACCGTCAACCGGGGCCTCACCCGGTCCCTCCTCGGGAGGGATATCCCGGCACCGGTTCCCTTCAACTCAAGGCCGGGGTTCTTCGGCTTCCTCCGCTCGGGGCTGGCTGACACGGCGGGCTGGCGGGCCATCGGCCACATGGTCATCAGCTTCGTCACGTCCGTAACCGCTGCGGTTTTCAGCATCACCTTCCTGGCCACGGGTCTTGGCTGCATGACCCACTGGTACTGGTCGCAGTGGCTCCCGCTGGTTCAGGCGTCCGACGGCTCCTGGCACAGGGGCAGCATGATCGCTGCGGAAGTTTTTCTGGACGGTTTCTGGTGGCAGCTTGCCTACATTGGAGTCGGTATCCTCCTGACCTTCGTGCTCTGGCCGGCCATCAACAACGGCGCAGCGAAGCTCCAGGCGCTCCTCGCCGCTGGACTGCTCGGCCCCACCGCCGCCCAGCTGCGGGTAAAGGACCTCGAGGCAAGCCGCAGCAGCTCGGTCAACACCGCCGACGCGCGGCTGGCCCGGATCGAACGCGACCTGCATGACGGCACCCAGGCCCAGCTGGTTGCCATCGCCATGAAACTCGGTGATGCAAGGGACCGGCTCTCCGCCGGGGAAGCGAACGAGGACCTGCAGCGCCTCCTTGACAGCGCCCACGGCACTGCAAAGGACGCCCTGGCAGACCTGCGCGGAATCGCCCGCGGCATCCGCCCGGCGGTGCTGAACGACGGACTCGATGCAGCCCTGGAGTCGCTGGCAGCAACCGCGCCATTGCCCGTGGAACTCGATTACCGGCTTGGATTACGGCCCGCTCCGGCTGTTGAGGCGATTGCCTACTACTGCGCGGCGGAGCTGCTCAACAACGCCGTGAAGCACTCCCGCGGCACGGGCGCCCGAATTTCGGTCTCCGGTGAAGAACGCCGGCTGTTCCTCACCGTCACCGACAACGGCGCCGGCGGTGCCGATCCGGCGGCGGGCACGGGCCTGGCCGGCCTGGCGGAGCGGATCCGCACAGTGGACGGCACGCTTTCCATTTCCTCCCCCGCCGGCGGTCCCACATCGGTGACGGTCAGTCTTCCGCTTGACTAGGGCACAGTGGCAGCATTTTCGGCGGACGGTTCAATACGGCAGGCTTCAAGCATGAAGATAGCGATTGCTGAAGATTCCGCCCTGCTGCGTGCCGGCTTGGCGGAACTCCTGGCCGGCCGTGGCCACGAGGTGGTGGCTGCCGCCGGGGACGCGGAAGAGCTGTTCGCCGCTCTGGAAACCGCACAGCCCGACGTCGTTATCCTGGACAACCGGATGCCGCCCACCCACACCAGCGAGGGAATCCGGGCGGCGCTGACGCTGAGGGAGACCAGGCCGGAAATCGGCGTCCTGCTGCTGTCCCAGTACGTGGAGACCCGCTACGCCACCCGGCTCTTTGCCGGCGAGCCAAGCGGCACCGGCTACCTGCTCAAGGACCGGGTGGCGGATGTGCGCAGTTTCCTGGACGCGCTCGAACGAATCCGGGAGGGAGAAACCGTCCTTGACCCGGAAGTGGTCCGCCAGCTGATGGGCGCCGGCAACGCTGCGGGCCTGGGATCGCTGACCCCGCGGGAGACGGACGTCCTGGACCTCATGGCCCAGGGACGGACAAATGCAGGTATTTGTGCTGAACTGTTCCTCTCCGCCGGCGCGGTGGAGAAACACATCACCTCGATTTTCAGCAAGCTGGACCTGGCACCGGCTGCCGGGGACCATCGACGGGTCCTGGCCGTTCTGCAGTACTTACAGGCCGCCTCGCCGGGTGTGGCCTGACCATTTCCCTGCGTCCCGGGCATAGAGTTGATTCGGGGGACAAATCCCCGTCTATGTCATGGATCAGGATCGTATGTCAGTCACAGAGCAGAATGTTGCCCCAGCAATCACTTCCCTCGAAGGCGAGGGGATCAGCACCCGGGAGATCGACCGCCGGAAAATGGCGCATGATGCTTCCCACTACCTGCTGATTCCGCAGGCCGTTGCCACACCCACGAACACCGCCGAAGTCGCGCAGCTGATGCGCCGCAGCCGTGAGCTCGGCATCCCGGCAACCTTCCGGTCCGGCGGAACCTCACTTTCCGGCCAGGCCGTCAGCGACAGCCTCCTGATCGACACCCGCCACCATTTCCGGGACATCGAAGTGCTCGACGGCGGCGCCCGGGTCCGCGTGGCCCCCGGCGCGACAGTGCGCTCGGTCAACTCCCGGCTGGCAGCCTTCGGCCGGAAGCTGGGCCCCGATCCGGCCAGCGAAATCGCCTGCACCATCGGCGGCGTCGTGGCCAACAACTCTTCCGGCATGGCCTGCGGCACCGAGTTCAACACCTACCGGACCCTCGAGTCCATGGTCATGGTGCTGGCCAGCGGCACCGTCCTGGACACCGCGGCTCCGGACGCCGAGGAAAAGCTCCGCGCCCTGGAACCGGAACTCTTCGAGGGCCTGCTCCGCCTGCGCGGCCGCATCGTGGCGAACCCGGACTCCGTGGCCACCATCACCCGCCTGTTCTCGATGAAGAACACGATGGGTTACGGCCTGAACTCCTTCCTGGACTTTGAGAACCCGGCAGACATCCTGGCCCACCTGATGATCGGCAGCGAAGGAACCCTGGGCTTCGTAGCGCAGGCAACCTTCCGGACCATTCCGGCGCTGCCCAAGGTGGCCACCGGCCTGATGTTCTTTGACAGCCTCGACGCCGCTGCCACCGCGCTGCCCGAGCTCACCGCTTCCGGGCTGGCCACCGTGGAGCTAATGGATGCCACCTCGCTGCGCGTAGCCCGGCTGGCAGCTGATGCTCCGCTGGAGCTGCGGAACCTGGAAGTCCAGTCCCACGCGGCGCTCCTGGTGGAGCACCAGGCCGCCACAGCCGAGGAGCTCGACGCCAAGCGGGAGGCCTCCCAGCCGCTGTTCGAGTCCCTGCGCCTGGCAGCACCGTTCGCTATGACCACCAACGCCCGGGACCGGGCAGGCATGTGGCACATGCGCAAGGGCCTCTACACCACCGTGGCCGGCGCCCGCCCGTCCGGCACCAACGCCCTGCTCGAAGACATTGTGGTGCCGGTGCCGTCGCTGGCCCGGACCTGCGCCGAGCTGGCCACCCTGTTCACGGCACACCACTACCGGGACTCAGTGATCTTCGGGCATGCCAAGGACGGCAACATCCACTTCATGCTCAATGAGAACTTCAACGACCCGGCGGAGCTGGCGCGCTACGAAGCCTTCACCGAGGAGATCGTGGACCTGGTCCTGGGTGAAGGCGGCTCGCTGAAGGCCGAGCACGGCACCGGCCGGATCATGGCACCCTACGTCCGCCGGCAGTACGGCGATGAGCTGTACGAAATCATGCTGGAGGTGAAGCGGCTGATCGACCCGGCAAACCTTCTGAACCCCGGTGTGCTGATCAACGAGGACCCGCGCTCCTACGTGCAGAACCTCAAGGTTGCCCCCACTGTGGAAGAGGAAGTGGACCGCTGTGTGGAGTGCGGCTACTGCGAGCCCGTGTGCCCCAGCAAGGACCTCACCACCACTCCGCGCCAGCGCATTGTGCTGCGCCGCGAAATCGCCGACGCCGAAGCCCGCGGCGACTCGGTGCTCGCCGCCACGCTGCGCGCGGACTATGACTACGACGGCGTGCAGACCTGCGCCGTTGACGGCATGTGCGGCACGGCCTGTCCGGTGCTGATCAACACCGGCGACCTGGTCCGCAGGCTCCGTGCCGAGAACACGAACAAGGCAGCTGACGCCGGCTGGAAGGCCGCCGCGGGACGCTGGGGAACCATGACGACGGCGGGCGGCAAGGCCCTGACCTTCGCCAAGGCCGTGCCCTCTCCCCTGCCCAAGCTGGCAACCGCCGTCGGGCGTGCTCTCCTGGGTGCGGACAATGTCCAGTCCTATGACACCGTGCTGCCGGGCGGCGGAACCCGGCGCACCCCGCACGAGGATGCCGATCCGGTAGCCGTTTTCTTCCCCGCCTGCATCGGCACCATGTTTGGTCCGGCCGGCGGCGGCGAAGGATCCGCACCCGCGTTTATGGAACTGTGCGGCCGGGCCGGTGTTGGCGTCCGCATCCCCAAGGGCATTGAAAACCTGTGCTGTGGCACGCCGTGGAAGTCCAAGGGCTTCACCTCCGGCTACCAGGACATGACCGAGAAGGTGCTCGCCAATCTGTGGGTGGCCACCAACGGCGGAGAGCTGCCTGTGGTCTGTGACGCCGCGTCCTGCACCGAAGGCCTGGACACCATGAAGCGGCTGGCCGGGGAAAGCCCGGTCTATCCCGGCCTGCGGTTTGTCGATTCGGTGGACTTTGTCCGCGAATCCGTCTTCCCCCGGCTGGAGGTGACCAGGAAACTGGGGTCGCTGGCACTGCACCCCACCTGCTCGTCCACCCAGCTGGGCGCCAACGATGCCCTCACCGAGATCGCAGCAGCAGTCAGCGCTGAGGTTTTTGTGCCGCCGAGCTGGGGCTGCTGCGCCTTCGCCGGCGACCGCGGCCTGCTGCACCCCGAGCTCACGGCATCGGCGACCAAGCGGCAGGCAGAGGAAATCAACGCGCGGGTCTTTGACGGCTATGCCTCGGTGAACCGGACCTGCGAAATCGGCATGACCAAGGCCACCGGACACGCTTACCGCCACATCCTGGAGTACCTGGCCGAGGCCACGCGCTGACGGGCCGCCCTGCGGCCTGTCCAGCGTCCCTTGAAAGGGACACCTGGACGGGCTGCCGGGCAGGCCGTTTGGCTGTCTGGCTGTCTGGCTGTCTGGCTGTTCGACCCTGCCGGTTCGACTCCGGCGGTGCGGAAGGCGCAAAATCGAAGGGAAGCAGATTACGCATCCTTTCGGAGGATGAGCTTGGATGAGCAAGGCCAAAAATGCCCTGGCAGCCGGTGCCCTGGTGCTGGTCCTGGGCGCTTCCGCCGCCGGGATTTCCATACTGGGCCGGACAGGATCCGGAGAGGCTGAACCGTACCGCACCTTGGTTCCGG
The DNA here is from genome assembly GCA_040274025.1 of Arthrobacter sp. GTDB lineage: Bacteria > Actinomycetota > Actinomycetes > Actinomycetales > Micrococcaceae > Arthrobacter_B. The sequence continues at coordinate 123,620 of JBELZL010000003.1, read as the reverse complement.
CACCCTCACCTACCCTCAGCGTTCCGGCTGAACCGGACGCCCCCGCGCAGGAGTACGTTGCCATCCCCGCACCCACGGCAACCCCGGATCCCCAGACCCCGCAGCCGGATGCTGCGCCCGCCCCGGAGACCAGCCGGGCCACCACTCAAGAACCGGCCGGCGAAGCGACCAGCAGCGCAGCACCTGTGCCGGACGATCCAGCTGCGGAGGCGGACGCCGAACAACTGGCCCTGGCCTCCCGGGCAGCGTGGAATCCAGCCGAACAGAACAGGGTGGCCGCGGCCCTCGCGGCTGCCGATGCCTACACTGCGGCGCACCCGGGAACAGCTGAGGCAGCCGTCTATTCCTCGGTCCGCGCCGGCCTGGCTTGCGGGTCGGCTGAGAACAGCACCACGCTGGTGACCCGCGCCCTGCGGAGCGCCGGGTACACCTTCACCGGCTGCGGGCCGGAGGATATTCTCAGCTGGTTCGCCGGCCACCCGGACTACGCAGCGGTCCTGCCGGAGGCTTCCTCCGCCCGGCCAGGCTCGCTGGTAATAGTCCGCGGACCGTCGGGAAACGCCGTCATCGGGGTCTACCTGAGCGACGGACTGGCTGTATTCGGCGGCGATGCCGCAGCCGCCGCCGGCACGGTTTCGGACGCAGCTCCGGCCCGGGCCGTCCGCGCACTCATCGCCCCCGCGGACCTGTACCGGACCGCACTCCTGCCCGCCGGCACCGCGCTGGAGGAAACACCGGTTTACGTCCGTCCGGCACCGTTCGCCTAGGTTTTCGGGTAAATCAGGCCCAGTCACAGGTCTTGCATTCTTACTTTCTTCACCGTATAAAGTAAGAATGTCGTCCACCTCACATGCACCAACTGGCCGCCGGGAACTCCGGCGGATCCGGGTGGAGTCCGTCGTCGGAGCCCTCCTGTCGCAGGGCCCCATCTCCCGCACCGACCTCGCCGCAGCCACCGGTTACAGCCCCTCCACCGTGACCGGAATCGTGCATGAGCTGCAGGAACTTGGCTACCTCCACGAAGTGGGCCAGCGGGAATCCACGGGCGGACGACGCAGGACGCTCATGGAAATCGACCGCTCAGCAGTGGTCCTGGTAGTTGCAGAAATCTGCCGCGGAAGCGTCCGTGCCAGTCTTGTTGACCTGGATGCCAATGTGCTGGAAACCCGGGAGTCCGGCTTCGATACCGAAGATCCGGTGGCCTCCACGGCACAGGCTGTTTCCGAACTCACCGCTGCGGCACCCCGCCGGCCGGCCCGGCTGGTACTGGCGCTGCCCGGCGTCGTCGGAAATGACGGAACCGTTAGCCTGGCGCCCGATTTCGCCGCTGCCAACGGTTCCGAACTGGCCGGGGAACTGCACCGCCGCACCGGACTGCAGGTCACCCTTGAAAACGACGTGAACCTGGTGGCACTCGGCGAGCGCAGCGCAGGCGCAGCTGCCGGCGTCGATGACCTGGTCCTGATCCACGTAGCGGAAGGTATCGGAGCCACCATCCTCAGCGGAGGCAGGCTCCTCCACGGTGCCACCCGTTCAGCAGGTGAGGTTGGCTTCCTGCCGGTGGCACCCCGCCCGCTCCCCCACGGCAACCGCGGCCCCTTCGAGGCGGCCTGGAGCACTCCGGCCATCACGGCCGCCGCACAGTCGGCAGGGCTCGACGCCGATGGCGCCGTCATTGCCCGCATGTGCACCGATGAGCGCGCCCGCACCCTGCGCGACGACGTCCTGGACGCCTGGGCCTGGGCCGCCGTCGTCTGTGCCTGCGTCCTGAACCCGGCGCTCGTTGTGTTCTCCGGAGACGCCGTAGGCCTGGACGGCCCGGCCCGCACCGCATTGACCAACCGGATCCGCGCCGCAGCGCCGTCGGCACCGGATGTCGCCTTCGCTTCCCTGGGCACTGCAGGCATCCTTCACGGCGCCGTGGCCCGGGTCCTGGAAGATCCCTCCGCCCTCATCACACCCGTCGGCTGAACCGCCGCCTCCCCACAGATCACCGCGCACCACCAAACCCTAGGAGAAGTACATGAAACGCACTTACCGCAAACCGCTGGGCGCTGCTGCCGGCGGCCTCGCGCTGATGCTCGCTCTCTCGTCCTGCGGCCTGGACGACTCGTCCTCGGGGGCCGAAGGATCCGAGGGCGGCTCCCTCACCATTTACACCGCCCGCGACAAGGGCCTCGCCGAAGCGGTCGTGGCCGACTTCGAGGCAGCCAACCCGGACTACGCCGGCAAGGTGGAGATCCTCACCCTCGGTGCCCAGGAAGCACTGGAGCGCATCCGCGCCGAGAAGGCCAACCCGCAGGGCGACATCTGGTGGGGCGGAACCGGCCAGCAGATGAAGCAGGCCGCCGGCGACGACATCCTTGCCCCCGCGCCCGAAGCCGTGATCGACGCCGTTCCCGAGGACCTGCGCGACCCGAGCGGCCTCTGGGTCGGGGAAATGCAGCTCGCCGAGGTGATCTTCTACAACCACGACATGCTCAGCGAAGAAGAAGCGCCCAAGGACTGGGATGACCTGATTGCTCCGGAGATGGCCGACAAGCTGGCCATCCGCGACGTCGAGGCGTCCGGAACTATGCGCAGCATCTACTCCGCGATGATCGACCGCCAGTACGACGCCGCCGGATCACCCGAAGCGGGCTACGACTGGCTGCGCAAGCTGGACGCCAACACCAAGGTCTACGCGGCCAACCCCACCGACCTGTACCTGCGCGTGACCCGTCAGGAAGCCGCAGCCAGCGCCTGGAACCTGCAGGACGTCATGCTGCAGATCGAGAGCCAGAACGCCCCCTACACCCCGGTGATCCCCGAATCCGGTGCTCCGATGCTGGTGGACGGCGTGGCGAAGATCAAGAACGGGCCGTCCAGCGAAGCCGCTGACGCCTTCCTCGAGTTCCTCTTCAGCGAAGAGACCCAGAAGGACCTCTCCGAGACCTACTACCAGATCCCCTCGATCGAGATGGCCGAGACCCCGGCCTGGCTGGCGGAGCTGGACCTGGTGGAAATGGACGTTGACTGGGACCGGATCGGCGAGAACGAATCCGAGTGGATCGGCTACTGGGCCGAGAACATCAAGGGCAAGGGCTAACCCAGCCCGGAAGGGTGGCCGGCGCCGGTGCGCCGGCCACCTCCTCTAACCTTCAACCCCCTACCCCCTGCGGAGAGCAGCCATGACACGAGTCCTCCTCGAATCGATTGAAAAACGGTACCCGGGTGCCGCGCCTTCTGTGGCAGACCTCAACCTCACCATCGAAGACGGAGAGTTCTTCACCCTGCTGGGTCCGTCCGGATGCGGCAAATCAACCACCCTGCGCATGGTTGCAGGCTTTATCCAGCCCTCCCGCGGGCGGATCCTCTTTAATGACCGCGACGTCACGAACACCGCACCGAACCGCCGCGACACCGGCATGGTCTTCCAGAACTATGCCCTGTTCCCGCACATGACCGTACGGGCAAACGTGGGTTACGGCCTCAGCGTCCGCCGGACCGCCAAGGCGGAGAAGAACAAGCGGGTGGACCGCGCACTGCAGCAGGTTGGCTTGGAAGGCTACGCCGACCGCCGCATCGACATGCTCTCCGGCGGCCAGCAGCAGCGTGTTGCGCTGGCGCGGGCACTGGTGATCCAGCCCTCGGTGCTGCTCCTGGACGAGCCGCTCTCCAACCTGGACGCAAAGCTGCGTGAGGAAACCCGTGCTGAAATCCGCGGTACCCAGAAAGCAGCAGGCATCACCAGCATCTACGTCACCCACGACCAGGCCGAGGCCATGGCGATGAGTGACCGTGTGGCCATCCTCGAGTCCGGACGGCTGCACCAGGTCGCTCCCCCGCGGGAGGTCTACCACCGGCCGGCCACCTCCTTCGTGGCCAGGTTCATCGGCCGCTCCAACGTGCTGGAGTGCACGGTGCTGGAAGCCGGTTCGGACTCCGTGCAGCTGAAGCTGGCGGACGGTTCGGTCCTGCGTGCCCCGCGGGTTGCCGGCACCGCTTCAGGAAACGCCGCCGCGGGTGACACAGCAGCTGTGAGCCTGCGCCCGGAAGCGTTCACCATGCACACCGAAGCCGCCGGCGACAGCCGTCCGGGCACCCTGCGCGGCACGGTGAAGACGGCCGAATTCACCGGCGCCGTCAATGTTTACGAAGTGGACTGGAACGGTAAGGAACTTGTGGTCTCCGTCCCCGATTCCGAGGACCGTGCCCAGCCCGGGGACAGGGTCACCCTGTTCCCGCACCCGGACCGGGTATGGCTGGTGGCCCCGTGACGGGCCTCGCCGCAAGACTGCGGAACCGCAGCGGAACCACTTCCTCGGACCGGTTCATCTACTGGCTGGCCATTCCGCTGGCCCTGATCCTGCTGATGTACATCGTCATTCCGATGTTCGCCACGGCACGCACCAGCGTCGACGGCGGCGTCGGCAACTACAGCGGCTTCTTCGGCGGGAACTCCGGCCGCGCACTGGGACTCTCCGTAGGCATTTCGGTTGTCTCCGTGATCACCACCGGCATCATCGGCACGGCGCTGGCCGTGCTGCTGACCCGCTTCGACTTCCCCGGCCGCAACGTGCTGCGCCTGTTCGCCATGCTGCCCATGGCCCTGCCGCCGCTCATCGGCGCCGTTTCCTTCTACTTCCTCTACGCCGAAAGCGGCATCCTTCCCCGCTTCCTGGCCGAGTACTTCGGGGCCGACCCGGGAGCCGTCTCCGCCAACGGCGTCCTTGGCGTGCTGCTGGTCCACACCATGACCATGTACCCGTACTTCTATCTGGCGGTCTCCTCCGGCCTGGCCGGCTCCGACGCCTCCATGGAAGAGGCCGCCCTGAACCTGGGCGCCAGCCGCTTCACCATGTGGCGCACGGTCCTGCTGCCCATGCTGACCCCGGCCCTGGTCTCCGGTGCCCTGCTGACCTTTATGGTCTCCATGGCCTCCTTCACGGCACCGCAGTTCTACAACGTGCAGACGCTCACCATGCAGATCGTGGCCTCCCGCACTTCCGGGGCTTACGAGCTGGCGGCGGCGCAGTCCACCGTGCTCTCCGTCGTCTCCATCCTCTTCCTGCTGGCGATGCGCTGGTACCAGAACCGGCGGGTGCACCGCAGCGCCTCCAAGGGCACCCCGCAGGCGGTGAAGGTCATCCATGGAACGCTCCCCCGCCTCGGCGCCGGACTCGGCTCCGCCATCCTGGTGCTGATCCTGATGGCACCGGCGGCAGTGATCGTCCTGCTGGCCTTCACCGTGGACGGTTCCTGGACCGTGCAGATCCTCCCCAGCCAGTACACGCTGGGGAACTTCTCCCGGATCTTCACCGACCCTGCGACCCTGCGACCGATCCTCGTCAGCAGCCAGATGGCGTTCATCGCCATGATTGCCTGCACCGTGATCGGCGTCCTGGCCTCCTGGGTCGTGACCCGCTGGAAGGGCCCGGGCAAGGGACTGCTGGACGTTATGGTCATGATCCCCTGGGCACTGCCCGGCACCGTCGTCGGCGTCAACCTGGTCACGGCGTTTGCCAGCCCCACCCCGTTCAACCTGGGGCAGGTCCTGATTGGTTCGCTCTGGATCCTCCCGGTCGCCTACTTCGTGCGGTTCCTTCCCCTGGTCTTCCGGTCCGCCAACGCGGCGCTGGCCCAGATCGATCCCTCCGTCGAAGAAGCCGCCCGCAACCTGGGTGCCGGCCACTGGCGGGTACTTCGCACCGTGACGGTTCCGCTGATGTACCGCGGCATCCTGGCCGGAGCCCTCATGGCCTTCATCCAGGGCTTCGGTGAATACGTGGCCTCGGTGGTGATTTACCCGGCACGCTTCGCCCCGCTGTCCGTTGAAATCTACAACCGGATCTACTCCAACGAATTCGGAACGGCTGCAGCGTACGGCACCCTGCAGATGGGCCTGATCCTGATTGTCCTGATCATCTCCCAGCGGCTTGAAAACCCGGGCAGCGGCGGCATCGCCAAGATGCTGCGCCGCCGCCGCCGTCCCACCGTGGAGACTCCGCTGGTTGGCCCCATGCCTCCCACCGCCACCCCGCTGCCGATTCCCTCTTCCGCCGCCCCCGACCTGAAGCCGGTGAAATAAGCATGACTACCCCCGCCCGTCCGTCCCTGACCGACCGCCCGGACCTGTCCGTTTACTGGGACAACCATCTCCGCGACGCGTTTGAGGAAGCCGCCGCCAACATCTACCCGCCCATGGTGGAAGCCTCGCTGGCCCACGTCTGGATGCTCGACGACGAAGGCATCCTTCCGCGGGAGCGCTCAGCACGCCTGGAAAAAGGGTTGCTCGAACTCTGGGAGCGGATCACCGACGGCCGGCAGGAATACCAATTCGACGGTTCCGTGGAAGACCCGTACTACTTCATGGAACAGCAGCTCGCTGCTGCATGCGGGATCTCCACCTCCGAGCTGGACGTCCAGCTGGCCCGCAGCCGCAACGACCTCGACGCCGGGGCCTTCCGTATGGTGCTGCGCCGCCAGATCCTGGACCAGGCAGACCTGGTGCTCCAGAGCGCCGCGGACGCCGCCGAACTGGCACGCCGGCACACCGACGCGCTGATCATCGGCTTCACGCACCGCCGTCCGGCGCAGCCCACCACCATCGGCCATGTTCTGGGGGGCCTGGCCGAAGCCCTGCTCAGCCAGGGACGGGAGCTGCTGGACATCTACGCGGAAATGAACGTCTCCCCGCTGGGCTCTGCGGCCTTCACCGGATCGGATGTGCCAATCAACCCGCAGACCGTTGCCGACCTGCTGGGCTTCGATTCAACGTTCACTTCCAGCTACGAGGCAGTGGCCGGCGCGGAGCACTTTATGCGCCTGGCCGCCGCCCAGGCCCGGATCTGCGCCACCGGCGCACGGTTCTCCCGGGTACTGCTGGAATGGATGACTTTCGGCTGGGTGGCCACTCCGGACGCCTACACCCAGGGCTCCTCGATCATGCCGCAGAAGAAAAACCCCGTTGTGCTGGAGCACATGGTGTCCATGGCGGGCGCCGCCGCTGCGGACATGTCCGCCACCTACGCCAACATCAACTCCGGTTGGTACGAGGACTCCAACAACGCAACCACTGACGTGCAGAAACACCTCTGGCGTGCCTCGGACCGGGTCATCCGGTTTGTGCGGATGCTGGATGGACTGCTGCGCGAATTCACCGTGCTGCGGCTCCCGGACAAGGCGGAGATCGTCCGCTCAGGTGCCACCACCACATCCGTGGCAGAAGCGCTGGCCGTCGCCGGTGTGCCCTGGCGGGGCGCGCACGACGTCGTCGGGCGGCTGTTCAAGTCCGCTGACCCCACAGCGTGGTCGCGGGAGCAGGTGACCGAGGCCCTGGTTGCCGGGAACATCAGCACGGACCTGGCAGACCTGGTGCTGGCCGCCGGAACTGATCCGGGACGGATCCTGGACCGGCCGCAGGCAGGCAGCCCGGGCATCAAGGCTGTTACGGCCACCGCAGACCGTGCCGCGGATGCTGCCCGTACCCTTGCCGTCCGTGCCGCGGAACTGCGCACCGGCATCGATGCAGCGCGCGCTGCCCTGCTGGAACGCGCGCAGGCCCTGGCGGCCGCAGCATGAGCGGTGCGCAGGCCACCATCACCGTTGTAGGGAACACCAACCTGGACATCATGGTGTCCGGAGCAGCAGCCCTGCCGGATCCGGGAACCGAGGCGATCGTGCCGGGCATCGACATCCGGCTGGGCGGATCGGCAGGCAACCTTGCTGTCCGCTGCGCCGGGCTGGGACAGGAAACCGTCCTGGTCAGCAAGGTCGGAGATGACGCCTCCACCCGCCTCGTGGAGGCCGAACTCGCCCTGCCCGGACTGGAGGCAGTGCTGGTCCGGGACGCCGGGCTGCCCAGCGGCATCACCGTGGCAGTCGAGGCACCCGGCCGGGACCGTGCCTTCATCTCCTCACTGGGAGCCATGGCGGAACTTGCCCCGCAGGATGTTCCTGCCTCTGCCCTGAACGCCCGGACCGTGGTGCTGGCCGGCTACTTCCTGCTGCCCAAACTGCGCGGCACCGCAGCGCACGAACTCTTCGCCGCAGCGCATAAGAACGGCGGGTTTACCGTGCTGGATACCGGCTGGCCCGCTGAGGGCTGGACCGAGCAGGTCCGGGCCGAGGTCCGCAGCGTGCTGGGCTCCGTGGACCTGTTCCTACCGAACAGCGACGAGCTGGCCGGCCTCACCGGGAACCCGGATCCGCAGGCCGCCGCCCTCCAGCTGGCCGCGCAGACCTCAACCATGGTTGCCGCGAAACTCGGTGCGGATGGTGCCGGGCTGGCCCTGCCGGACGGGACCTGGCTGCACTCCGCTGCCCGGCCGGTGACACCGGTGGACAGCACCGGCGCCGGAGACGGTTTCAACGCCGCGTTCCTGGCCTGCCTCGCCCGCCGGAACTCGCCCGCCCAGGCGCTGGCTGCCGCCGTCAGCTACGCCACCGAGCTGGTGGCCACAGTTCCGGAGCGCCGCGGCGCCGTCGCCCTGCCCGAAGCCCAGCCGCTGTCCCTGTAGGAGGAACCCGTGCATGTCTCCCGAATCGGGAACCGCCCTGTGGTGCAGGGCCTTTCAATCATCGATTTCCATCTGCATTTCCGGATGCCCTTCGATCCGCTGACCCGGCAGCTCTCCGGCGGCCAGTTCGCCTGTGAGGAATCCGGCCCCGCTGCAGCGGACCGGGCTGCGAAGGTGGCCGGAATGTCAGCGCAGTGGCGGCGCAGCTGGGACTTCGCGGACCCGGAAAGCACCGCGCAGGATGCCGGGTGGGAAGCGGAGGCTGACCGCTGGACGGCGGAGCTGGACCAGCACCACATTGAGCATGCCGCGTTTGTCACCGCCAGCGGGAACAAGGCAATGGCAGCGCTGGTGCAGCGGGGTGCCGGGCGTTTCGTGGGGCTGGCCGCCATGGCCGATCCTTTCGCGCCCGGTGCGGTGGAGGAGTTCCGGCGGGCGGTGCGGGACGACGGGCTGCGCGGCCTCAAGCTCTTCGCGCCCTTGATGTCCTCCCGCATCGACGACCCCGCGGCGGATCCGCTCTGGCGGGTCGCCGCCGAGTACCAGGTGCCCGTGCTGATCCACTTTGGCCATTGCGGCTCCGCCGGCGGCATTGCGCACAACGCCATGATTGAGCCCGCCTGGCTGGAGGCCGTTGCCAAGCGGCATCCGGACGTGACGTTCGTGGTGCCGCACTTCGGCATCCAGCACGTGCAGCAGGTGCTGTTCCTGATGTGGGCCTGCCCCAACGTGCTGGTGGACACCTCCGGCTCGAACCAGTGGGTACGGTTCATGGCCCAGAAACTGACCCTCGAGGACCTCTTCCGCCGGTTCTATGAAACCCACGGCCCGGAGCGGATAATCTTTGGCACCGATTCGTCCTGGTTCCCCCGCGGCTATGTCCGGCGTTACCTGGTGGACCAGCTGCGGATCTGCTGGGAAATGGGCATGCCCGCAGCTGACGTGCAGAAGATCTTCGGCGCGAACGCCGCAGGCCTGCTCGGACTTACGGACTGGGCGCCGGCTGATCCTGAGCTGGCTCGTTCCCTCTCCCTGGAAGGAGCAGGGGCATGAGCGTGCAGGTTCTGGTTGCTTCCTCGGTGCAGGACCAGGGCATGGCAGCAGCGGATGCCGTCCTGGAACGCCTGGCTGCACGCGGCAATCCAGTGCTGGGCATCGCCACCGGCTCCTCCCCGCTGCCGCTTTATGAGCAGCTGGCACGGCACGCCCGGGCGCTGCCGCCGCTGCGCGGGTTTGCGCTGGACGAATACCTCGGCCTGCCGGCAAGCCATCCGCAAAGCTACCGCGAAGTGGTGCGGCGGGAAGTCATTGAACCGCTGGGCCTGGATCCGCACGCCGTGCTGGTGCCCGACGGCACGGCCGCTGATCCGGAGCTCGCCGCAGCGGACTATGAGGCGTCAATCCGGGCCGCGGGCGGCATTGACGTACAGATCCTCGGCATTGGCAGCAACGGGCACCTGGCCTTCAACGAACCCGGCTCGGCCCTGGATTCCCGCACCCGCGTGGTCGAGCTGACCTCCAGCACCCGGGAAGCGAACGCACGGTTCTTTGCCTCACTTGGCGAGGTCCCCACACACGCGCTCACCCAGGGGCTGGGAACCATCCGCGAGGCGCGGTCACTGGTCCTGCTGGCCTCGGGTTCCGGGAAGGCAGACGCCATTGCCGCTGCCCTGACCGGCCCGGTGACCCCGAAGGTGCCGGCGTCGGTCCTGCAGCTGCATCCGGACGTGACGGTGCTGCTGGCCGGCGGCGCCGAAGCCGGGCTGGACCCCGGCAGTTACGGCCTGGTTCGGGAAACCCGCACCGCGGGACGGTGACTCCCCCGGTTCCGGCCCTGCCCGCCTACTGTGCTGGCAGGGCCGGAAGCTCCTGCAGGGACCACTGATTGCCGTCCGGGTCGCAAAAAGTACACGAAGGTTCCCCAGTCCAGCGGCGTCACCTCGCTCACCCCGCCACCCCGCCGTCGAGCAGGTGCTGGCGGGCCTCGACGGCACTGGGCACCGCTATCTGGATGCGCTGGCTGCCGGGGACCATGTCCGGGGTACAAGTTCTATTTTCCAGTCCATGGCCAGGACCATACGCGCGGCTGGGAACCGGAAAAACACCGGTACGGCCAGCTCCTGTCCGCATTCCGCGACGGTATTCCCAGTTCCCCGGTCCAGCAGGCATAGCCTCACCGGGCGGAGGCATCGCGGCGTGCCGGGCGGAGGCAGCGCGGCGTGCCGGGCGGAGGCAGCGCGGCGTGCCGGGCGGCGGCAGCGCGGCTTGCCGGGATTCCCATGTTCTGTGACGGGTGGTAACTGGTGTGACCCCACTGGTCACAGGGGTATCACCGTGTGGGAACCTTGGCGCCGGTGACGCGTTACAGGGCAGGAATAGGGTCATCCGGTGCCCCCAGCCGGCCGGGCTCAGGAGCCAAACACCCCATCCCCACCGGCCCAAACACGGCTCCGATGGAATAAGCCTGCTTAGTATTGTGTTGCCCATGGACATGACTGAGCAGACTGAAAACACCCTGTCCGCGACCATCGACCTCAAGGACCTCGGCGTGGTTCAGCGCCTCGGGTTCGGGGCCATGCGCATTGTCGGCCCCGGTGTCTGGGGCGAGCCGGAAAGCCGCGGCACCGCCGTCGAAGTGGTGCGCCGCGCCGTCGAACTGGGCGTCGACTTCATTGACACCGCCGATTCCTACGGCCCCAACATCAGTGAAGAGATCATCGCCGAAGCGCTTTACCCCTACCCGGACGGTGTACGGATCGCCACCAAGGCCGGGTTTGTGCGCACCGGACCGGACGCGTGGATCCCGCTGGGCCGCCCCGAGTACCTGCGCCAGCAGGCCGAGCTGAGCCTGCGGAAGCTCCGGGTGGATTCCCTGGACCTGCTGCAGCTGCACCGCATCGACCCCACCGTGGACGCCGAGGAACAGTTCGGTGTGCTTGCCGAGTTGCAGAAGGAAGGCAAGGTGGAGGCACTGGGCCTGTCCCAGGTCAGCGTGGAAGAGCTGCAGGCCGCGGGGAAGCACTTCACCGTCTCCACCGTGCAGAACCGCTACAACCTCACCGACCGTTCCTCCGAGGACGTACTTGAGTACGCCGCCGCCAACGGAATCGGCTTCATTCCGTGGGCTCCGATCTCCGCCGGGGAACTCGCCCAGCCCGGGGGCGTGCTGGATGAAGCAGCCAAAAAGCTCGGCGCCACCACCTCGCAGGTCGCCCTGGCCTGGCTTCTGAAGCGCTCACCGGTCATGATGCCCATTCCGGGCACCGGCTCCGTGGCCCACCTTGAAGAGAACCTGGGCGCCCGGGACCTGGTGCTGGACGACGAGACCTTCGAAGCAATCGACGCCGCCGCACGCTAGCACCGCCTCCCCATCCCCAAAGGAAGGACCCCCATGAACAACATCCTGATGGTTGTCTCCGCCGCTGATTCCCTCACCATGAAGGACGGATCCGAGCACCCCACCGGCTTCTGGGCCGAGGAGCTGGTCGAAGCTCACCGAACATTGGCTGAAGCCGGCCACCGCATCACTTTCGCGACCCCCGGCGCCAAGGCTCCCACAGTGGATGCGATCAGCCTGCAGCCCGGCCAGGCCGGCGGTGACGAAAAGGCTGCCCGTCTCAAGTCCTACCTGGAGGAGCTGCGTCCGGAGCTGGAAGCGCCCATGGCGCTGGCCGACGTCGTGCCGCTTGAATACGACGCCGTCGTGATCCCGGGCGGGCATGGCCCCATGGCGGACCTGGCCACCGACTGGGACATGGGCCGGATCCTGATCGCGGCGAACGACGCCGGTATGCTGATTGCCCCGTTCTGCCACGGCCCGGCGGCGCTGCTCGCCGCTGAAACCCCCGAGACCGGGTTCGCGTTCTCCGGACGCCGGCTCACCGTGTTCACGAATGAAGAAGAACTGAACGGCGGCACCGGGGAAAACACGCCCTGGATGGTTGCTGATGCGCTTGCCGAAAAGGGCGCCGTCGTGGAGTCCGGTCCGGCCTGGGAAAGCTTCGTCGTCACCGACGGCAACCTCATCACCGGGCAGAACCCGCAGTCAAGCCTTGACGTTGCCCGCCAGGTCCTCGCCTCACTGCCCGACTAGATCTCTGGCAGAGTAAAGCCATGACTGTCCTGATTGCCGGCTGCGGCGACCTGGGCACGGAAGCCGGCCTGCGGTTCGCCGCGGCCGGCTTTCCCGTGCTCGGCTGGCGCCGCTCCGCTGAAAAGATTCCCGCTCCCCTCGCCGCCCAGGCCGCTGACCTGACTGGCGAGCTGCCCGAAATCCCGGCCGACACCGACATCGTGGTGATTTCCACCGCTGCGCGGGAACGCTCCGAAGCTGCCTACCGGTCCGCCTACGTGGACGGCACAGCGAACGTCCTGAACGCCCTGGAGCGCGACGGAGTGCGGCCCCGGCGGATCCTCTTCGTTTCCTCCACCGCGGTTTATGGCGACGCCGGCGGGACTTGGCTGGATGAACACTCCCCCACTGCTCCCGCATCCGTAACCGGCGCCGTCATCCGCGAAGCCGAGGAGCTTCTGCATGCCCGCCGCCCGGACGCGGTGGTGCTGCGGCTGGCCGGCATTTACGGCCCCGGGCGCACCCGGCTGATCGACCAGGTCCGTTCCGGGGCTCCCGATCCCGGGCCGGGACAGCTGACCAACCGGATCCACCGGGACGACGCCGCCGCGGCAATAGTGCACCTGACTACGGCTGAAGCGGACCCGGCGCCGCTGTATCTGGGCGTCGACGACGAACCTGTGGAACAGCGCGAGGTCCTGACTTTCCTGGCCGCCGAGCTGGGCACCGAGCTGGCACCTGGTGAAGCCGCCCGGTCCACCCGGGGCGGCAACAGGAAGCTCTCCAACGCACGCCTGCGTTCCACCGGGTTCACTTTCGCGTACCCGACTTTCCGGGAAGGCTACCGGGCGGTGCTTGTCGGGGAAGGCGTGCGGCACGGCTGAGGACTGTCGGAGTTCCTCCACTTTGGGACTCCCCTGCCGGTTCGGGACATTCCTGCCGGGGCGCCGCGCAGGAATGTCCCAAACTGGCAGGGACGTCCCCAACCGGAGGGTTTGCGCCCCCGTATGGCGCCCAAACTGGCAGGGACGTCCCCAACCGGAGGGAATGAGCCCCGGCCTGGCGCCCAAAGCGCAGGAATGTCCCCAACCGGAGGGGTTAGGCCCCGGTGCGGGAGATGCCGCGCTACAGCTGCGGGTACCGTCCCGCCCAGGGGCGCAGCACCTCTATTGCCGCACCCGCCCGGAACACGGATTCCTCCGCAAAGGGATGCCCCACCAGCTGCACGCCGGTGGGCACGCCGTCGGCACCAAAGCCGGACGGCACCGCGAGAACCGGGCAGCGGTTGGTGATGTTGAACGGCGCTGTGAGGTGCCCTTCCCAATAGTGCTGCAGCGTCCTTCCTGCCACCGAGATGCCGTCCAGATAGTCCGCGTCCGCAGCCAGAGACCCGGCTCCGGAGGTAGGGCAAAGCAGGACGTCGAAGCCGTCCATCGCTGCGGCCAGCTCGGCCTGGATCTTCGCTTCGGCCTCCAGCCCGTCCAGCAGGGAGCTGCGCTGCGCGGCTGCACGGGCGTCGGCCATAAACCGGCGGGTGTAGGCCGCGAGTGATTCCTGATCCCCGGCGGTGGCGGCTTCCATGGCGGGTCCCAGGATGTGGCCAAAGTGGGTGAAGATCGTCTCGCGGATGCCGGCAGTGGTCCAGGGCAGCACCACTTCCTCCACCATGGCTCCGGCCGCCCGGAGCGCCTCAGCGACGGCCCGGGTATTGGCTTCGACCGCCTCATCCAGCGGGTAGTCGCCCAGCCGCAGGCACAGGGCCACCCGGAGCCCTGCCACGTTGCCGGCGTCGGGAAATTCCAGCGGCAGCGTGCCCGGACCGCCGTAGGACGCGTGGTCACCCGGGTGCCGGCCGGACATCACGTTGGCCAGCAGGGCCGTGTCCGCAACGGTGCGTGCCATCGGTCCGTCGCCGCGGTACCAGTCAGCGGCGAGGGGCGCCAGCCCGGGAATCCTGCCGTACGGGGCCTTGTATCCCACGGTTCCGGTGAAGGCAGCGGGCAGCCGGGTGGATCCTGCGATGTCCGACGCCGTGGCCAGCGGAGCCAGGCCCGCGGCCAGCGCCGCTCCCGCACCGCCGGAGGAGCCGCCCGGTGAACGCTCAAGGTTCCACGGATTGCGTGTGACGCCCCACATGGGACTGTGCGTCACCGTGGCGCAGCTGAACTCCGGTGAGGTGCTGCGGGCGTGTACGATTCCGCCCGCCGCCCGAATGCGTTCCACCACGGGATGGTCGGCCCCGGCCGTGCGGCCGGTATGGGCGAGCAGGCCCTGCGAGAGGCTGCGCCGGGCCAGGGCGTGCTTCTCCTTGGTCGCCACGGGCAGCCCCAGCAGCGGACGCTGCCCCGTGTCGCCGCTGCGGTACGCCGCTTCGGCTTCCCGCGCCTGCACCATGGCGTCGTCGAACAGGGTTTCCGTAAGTGCATTCACGGCCGGATTCGCCGTCTCCGTCCGCTCCGCGACCGCCGTCAGCAGTTCAACGGGCGAGAGAGTGCCGGAGCGGAACAGCTCCAGCGCGGAAACAGCGTCCAGGTAGTGCAGCGGCGGGTTCCCTGCCCCACGTGCAGCGAGGTCTTCGCCGGTTACCGGCGTGCTCATGCTGCCGGCCCCGTGGCCTGGTCCGTCAGGGCACCGTGGATCAGCTTCCAGCCCAGTTCGGTGAGGGCGTCCAGCCCCGCATCCATGTCCTCGTCCGTGGTGAACTCCCGTTCGCAGTGGGACACCCCGTCAACGGAGGGGATGAACATCATCACCGTGGGGGCAATGCGGTTCAGTGCCACGGAGTCGTGGCCGGCCATGGTCTGGATTCTCCGGATCCCCAGCCCCAGCTCAGCGGCAACCTTCTCCGCCAGCTCCAGCCCTTCCTCGGGGTAGTACTGGATGCCGCGGATGTCGAAATCCTTGACGTTGATGGTGATGTCATGTTCCCGGGCAATGGCGTCGATGTCCGCCAGCAGCGATGCCCGGGCTTCGCGAACGGTGTCCGGCGAGGCGGAGCGCAGGTCCGCCACCAGGTGGACCCGGCGCGCGACGACGATCGGCGAGTTCGGTTCCAGGGTCATCCGGCCTACCGAGGAAACCAGTGCTTCCTCGGCAAACTTCTTCGTCACGTCATGGACCAGCAGCACCACCTTGGACGCGGCCACCAGGGCGTCATGGCGGTCTGCCATGGCAGTCGCCCCGGTGTGCGACTGCTCGCCGAGCACCTCGATGTCCAGTTTCTGGGTGTACCAGGAATAGTCGACGGCGCCCAGCGGCAGCTGCTCGCGTTCCAGGATGCGGCCCTGCTCAATGTGGATCTCCGCGTAGCTGGCCACCTCCGGGCGCGGGTCCGTGCCCAAGTAACCGATTCCGGACAGTGCCTCCCGGACGGAAACCCCGGCGAGGTCCTGGACCTGCAGCATGGCTTCCTCGTCCATGAGCCCGGCAAACACGGAGCTGCCCATGATGGACGGCGCGAACCGCCCGCCTTCCTCGTTGAACCAGTTCACGACCGCCAGGTTGAAGACCGGAGTTCCAGCGCCGGATTGAAGGCGCTCGGTGATCCGGGAGGCGGCGTGCAGGCCGGCGATCACGCCGTACGCGCCGTCGAACCGGCCGCCCAGCGGCTGGCTGTCCAGGTGCGAGCCAACCAGCACGTACGGTGCGCCGGGAACCAGTTCGATCAAGGCGAACATGTTTCCGATGCTGTCCACACGCACCTCCCAGCCGCGGGCTTCGGCATAGGCGGCAAACCAGTCCCTGGTCTGCTTGTCTTCAGCGGTGGCTGCTTGCCGGTCGACGCCGTTGGCTTTGGTGGCGCCAATGGTGGCGACGTCGTGGAAATCCTTCAGGAAGGCCTGGGATGAAGTCATGGTTCTTTCCTTTGAGTCAGGCGGGGGCGGTCCGTGCGGAGGTGCCGGGCGGTGCTAACCCATACGGCCGCGGGTTTCCGGAACCCGGGTGAGGGTGAGCAGCAGGAGCACGATCACGGCCGCGGCGCTCATGTAGAAGCCGGGCGAATACGCCACGTCCGTTGCGGCCACCAGGGCGGTGCCGACGAACGGCGCGGTGCCGCCAAAGATGGCGTAGGCAACGTTGTAGCTGATGGCTGCGGAGGTGAAGCGGGTCTTGGTGGTGAAGATTTCAACGAAGAACGTGTAGCAGCCGCCGCCGTAGATGCAGAGCGGGATGACAAAGAGCAGCTGGCCCAGGATGGCCAGTCCCAGCACCCCGCTGGTCACCAGCATGAAGCAGGGAACTGCAAACACTGCCAGTGCCGCAGATCCGGCGATCAGCATCGGCTTGCGGCCCACCCGGTCACCAATGATTCCGCCCAGCGGGAGCAGCAGCGCGTAGAAGGCCATGGCCGCGGCGTTGGCGAGCAGTGACTGGTCGCGGCTGAGGTTGCCGGTGGTTTGGACGTAGGAGACGAAGTAACCGGAGAGGAAGTAGAAGCCCATCGCGGTGAGCCCCATGACGAAGATGACCTGCAGCATACGGACCTTGTTGGTGCGGAAGGTCTCACGGATGGGGCTGTATTCCTTGGTCTGGTTCTTGGCCAGGACTGCTTTGAAGACTTCGCTTTCCTCGGTCTTGGCCCGGATCCACAGGCCGAAGAGGGACAGCGGCAGCGCCAGCAGGAACGGAATGCGCCAGCCCCAGCTCTGGAAATCTGCCTCGCTCATCGACTGGCTGAGGACCAGGATCAGCGTTCCGGCCACCACGGAGGGAAGCGCCGTCGCGGCGAGGGTGATGTTCAGCCAGAAACCGCGGCGGTTTGCCGGGGCGTGTTCAAAGACGAACGACGGCGCTCCTACGGACTCGCCGCCGGCCGAGAAGCCCTGGATCAGGCGGCAGAGCACCAGCAGGGCCGGAGCCAGGGCGCCGATGGTGGCGTAGGTCGGAAGCAGTCCGATGGCTGCGGTCGCCGCGCCGATGGACACCAGCGTGATGTACAGGACCCGGCGGCGGCCGATCCGGTCGCCGAGTGCACCGAAGAACAGGCCGCCGAGCGGCCGGATCAGGAAGGCGACGCCGAACGTGGCGAACGTGGACAGCAGCCCGATGAAGGCGCTTTCGCTCGGGAAAAAGAGCTGTGAGAGAACCACAGCCGAGAGCCCGTAGAGGGCGAAGTCGTAGAACTCGATGAACTGGCCAACACTGCCGCCGGCCAGGACACGCTTCTGCATGCCTGTAATGCGGGGTTTGACACCTTCCGCCGGAGCGGACTGGACACTCGGTGGGGCTTCGTTCGTAGTCATGAGAGCCACCGTACGCAGACCGGGTTTTGTGATGGTGACCTGCGGTTTCCGGAAGGTAACTTCTCACCGGCCGATGTGTCGGCAGTGTTTCCCGCTGCCGGTCCGGGATCCGCAGAATGCGTAACGCTGCGGAAATGTGGTTCTGAACGGTTCAACTGCACTCCTGGGGGGATCAGTACCGGTTTGCGGCCGGATCTCCGCGCCCTAGCGGGGATCCACCGGCCGTCTGCCGGCCGGGCAGAGATGATGATGGCTCAACTCTGGTGACCTGCGTCACAGATGTCCAGTTGATGTTTCTGAAGGCGTTGATCGATTTTTCCGATGCGAGGATCACTGGCCAGCGCCGTACAGGCGCCCGCAGACAGCCTCAAACGCCAGGGCGCGGCGCGTGGGCCGAACCCCGTGCGGGCGCACCAGCATCACTTCAATTCCGGGAACGTCGTCGACGAGGCGAAGCGGTACTACCCGGCCGCCGGCATAGGTCTGGTTATGGTGCAAACGCTGGTTCAGGACGGAATAACCGTGTCCCCGGGCCACAAAGGACCGCACCGTCTCATAGCCGGAAGCACGGTGGCGGATCTTCGGCCGGATTCCGGCCGCGGCGAACAGGCTCATGAAGTATTCGCGGGTGTGCGGCAGGTCCAGCAGGATCATCGGCTCATCCTCCAGCTGCGCCAGTGACACCTCGCCGTCCGGGCTGCCGGCCAGCGGGTGATCCTCTGCCACAAGCACGTGCGCCGGTATCCGCTCCACGACTTTGGTGCTGAACCCCTCGTCCAGGCCGAGTCCGTACATCAGCGCCAGTTCACACTCGCCCTCCAGCAGGCAGCGGCGGAGGTACTCCTGGTCGCCCTCCACGAAGGAGATCTGGACTTCCGGGTGGGCCGTTTCGAACGCCTGGAGGATCACCGGCGCGCGGAAGGGTGCCAGGGGTGCGAAGACTCCGACGCGCAGTTCACCGGTGAGCACATCCGAATAGCCGCGCGCCGCTTCATACAGCGCGTCGGCTTCTTCCAGGAAGGGTGCCAGGTCCTTGGCGAACTGCCTGCCTGGCGCGGTGAGCCGCATTCCCCGCTGCCGTCCGCGGATAAAGAGCTGGACATCGAGGTCTTTCTCCAGCTGCGAGATCGCCGCAGAGAGCGCCGACTGGGTGACGTTGAGTTCACGGGACGCGGCCGTCATGCTCTCGGCTGCCGCTACTGCTGCAAAGTAGCGCAGCTGCACCAGGGTAAACGGTTTCGCCATGTGCCCATCCTGCCAGTCCCGGGCCCCGAGCTACGGAGTTATGACGCCCGGGTCCGGGGGCAGCCCGCTAGCCCTTGGGGATGGGCGGGCCGAGGTAGAGCAGGATCGAGAAGACAACCGCGACGCCGGCTACCGCAACCAGGGCGGCAGCCACGGGACGGCGCAGCACCATAGCCTGCACCTTGTCCACAAAGTTCTTGGGCTCCTCGCCGCCCGGGCCCAGGCGCCAGCCGCCCTCGAGCAGTCCGCGCTTGTCCAGCGACTTTTCGAACGGGATGGTGGCCCAGGGAACGACGGCGAGGGCAACGCCCAGCACGCCGGTGGCGGCGGACCATTTCTGGTTGACCCACACAAACACGGTGACGGCGGCGTAGGAGAGGAACACAAAACCGTGCAGGCCGCCGGAAATCGGGGTGAAGGCTTCATAGCCGAACGCATACTTGGCCACCAGGGCCGCGATCAGCAGAGTCCACGTCACGGCCTCGGCGAAAGCCAGGGTGGTGAACAGTTTGCGGGGAGTCATGGAGCAGGCCGCCTTCCGAAGGGGGTTTGCCAACATTATGTCAGCATGGACCCGTCAGCCCTAATTCCGGGCGCCCCTCCTAGCGGTACAGCTCCGGGCGCATGTCCTGGGCATACGTGTTGATCCGCCGCGCCCGCTGGGCCTCGGCCGGATGGATGTCCGTCAGGAGCAGTTCCTCCCCCTCCGCGGCCGCCTGCGCGAGCAGTGTGCCGTACGGTGAGGCGATCACGCTGGTGCCGGTAAACCCCGGTCCGGAGTGGTTCGCATAGGCAATGTAGACGCCGTTCTCCAGCGCACGGGCGGGAACCAGGAGAGTCGAAATCCGTTCGGCGTTGTAGGTGTGCAGCGGCTGCGGACCGCCGACGTCCCCGGTGGCGGGAACCGCCGTCGGTATGCACAGCAGGTCCGCCCCGGCGCGCACTGCGGCACGGGCGTATTCGGGGAACTCGATGTCGTAGCAGATGCCCAGGGCCACCCGCAGGCCGCGGAAATCCGCTGTCCGCGGCACCCCGGCGCCGGGCGTGAAGACGCCGCGTTCCTCGTCGCCGAACAGATGGGCCTTGCGGTAGCGCAGCAGTTCCGTGCCCGTTTCGTCAAAGAGGGACGCGGAGATGAAGCGGGTGCCGGCGTCATCCTCCACGGTGGAGGCGACGACGCCGATTCCTTCCTCGTCCGCGATGGCGGCGAACTGCTTCCGCAGGCCCGCGCCGTCGGATGCTGCCGCGCGTGCCGGGGCGTAACCCGTGGCGAACAGCTCGGGTGTCACCAGCAGGTCTGCTCCGG
Source organism: Arthrobacter sp. (assembly GCA_040274025.1). GTDB lineage: Bacteria > Actinomycetota > Actinomycetes > Actinomycetales > Micrococcaceae > Arthrobacter_B. The sequence goes on along the minus strand of JBELZL010000003.1, from coordinate 103,253 downwards.
CCTCGGCCGCTCGGACCGCGGCCTGCTGGATCAGGGCCAGATTCGCCTCCGGCGCACCCACCTCGGATGCAGCCTGCAGCACAGCTATGCGCGCCATATTTGCTCCTCAAGCCGGCGGGCCCGGGAGCTCCGTTCCGGCGTCGTGCCTGTGTCCGTCCATTCTAGGCAGCCCTTGAGGGGAACTAGGCCGGCGCGGAGGACGCGGGGTAGGACAGCGGCTCGGTGATCCACTCCAGGTCCGCCCAGCGGTCCATCCGCTGCACAATCTCGAAGCTGCTGCGGCACATGTCCACCACGGCCTGCTCCGGGTCGGGATAGGAGAAGGCGTCTTCCAGGGTGAGGATGAACTCGCTCAGCTGCGGCCGGAACCCGGCGCGGTCCGGCCTGAGCATGGAGGAGTAGCTCTCGATCCCGGAGAAAAACGGATACGGCATGCCGAAGAACGCCGGCTCGGACATCTTCACGTCACCGGGCCAGAACCCGTACTCCACAAACTTCTCATCAAAGCAGTTCACCCCGATGACATCGCTGCCGCTGTACGGGGCTGCCTGGCCGGCGAACACCGTCCCGGAGAGATCCATGGTGCCGAACCAGAACTCGGGCATATCCACCTTGCCGCGGAACGGAGCCAGGAAACGGGAGAGGCTGCGGTGGGCGAAGTGCAGGTTCTCCAGGTACATCTCGATTGCCTGCCGGTCCCAGGAGTGGTGCTTGGTGTCCTCGTCAAACGGCGTCTCGTCATAGAACTCCTGCGGCGTGGTGTTGATCGCCGTCGGCATGCCGATGTAGTCCAGTGCGGCCATCAGCTGGGAATGGAAGTCTGCCACGCTCAAACCGTCACCGAGCGGGATCCGGGATTTGCCGCCGTCGGTGTTCTGCACGTCAACGTGGTGCTGACGCAGGTTGAAGTAGATCTCAAAGCTGGAGCCGCTGCCGGGAATGATGCCGGTGCCGATCCCGTCGATGGTCAGCGGCAGCCGCACGTGGCCCCACTCCGGCCGTTTGTAGCTGCGCTCGACTTTGACCTTGCCTGCCATCTGGAGGAAGAGGTGCAGGGTATCTGCCGTGTCCTGCCAATCGGTGTAGTCCAGAATCCGTTTTTCCATGGGTATCGCCTCAGCTCAGTGGCGGTCAACGGGGGTTCGCTCAACGGGGGCGGGCTGTTCCTCCAGTGTGAAACTCCGCCAGGCACCGGTCAACGCTTCCCTCCCCCATTCCGCCGAGAGGCCAGTTACGGCTCCTTTGAACGCTGAAACGAGCCGTAACTGGCCTCTCGGCGGGACTATACTGGCCGAGGCCCACCGTCTTTCTAATCCTGCTTAGGAGCGACTCCCCGGTGTCCAAAACCTCCCCCGCACGCACCTCTTCCCGCTCCCGGAACCTGAAGTACATCCTTATGCTCGGTGCCCTCGCGGCACTGCCGGCAGTGACCACCGACATGTACCTTCCGGCACTTCCGGAGGTTGCCTCGGACCTGGCCACCACGACGACGGCGGCCCAGTTCACGCTCTCCGGCACCCTGCTGGGCACGGCCGTGGGCCAGCTGGTAATCGGCCCGCTCTCCGACAGGTTCGGCAGGCGGCTGCCGCTGCTGATCGGCATCTCGATGCATATTGTGACGTCGCTGCTGTGTGCGATCGCACCCAACATCGGCGTGCTGATCGGGCTGCGCATCCTGCAGGGCTTCTTCAACGCGGCTGCCTCAGTAGTGGCCATCGCCGTGATCCGGGACCGTTTCACCGGATCCGACGCAGCACGGCTGCTCTCCCGGCTGATGCTGATGATCGGCCTGGCTCCGCTGCTGGCACCCACCCTGGGCCAGGCGGTGGCCGGAATCTGGGCCTGGCGGGCCGTGTTCTACGCGCTGGCACTCATCGGCGTGGTGCTGGTGGTCATCGTCTGGCGCTGGATGCCTGAAACGCTGCCGCCGGAACGGCGGCTGGCGAAGGCGAAGAAAGGCACCCCGAAGTCCGGGAAGCCCGGCGGCTACCGGATCCTGCTGCGCGACCGCCGCTTCCTTGCATTCGCCGTCATCCCGGGCCTGTCGATGGGCATCATCATGAGCTACGTGGTGGGTTCCCCGTTCGTGATGCAGGAAGAGTACGGCCTCTCCCCCGCCACCTTCGCGCTGATCTTCGCCGTCAACGGCGTTGCCATGGTGGTCTCCTCCCAGGTGAACGCCTCGCTGCTGAACCGTTTCCCCTCCGCCGGGATCCTGCGTATTGCCGCCCCCATACTGCTGGTCCTGGCCGTGATCCTGCCGATCATCATCGCCACCGGATTCGGCGGCGTCATCGGCCTGGTGGCAGGGCTTTGGGTAGTGCTGGGCATGCTGGGCTTTATCTTCTCCAACGCCACTTCCCTGGCGCTGGACGGCTACGGCCACATGGCCGGAACGGCCGCCGCCCTGCTGGGCTGCCTGCAGGTGGGCCTGGCCGGGCTCATCAGCCCGCTGGTCGGCGTCTTCGGCGGGTCTGCGCTCTCCATGGCCGGTGTCATCATCGGCTGTGCGGTGCTCATCAACGTGGTCCTGGCGACGACGCCGGCCTACCGCCGCGGCGGACGCCGGCTTGGTACGGCTGCCCAGCCCGACGGCCTCGGCACGGCGGATCAGGCCTAGCTGGAGCCGGCCGGGACGCCGGATGGCGGAACGAAGTCGCGGAACGGCCGCGAGGACGGTCTTCTGACCTGAACCGGCCCGGGTCCTTCCCGGACGCACCGGGATCTGCCCGGACCCTGGCCGGACGCACCCGGGATCTGGGTTGGCTGCTCCCGGATAGTGAACAGCCACCGGCATCCTGTGCTGCAATAACGCTGCTTTGCACCAGGCGTCCCCATCCTGTGCTGCGATAACGCTGCTGTGAGCAGCCCTGAACAACGTTTTTGTGACACAGTATCCGCGGCGCCGCGCCAAAGCAGCGTTACTGCGACACAGGACGCAGAAACGACCGCCCCAGCCCCCGGCTCCGCTCGCAGCGCAGCGCAGCGCAGCGCAGGCTCAGCTGCTCCCGTCCGGCGGAGCAGCAGTGCTCTGCCGGATCACCAGGGACGTGGAGAGGTCCAGGCGCGTGTTCTTCGGCTGCTCCCCGTCCCGCAGCATCAGCACCATGCGCGCCGCCTCCTCGGCCATCTCGATCAGCGGCTGGTGCACGGTGGTCAGGGCGGGCGAGGACCAGCGGGCCACCTGCAGATCGTCATAGCCCACCACGGACAGCTGCTGGGGCACCGTTATCCCCAGCTGCCGGGCAGCGTCTAGCACACCGAGGGCCTGCAGGTCACTGCCGGCAAAGATGGCCGTGGGCCGCTCCGGCTGAGCCAGCAGGTCCAGCGCGTGGTCGCGTCCGCCGTCGACGTGGAAGTTGCCGTACCGGACAAGTTCCGGGTCGAACGCCAGCCCGGCGGTGTTCAGTGCGGAGCGGTAGCCGTCGATCCGCGCCAGCGAGCACATCAGGTCCTCCGGACCCGTAATGGCAGCGATCCGCCGGTGCCCGAGGTCGATCAGGTGCCGCGTGGCCATCATCCCGCCCGCCCAGTTGGCCGAACCCACCGAGGGGACATCCGGCGCCGGGTCCCCCGCAGGATCGATGATCACAAACGGTATGCCGCGGGATTCGAGCAGGCGGCGGGATTCCTGTGCCAGGTCCGCGAAAACCAGTACGACGCCGGCGGGACGGCGGGCGATCACACCCTCCACCCACTCGGGCCCGGGTGAATGCCGGGTGCCGCTTTCAGTGAGCACCACGCTCAGGCCGTGTTCCCGCGCGACGTTTTCAACGCCTCGGATGATCTCCAGCGCCCAGGCACTCTCCAGCTCATGGAACACCAGTTCCAGCAGTCCGGACTTGGTGCTGCGCCCGGCCCGGCGCTGGTAGCCGTGCCCGTCCAGCAGAGCCTCAACTTTCGTGCGGGTTTTCCGCGAAACATCCGAGCGCCCGTTCAGGACTTTCGAAATCGTGGACAGCGAGACCTCAGCCTCGGCCGCAAGTTCCGCCAGGGTAACGCGCCCAGCCGCAGGCGTTTGTGCCATGTGTTTCTCCTCCATGCGAAAGTCCCCGGCGCGAAGACGCAGCCAAAAAGTGTTGCGCATCACATCCCTGCATCCTAAGCTAACGGCATTCCAGAACTTTCGGCAAGTGTTTCGAAACTTTCGGAGCACCGCTTCCCGGAAGAACTTCCAGTGAGGAGCAGTTCAATGAGGAACAACCGCAGCTGGCTGAAACCAGCTACCGCAGCCGCGGGTGCGCTGGCACTCGGCATGTCCATGGCCGCCTGTTCGAACAGCGGAGAATCCGCCGCCAGCAACCGGCCCGAAAATGAAGTCCACGTACTGGTCTACGGTGACGCCGGCAACGACGTCGAACGGGCCATGGTGGACAAGTTCAACGAAACCTCGGACGTCAAGGTTGTCCTGGACACCATCCCCGGGGCCGACTACCAGCAGAAACTGCAGACCGTCATCGACACGGATTCAGCGCCTGATGTGTTCTTCAACTGGGGCGGTGGATCCATTACTGACTACGTGGACGCCGGGCTGCTCATGCCGCTGGATGACTTCATCGAGGAGGATCCGCAGCTGAAAGATGCCTTCCTGCCTTCAGTGTTTGATACCGCAGTGGTCGACGGCCAGGCCTACGGCATTCCCATGCGCGGCACCCAGCCGGTGATGCTGTTCAGCAACGAAGAAGTCCTGGCCAATGCCGGCGTCGACGGCGCCCCCGAAACGTGGGACGAGCTGCTGGACGCAGTCGAAAAGCTCAAGGCAGCCGGCGTAACGCCCATCGCGCTGGGTGGAGCCGATGAGTGGCCCACCCTGATGTGGATTGAATACGTGTACGACCGTGTTGCGGGCCCGGAACTCTTCGAAAGTGCCCTCGCCGGAGACACCGAGGTCTGGGAGTCCGACGAAAGCCGCGAAGCCCTGGGCATGCTGCGCGAACTGGTGGACGCCGGCGCCTTCGGCACCAACTTCCAGTCCGTGAAGTTCACCGACGGCGGCTCCGCCTCCCTGCTCTCCAGCGGCCAGGCCGGCTTTGAACTGATGGGCTCCTGGGCGTACTCCACGCACCAGGACGCTGCACCGGAATTCGTGGAATCCGGCCTCCTGGGCTACAGCGAGTTCCCGAGAATCGAGGGCGGAAAGGGCGACCCGCAGAACCTGGTGGGCAACACCAACAACTTCTACTCCGTCCTGGCCAACACCCGGTACCCGGACACCGTCCGCGACTTCCTGAAGCTGATGTACTCGGATGAATTCGTCCAGGAGCAGGTGGCAATCGGCAACCTCCCCACCACCACGAACACCGAACAGTTCCTGGACCAGTCTGCGGATCCCGAGTACGCCCGCTTCCAGTACGGACTGGTGGAGCAGGCTCCGGCCTTCCAGCTCTCCTGGGACCAGGCCTACCCGCCCTCGGCCACACCGGCCATCCACGGGGCAATGTCCGACTTCTTCAGCGGACGGATCGACGAAGACGGCTTCATCGCCGCCATGCAGGGACTGTAGGAACTCCTCCCCATGACTGCCCTGCTTCCTCCGAAGCCGCCGGCGCTGCCGGACGGATCCGAACGGGTCCGTCCGGCGGCTTCCGGCCGCTCGGCCCGCACACCCCGTCCGGGACTGGCCTGGACCCTTCCAGCCACGGTTTTCTTCCTGCTCTTCGCCGTCATCCCGCTGATCGCCGTCGTGGTGCTCTCCTTTATGAGCTGGCGCGGCATTGGCGACCCGAAGTTCGTTGGCATGGAGAACTGGCAGGAGCTGGCCGGGGACCCGGTCATGCTCAAGAGCCTCTGGCTTTCCCTGCTGTTCATAGTCCTTGGCGTTGCCACCCAGACGCCGGTGAGCATGCTGCTGGGCGTCTGGGCCGCCGGGCCGCAGCGGAACCGTGCCGTCCTGAGCGCGATCTACTTCGTCCCGCTGCTGCTCTCCTCGGCCGCCATTTCAGTCCTGTGGCGGGCGCTGCTGGACCCCAACTTCGGCGTGCCGTCCCAGTTCCGCTGGCTTTTTGGCGACGGCAACCTCTTCGGGCACCAGGCCACCGCCATCGGCGTCATCATCTTCGTGAGCATGTGGCAGTTCACACCGTTCCACACGCTCATCTACCAGGGCGCCGCCCGGGCCATTCCCCAGGTGCTCTACCAGGCGGCGGAGGTCGACGGCGCCGGGCGGGCCCGCACGTTCTTCAGCATCACTCTGCCGCAGCTGCGCAACTCCATCATCACCTCGGTGATCCTGATGGTCGTCGGCGGGCTGACCACCTTTGAGACGGTGCTGATCCTCACCAACGGCGGCCCGGGCACGGACACCACCATCACGGCGTTCTACATGTTCGAGCAGGCCTTCCGCCGGTTCGACTTCGGCATTGGCGCCGCTGTGGCCCTGGTGCTGGTGGTCGTGGCCACCACCATTTCGCTGATCATGGTCAAGGTCTCCGGTTATGACAAGATGCGCAGCACCATGGAAGGGGTCTAGATGCGCACGCGCCCCAACTACATCGCCGGAGCCGCCGCCGTCGTCTGGCTCCTGATCGTTGCCCTCCCGCTGTATGTGATGATTGCCGCGAGCGTGCAGACCCGCAGCGACTTCAGCGCGGGCGGACCGCTCTCCTTCCCCACCAGCTTCACGCTGGAGAACTACGTGGGAGTGTTCCAGAGCGGGTTCGGCGTGTACTTCCTGAACACCCTGATCGTCACCGGCGGAGTGGTGGGAATCGTGCTGCTCGTGGTGCCGCCGCTGGCCTACGCCATTGTGCGCAGCCAGTCCCGTACCACCACCCTGGTGTTCCGGTTCTTTCTGCTCGGACTGGCGATTCCGGTCCAGGCCGTGATCGTCCCCATGTTCTACCTGATCAACACGGTTGGCCTCTATGACACCCTGCTGGGCATCATCCTGCCCACCGCGGCGTTCGCCCTGCCCATCTGCACGCTGATCCTCTCCGGCACCATGCGGGACATCACCCCTGAACTGTATGAGGCGATGGCCGTGGACGGCGCCGGAACCTGGCGGACGTTCGTCCGGCTGGTGCTGCCGCTGTCCAAACCCGGGATCTCCACGATCGCCGTCTTCGCCGCCCTGCAGGGCTGGAACGGTTTCCTGCTGCCGCTGATCCTGACCCAGTCGGAGTCGACCAGGGTCATCACCCTTGGCCTCTTCAACTTCCAGACCCAGTACGGAATCAACGTCCCCGGCATCCTCGCCGCCGTGATGCTCTCCATGATTCCCGTGCTGCTGGTGTACCTCTTTGCGCGCCGCGCACTAGTCCAGGGCCTTATGGGCGCTGGCGGAAAGTGACCCATGTCGAACACCACCACCAAGCGCGTCCCCTGGCGGGACGCCTCGCTCTCCCCCGCCGAACGCGCGGATGCCCTGCTGTCCCGGATGACCCTTGAGGAAAAGACCGCCCAGCTGATTGGCGTGTGGGTCGGCGCTTCCGCCGACGGCGCCGAGGTAGCCCCGCACCAGCATGAAATGAACGAGCCCCCGGACCTTGAGGCACTGCTGCCCGCCGGACTCGGCCAGCTCACCCGCCCGTTCGGCACCAAACCGGTCGACGCCGGCGCCGGCGCCCTGTCCCTGATGCGCACCCAGGAGCGGATCGCCGCGTCCAACCGGTTCGGCATCCCCGCGATGGCCCATGAGGAGTGCCTGGCCGGGTTCGCCGCCTGGGGTGCCACGGCGTATCCGGTTCCGCTGGCGTGGGGTGCCACGTTCAACCCGGACCTGGTCCGGCGGATGGCGGGAGCTATCGGGAACGATCTGCGCCGGGTCGGCATCCACCAGGGACTGGCACCGGTGCTGGACGTGGTGCGCGATGCCCGCTGGGGCCGGGTGGAAGAGACCATCGGTGAGGACCCGTATCTTGTGGGCACCATTGCCACCGCTTACATCCAGGGCCTGGAGCAGGCCGGTGTTGTGGCCACCCTGAAGCACTTCGCCGGCTACTCGGCTTCCCGCGCCGGCCGGAACCTCGCACCGGTTTCCATGGGGCCGCGGGAATTCGCCGACGTCGTCCTGCCGCCGTTCGAGATGGCCGTGCGGGAGTCCGGGGTGCGCTCGGTGATGCATGCCTACACAGATACCGACGGCGTTCCCTCCGCAGCCGACCGGTCCCTGCTCACCGGGCTGCTGCGGGACACCTGGGGATTCGAAGGCACTGTGGTGGCCGACTACTTCGGCATCGGCTTCCTGCAGGACCTGCACGGTGTGGCCGGGAACCGCGGAGAAGCCGCGGCGGCTGCCCTGGGCGCCGGGGTCGATGTGGAGCTGCCAACGGTCGACGCCTACGGGGAGCACCTGCTCGCGGAGCTTGAGGCCGGCCGGGTTGATCCGGGCCTGGTGGACGCTGCTGCGCGCCGGGTCCTGCTGCAGAAGATCAGCCTTGGCCTGCTGGATGAGGACTGGAGTCCGGTTCCGGAGGCGCTGACTGCCGGTGCGTCGGACCTCGAAGCCGTCCAGTCCACGGTGGACCTGGATCCGCCGGAAAACCGGGAACTGGCCCGCGAGCTGGCGGAAGAGTCGGTTGTCCTGCTCAGCAACAACGGCACCCTGCCGCTGCTCTCGCCGCGGCGCATCGCCGTCGTTGGCCCGAACGCGGAGAATCCGATGGCGTTCCTTGGCTGCTATTCCTTCCCGGCCCACGTCGGCTCACAGTTCCCTGACATTGCGGCGGGCATTGAGCTGCCCACGGTTGGCGGTTCGCTGGAGGCGGAGTTCCCGGACAGCAGCATCGCGTACGTCCCCGGCTGCGGGATCGATGATCCCGATCCGTCCGGGATTGCTGCCGCGGTGGCAGCGGCGCAGGAAGCCGACGTCGTGATCGCCGCCCTGGGCGACCGCGCCGGGCTCTTTGGCCGCGGCACCAGCGGTGAGGGGTGCGACGTCGAGTCCCTGGTGCTGCCGGGCGTTCAGCAGCAGCTGCTGGATGCCCTCGTGGCAACCGGCACACCGGTAGTGGCCGTGCTCCTGACCGGCCGCCCGTACGCGCTCGGAGCCGCGGCATCCCGGGCCGCCGCCGTCGTGCAGGCCTTTTTCCCGGGTGAAGAAGGCGGGCCCGCCGTCGCGCGGGTGCTCAGCGGCGCGGTCAATCCCTCCGGCCGGCTGCCCATTAGTGTTCCGGCGACACCGGGCAGCCAGCCGGCGGGTTACCTGGCGGCGCCGCTGGCCGGTCCGACGGAGGTATCCAGCATCGACCCCACACCGGCCTTCGGGTTTGGCCACGGGCTGAGCTACACACAGTTCACCTGGGACTCGCTGACTGTCGAAAGTGAGCAGATCAGCACCGACGGCGAAGCTGCTGTTGCGCTGACCGTGACCAATACGGGAGAGCGCGACGGCGTGGAGGTGGTTCAGCTCTACCTGCACGATCCGGTGGCTTCCGTGGTGCGCCCGGTGCAGCGCCTCATCGGCTACGCACGCGTGCCGCTGCGCGCCGGCGAATTCGGACGCGTCCGGTTCACTGTGCCGGCGGACCTAGCCTCTTTCACCGGGGTGGACGGGCAGCGCCGGGTCGAGCCCGGAGAACTTGAACTGCGGTTCGGTTCCTCCAGCACCGACATTCGGCTGAGCACCGGAATTACACTCACCGGACCGGTACGCTCGGTGGACCACACCCGGCGCCTGCACTGTGGGGTGGAGACCACGGCCCCGTAGGAGGAAGAACGTGTACACAGACCTGCCCGCTGACCAGCTGGCAACCTACCTGGGCAGCCAGAGTGAACCTGCCGATTTTGATGGATTCTGGGCGCGGACCCTAGCAGAAGCGCAGGCCCATCCGCTGGGCCTGACCGTGGAACCAGTCGAGACTGTGCTTTCAACTGTCGATGTCTGGGATGTGACGTTCAACGGCTATGGGGGTGAACCCATCCGCGCCTGGCTTCGGGTGCCGGCCGGAGCATCCGGTCCGCTGCCCGGCGTCGTCCAGTTTGTGGGTTACGGCGGGGGGCGCGGCGACGCGCACGAAAACCTTTTCTGGGCCTCCTGCGGCTTCGCGCACCTGGAGATGGACACCCGCGGGCAGGGAGCAGGCTGGAGCACCGGGGTCACCCCGGACGCCGCGGGCAGTGCCGGGCCCCAGGGCCAAGGTGTGATGACCCGCGGCGTCACCGATCCCGGGACCTACTATTACCGGCGGCTGACCACGGACGCCGTCCGGGCTGTCCAGGCCCTGCGGTCCTTGGACAGGGTAGATCCGGTCCGTTGCGCGGCTGTGGGCATGAGCCAGGGCGGCAGCCTGGCAGTAGCCGTCGCAGCGCTGGCACCGGAGCTGGCGGCCATCGTAGCGAAGGTCCCTTTCCTCTCCGACATCCCCCGGGCGCTGCAGGTCACGGATGCCTACCCGTTCCGGGAACTGGTTGATTATCTGGCCATCCACCGCACCCGGGTCCAGCAGGTGTTCCAGACGCTGCAGTACTTCGATTCGGTCAACTTCGCCAAACGGGCCAGGGTTCCGGCACTGTTCTCGGTGGGTTTGATGGATCAAGTAACGCCGCCGTCCACCGTCTATGCGGCGTACAACAACTACGCCGGGACCAAGGAACTGCAGGTGTGGCCCTTCAACGGGCACGAAGCCGGCGGGATCGAGGACGATGTGGCTGCTGTGGCCTTCCTGCGGAGCGTTTTGGGAACCTAATCCCCTGTTTTCGGGCGCTCAGCCAACGATCACGGACACGGCCAGCGCCGCGGCAAGCAGGGCAGCATAACCGGTGAGGGTTGCCGAACCCGGCTCCTTGGGTTTTCGGGCGGGAACCGCAACGGGGAAGTCGGCCCGGGGCTCAGTTGCCTTTCCGCGGCGGGCTGGAAGCTGGGGCCAGCGGATCACCAGGCCGGCTACCGCCGCGGCCAGCTCTGCCGCGGAGAGAACCCACAGCCAGATGGTGACCGCGGACCAGTCCACCACCAGTCGCATCACGACGGCCACAAAGGCCGCCTCCAGCAGCGTTGCCACGTATGAGGCCCGGCTCTTTTCCGGCACTGACGGAGTCCAGGCGAAGCGGGCCAGCCAGCCACAGTAAACCACTAGGCCGATCGGGAGCACCCAGCCGATTACCGCGGCCATCATTCCGGGCCTCCGGCCAGCAGCTCAAAGGCTGCTTCTTCCTGTCCCGCAGAAACATTGGAGAGCATCACCACGGCACGCCCGTTCTCCCGGTCCAGTGCGACCATGGACCAGAAGCCGCCGGTCTGTCCGTTGTGCCAGGTGATCTCCGGGCCGTCGGCTCCGCTCTCCCGGCCGGTCACCCAGGCCAGTCCGTAGCGTGAACCGTCTTCGCCATTCCATTGCGGCTCCAGCGCCGCTGCACCGGGGGCGGTTCCGTCCAGCTGCGCCTGTGCGTAGGCGGCCAGGTCTGCCGTGGTGGAACGGATGCCGCCGGCCGGCGCGGAGCCCTCCAAAGTCCAGGCTCCTTCTGAACGGCCGGCGGCGCTGCGACCGGTGGGGGCGCCGTCGCGCAGGTTCTCCGCAGTCACCGGCGCGTAGGTTTCCTTCAGCTGGAGCGGTGTCAGCAGCCGCTCCTCCAGGAGCTGCTCCCAGCTCTGGCCAGCTGCCCGTGCCAGCAGCTGGCCCAGGAAGGCGTACCCCAGATTCGAGTAGGTCACGGTGCCGCGCTCGTTCAGACCAGCGGCCTGCGCTTGGGCCAGGATCCGGTCCGGTGTTGCCGTGTAGGGGTCACGGTTCAGCAACTGGCCCGCCAGCATGGACGGCAGGGCATCCAGTCCCGTGGCCAGGCGGGGCAGCCCTGAGCGGTGGCTGGCCAGTTCGGCGAGTGTCACTGAGCCGATTTCGGCGCCGGGATCCGCGAGGTCATCTCCCAGGATGTCCGCGACGGTGGTCTCCAGCGTGACTTCGCCGCGGGCCACGGCGTCTGCCAGCAGCGAGGCGGTGAACGTCTTGCTCACGGAACCGATCTCGTATTCGGTGTGCTCGTCGGCGCCGAACCCGGCGTACCGGACGTTATCCCCGTTGACGTAGGCGACGCTGATCTGATCCGCCGGCGCGGTGAGGAGCGGGCGCACCCGTTCGGCCAGCGCGGCATCACCGGTGACACCCGTGGAGAGTTTCGGGGGCCACGGCGCGGCGGCGAGGCCAAAGACCAGGACGACGGCGGCTGCGGCACCGCCGGCGAGGATCCGCGGTGTCAGCTTTCTGGTGCGGGTGGTGGTTTCGGGCATCTCAGTTGCCTCCTGCGGCAGCAGTAAGGATGGCCAGCAGCGGGATGACACGGGCCGCCGGAACGCGGTACCGGGAGCGGGCATGGGCGGCCAGCCAACCCTGGGCGCTCAGCTGGTTCACGTGGTGGTAGATCTGCCCTGCTGTGCCGGCACCCAGTTCCTCCGCCAGGGCCGCGACCGTCTCGGTTCCGCCCAAGACTGCGCGCAGGATTGAGAGCCGCACCGGATTCCCCAGGGCAGCGAGGGACTCGGCGAAGGGCGCCCAGTCGACGTCGAGCAGGTGTTCCGTTTCCAGGCCGTACTGGTACTCGTACCGTTCCCCGGCCGGCGTGCTGGCGGTACCTGCGAACAGGACGGCGCCCGGATCCGGATGACGGTCCCGGATGCCGTTCAGCACCCAGAAAACATCGTCAGTTTCCGAGCGCTCTTGCGGGGGTGCGGCCGTAAGCCGTTCTTCCAGGGCAGCAACCCTTTGCTCGAGTGCCTGCAGCCGGTCTTCCTGCGAACTCATGTCTCAAGAATTACGTAACTCTTGAAGTACGTCAAGGATTCCTGAAAATGAACTCAGCGCCGCAGTCTCTTCAGCGCCCGCACTCCGGCGAACACCGCTCCCCCGGCTAGGATCCAGGGGCCGCCGACGACGATGGGGTCGAGCCAGGCATGGTTCACGTCGGCGCGGCGCCGGCCTGCCCGGGAGGAGAACCCGCCGCGCCGGAATTCACTCAGGACTCCCGTCTCAGTGATGGGGTTATCCGGGTGCAGGGTTGCCAGGGAGGTCACGTGGGCGCCGAACGCGTCCACCCGGTCCGCAGCAAGAAGGATCAGCCAGTGCGCGGCACGGGCCTCGCTGTAGCGGCGGTAAGCCAGTCGCCGCATCGCCCCGGACACTCCTTTGAGCGGGACTGAGGTGCCGAAGACCGGAGTGAGCCGTTCATGCTCGATCGACCGTTCCCGCGGATAGGTTTCCTCCTGCTGGTCCGGAAAGTCCCAGTGCGCGCCGGTGCGCCCGGGATCGAACTGCAGTTTGGGAACCGAGGGACGGTCCAGCGGGTTCAGGTCCGCTCCCCAGCCGGGGATACGTGCCCGCAGTTCTTCGGCGGTGGGGACAGGAACAGGGTTCCGGGCGGTGTAGGCCATGGCTGTTCTCCTTTGCGGTTCAGGATGCGCTGGGCACAATAACGGGCTTGATGCAGCCATCGAGTTTCGAGGAGAAGATGTGGTAGCCCTCGGCAATGTGTTCCAGCGGAATGCGGTGGGTAATGATGTCGCTCGGCGTGAGGTAGCCGTTGCGGATGTGCTCGAACAGGCGCGGCCACTGGCGTTTCATGGGGCACTGGTTCATGTTCAGGGTCAGGCCCTTGTTCAGCGCGTCGCCGAACTTCACGGCGTTGAAGATGGGTCCATAGGCACCCATGACGGAGACGGTTCCGCCCTTGCGGACGGAGTCGATGGCCCAGTTCAGGGCGACTGCGGATCCACCCTGCAGCTTGAGCTTGGTACCGGTGACGTGCTGCAGGAAGTTGCCGTCTGCTTCGGCGCCCACGGCATCGATTGCCACATCCGCGCCAAGGTAGCCGGTGTCTTTTTTCATCTGCACCACGATGTCGTCGTATTCAGCGAAGTTGTAGGTTTCGGCGTGGGCAAACTCCCGTGCCTTATCAAGCCGATAGTCCAGGTGGTCAATCACCAGCACCCGGCCGGCTCCCATCAGCCACGCGGATTTTGCGGCATACAGCCCTACAGGCCCGGCACCAAACACCACCACGGTGTCTCGTTCCTTAATGTCTCCCAGCTGCGCACCGAAGTAGCCGGTGGCCAGCGCGTCGGTGCACATCAGCGCGTCTTCCTCGGACATCCAGTCCGGGATCAGGGACGGGCCGACGTCGGCGAAGGGCACCCGCACGTACTCGGCCTGGCCGCCGTCGTAACCGCCTGTGGTGTGGGAGTAGCCGTACAGCGCACCGACGGCGGTGGCATTGGGATTCACGTTGTGGCAGTTGGAGTACAGTCCACGGACGCAGAACCAGCAGGAGCCGCAGTAAATGTTGGCCGGGACCATCACGCGGTCCCCCGGCTTGAGGTTCCGGACGGAGGAACCAACCTCCTCAACGACGCCGATGAACTCGTGCCCGAAGGTGGTTCCGACCCGGGTGTCCGGCATCAGACCATGGTAAAGATGCAGGTCGGAACCGCAGATCGCAGCGAGCGTCACCCGAATGATGGCGTCATTGGGGTGCTCAATGCGCGGCATGTCCCTTTCTTCGACCCGCACTTTGTACGGGCCCCGGTAAACCATTGCTTCCACTGGTCCTCCTCATCGGTGAGCAGATAGTAAGCAACCTTCACATACCCGTTTCTGAGTGGTCAACCACGGAGGCGCAGCCGTCTGCTACCACAGCTGGCCCGGCAGCTTCAGCTTCTGCTTTGGCGGGAACCGGGCGTCGAACGCGTTTACGTCTTCATCGCGGACGTCGTAGCCGGGAGGGTCCCGGTAGATCCAGGGACCGCCGGCCAGGTAGCCGTCCTGCAGTTCCAGCGCCAGCAGGTAGGGGGTGGGTTCGTCCCGGGGAACGCCGTCGTAGTACACCCCCAGCGTCTTTGCCTCCGCGAAGCCAAACCTGCGGTAGTAGTCCGGGCTGCCGGTAATGACGACGGCGCCGAAGCCGCTTTCGGCTGCTTCGGCCAGGGTGTGCCGGATTAGTGCCGCTCCGTAGCCGCGCTTCTGGTGTCCCGGCAGCACGGAGACCGGCCCGAAGACCAGAACCGGCAGCACGCTCCCGCTCTCCCGCCGAAGCTCGGCGCGGCTGTACATAATGTGGGCGATGATCCTGCCGTCCAGCTCCAGGACCTGGCTGAGCTCCGGAACGAAGTCCGGCAGGGCGCGGTAACGGTGCAGCAGGAAGTGTTCAACAGCCCCCGGCCGGTACACGTTCCAGAACGCTTCGCGGGTCAGGTTCTCCACTTCGGAGTAATCTGCGGGGGTTTCCCGGCGGATGGCGGCGTCCATTTGCCGCTCAGTACGCGCGCTGAGCGGCGGCCCGGTAGCGTTCGAGCACCTCCGGCGCAGGCGGCGCGGAGACCGTCAGCGAGTCCTGGGTTTTCCACTCCGGCCAGGCACCGGTAAGCACTGCAGCCGCCTGGCGGGCAGCGCCGTCGGCCACGTATTCCCCGGGCTCCGGCACGTCCACCGGCATTCCCAGCACGGAGGACAGCGTCTGCTGCATGGCTGCAGAACGGGCACCGCCGCCCACCAGGATGACCCGCCGCGCTTCGATCCCCAGCCCGGTGACTGCGCGGAAGGCGTCTGCCAGCGAGCACGCCACTCCTTCGAAGGCGGCGCGGGCCAGGTTGGCGGGGGTGTAGTTGGCCAGCGTCATGCCGTGCAGGCTGGCATTGGCCTCCGGGAGGTTGGGCGTGCGTTCGCCCTCGAAGTAGGGAACCAGGGACAGCCCTCCCGCGCCGGGCTCAGCAGCAAGGGCCAGTTCAGTCAGGGCCGGAAGATCGACGCCGAGCACCCCGGCCGTGGCGTCCAGCACCCGGGAGGCGTTCAGCGTTGCGGCCAGCGGAAGGAAGTTGCCGGTGGCATCCGCAAACCCGGCCACGTGGCCGGTGATGTCAGCGGTGGGGTCCTCGGTCACGGCGAAGACGGTGCCGGAGGTTCCCACGGACACCACAACATCGCCCACAGTCGCGCCGACGCCGAGCGCGGCACCGGCGTTGTCGCCCGTTCCGGGGCCGATCAGGGCCCCGTAAGGAGTCTGCAGACCCGCTTCGAGCGGACCAAGGACCACAGGAAGCGCGGGCACGTGCCCAAGGGCCCCTTCCAGGACTTCGGGCAGGTACTGTCCGGTGGCAGGGGACCAGTAGCCGGTGCCGGAAGCATCGGAGCGGTCCGTGCGCAGGGCAGCCAGTCCGCCGCTGCCCGGCCCGTGGCCAGCCAGGCGCCAGGAGAGCCAATCATGCGGCAGGCACACCGCAGCCGTCCGTGCCGCGTTCTCCGGCTCGTTGTCCGCCAGCCACTTCAGCTTCGCCGCCGTAATGGAGGCAACCGGCACGGTACCGGTGGTTTCCGCCCAGTAGGCCGCGCCGTCGGGCCCGGCATCCGCAATCAGATCCCGGGCCGCACCGGCCGAACGCGTGTCATTCCAGAGCAGGGCATCCCGGACTACGGCACCGTCGGCATCCAGGCAGACCATGCCGTGCTGCTGGCCGGAAACGGCCACGGCTGCGACGTCCTCCAGTCCGCCGGCGGCCGCGGCTGCTTCGAGCAGCGCGCGCCACCAGGTTTCCGGGTCCACCTCGGTTCCGGGCGCATGCCGGGCTGTTCCCTGCCGCTGCAGGGCCCCGGTTTCGGCGTCGCGGATAACGACCTTGCAGGACTGCGTGGAGCTGTCCACTCCTGCGACAAGCGGCATAACGGACCTTTCAGCAGGCGGAGCGGGCGTCAGCGCCCGGAACCAGGAATGCTAGCAAACTGCCGGGCGGACTGCCCCTACCGGGCGCCGAGCAGGTGCTCCAGCGCAAGCTGGTTCAGCCGGACGAAGCCGAAGGAGCGCTGGGCGGCGGCATCGGCGTCGAACTCTTCGAACGATGCGGTGTCAGCGAGCAGGTCAGCGGTGCTCTCCCCCGCTGCCAGCGTCGGCTCGGCCAGTTCACCCACGCCGGATGCAGCGAGCGCCTCCTGGACCTCCGGGTCCGCCCGGAAGGACTGCGCGCGTTCCTTGAGCAGCAGGTACATGGACATGTTCGCCGCAGCGGATTCCCACACGCCGTCGTAGCCGTCGGTCCGGGAGGGCTTGTAATCGAAGTGGCGCGGACCGTCATAGACCGGGCCGCCGTTGGGGAAGCCGTTCTCCAGCAGGTCCACTGTGAAGAAGGCACTGGTCAGGTCTCCGTGGCCAAAGACCAGGTCTTGGTCATACTTGATGGACTTCTGCCCGTTGAGGTCAATGTGGAAGAGCTTGCCGGCCCACAGCGCCTGGGCGATTCCGTGCGTGTAGTTCAATCCGGCCATCTGCTCGTGCCCGGTTTCCGGATTCAGGCCCACAATGTCCTGGTGCTCCAGCTGGGCGATGAAGGCCAGGGCATGGCCAACGGTGGGCAGCAGGATGTCCCCGCGCGGTTCGTTGGGCTTGGGTTCCAGGGCGATCCGCAGGTCATAGCCCTGGTCCTTGATGTAGCCCGCGGCGGTGTCCACGCCTTCACGCATCCGGTCCAGCGCAGCGGAGAGGTCCTTGGAGCCGTCATACTCAGCGCCTTCGCGTCCGCCCCACATCACGAAGGTCTTCGCGCCCAGCTCAGCGGCCAGATCCAGGTTGCGCAGCACCTTGCGCAGGGCGAAGCGGCGCACGGAGCGGTCATTGGAGGAGAAGCCGCCGTCCTTGAAGACCGGGTGGCTGAACAGGTTGGTGGTAATCATGGGCACTTGGAGCCCGGTCTCGGCCAGCGCGGCGCGGAAGCGCTTGAGGATCAGGTCCCGTTCCTGGGAGGAGGAGCCGAAGGGCACCAGGTCGTCGTCGTGGAACGTGACACCGTAGGCACCCAGGTCGGCCAGCTTGTGAACCGCTTCCACGGGGTCCAGGTCGGCGCGCGTCGCGGTGCCGAAGGGGTCATTGCCCGTCCACCCCACGGTCCAGAGTCCAAAGGTGAAGCGGTCGGCAGGTGTTGGCGTCTTTGTCATGGTGCTCTGCTCCAGAAGGTTGGATCCACGGAATTAGTTGTGGACAACAACATATGCATCCCCCGGATGCCTGTCAATGGGTTCCCGCAGCGCTTATCCTGCCGAAACGTACTGTTGGAAATGGTGTTCCGTGCAACAATCAATCGTTCCGTCGTCTCCGCAAAGGACCCAGCATGCCGAGCAAACCGGCCACCGAGAGTATCCGCGTACAGAACCTCTCCCGGGTGCTGACCCTGCTGCACCGCCGCGGAGCCCTGTCCCGGGCGGAACTCACGCGGCTCACCGGTTTTAACCGGTCAACCATCGGCGCCCTGGCCGCGGAGCTGTCCCGGCTGGGGCTGGCCTACGAAACCGAACCCGCCGCCGCCGGCCGGGCCGGACGGCCCAGCCCGCTGGTCCACCCCAACGAACGCGTCGCCGCGCTGGCAGTCCATCCCGACGTCGACGCCGTCACCGTTGGCCTGGTGGGTCTGGGCGGGAAAGTTCACCGCAGGGTCCGCTACGACGCCGCCACCGTTCCGGGCGTCCCGGAGACACTGAGCATCACGCGGGCCGTGGTGGAAGGGATGGCGGCCGAGCTCGGCACCATGGACCGGATTGTGGGTGTCGGGGCGGCCGTTCCCGGCCTGGTGGACAGCACCGACGGTTCAGTGCGGCTGGCACCGCACCTTGGCTGGAGGGATGAACCCCTGGCCCAGTCGCTGTCCCAGGTGCTCGGCCTGCCGGCATTCGCCGGCAATGACGCCACATTGGGCACGCTGGCCGAGTCCGTCTTCGGTGCCGGTGTCGGGGAGACGGACGTGGTGTACCTCAACGGCAGTGCCAGCGGAATCGGCGGCGGCGCCGTCGTCGGCGGGGTGCCGCTGGGCGGAGAAGCAGGTTTTGCCGGGGAACTGGGACACACCCTGGTGCGCTCGGACGGTCTTGCCTGCTTCTGCGGCCGCCGCGGCTGCCTGGAAACGGAAGTAAACCTGGGCGGTCTGCTGGCCCCGCTCGGACTCGAGCACGCGGACCTTGATGAACTGGAGGCAGCCATGGCCAGCCGGCGCACGCCGGAGTTCGAGGCAGCCGCGGCCCGCCAGCTGGATCTGCTGGCCGAAGCCCTGGTCAACTTTGTGAACATCTTCAATCCGCGCATCATCCTGCTGGGCGGGTTCCTGGGCGTGCTGTTCTCCTTTGACCCGCAGCGGCTGCAGGACGCGGTGGCGCAGGGAGCCGTCGGCGGCCTGGGCCGGCAGGTGGACATCCGCCGGGCGGCGCTGGGCGCGGACCTGCTGCTGGTCGGTGCTGCCGAACTGGCGTTCTCCGAGCTGCTGGCGGCTCCTGCGGCCGCGAACCCGCAGATGCCGGCCGGGACGCCGGCCGCGACAACCCCGGGGGCCCGGGGAGCCTGACCCGGGGCCAGGAAAGCCAGTCCTGCTTCGCTTCCCGGCTGCGCTCCGGGACCCGTTTTCAGGAATCCCAGCCGAAGCCGAACCGCTCGGGCCGGAACGGCTCCAGCAGAGGATGCCGGCGGCCGGTAAGGATTTCATCGGCCACGAGCTCTCCAGCTATGAGGCCCAGCGTGGCACCGGAGTGGGTGAACCCCACCCAGCAGCCCGGCAGGGCACGCAGTTCACCCAGCACCGGTTCCCCGTCTCCGGGCACGGGCTTGAGCCCCGGCTGCCCCGACTGGATCCGGACCACGGGATTTCCCGCCAGCAACCGTCCGGCTTCCGCAGCCACCTCTTCCAAAACATTTGCGGGAACGTCCCAGCTGCCGTCCTCCCGGCGGTGGACCAGGTCCAGGTACCAGGTGTGGTCCATGGCGAGCCGGCTTCCCGGGTGCGGCCGAATGGAGAGCCGCGGCGTGTTCAGCACAGCCCGGAGCCCGTGTTCCAGCGGCTCCGAGACCAGCAGGACGGCCGGATCCGAGGCATCTGGCAGCTCGAGGCCCGCTTCGGCCAAGACTGCCGGGGTGCCCGCACCACAGGCCACCACCACCGTCGGCACTTCATACTCCTCGTCGTCCGCGGTTCGCACCCCGACTGCCCTGCCGTCCTCCCCCGCGACGACGGAGCACAGGCCTGCATCTTCCACCAGCCTGCCGCCGCGCGCGGTGAATTCATCAGTCAGCAGCCGGAGCAAATGCGGCAGCGCCACCCATCCTTCACCCGGGTTGACCAGCACCCGGTGCGGAAGGACACCCGGGTCGATCCCGGGCACCGCAGCCGCGGCGTCGTCGCGGTCCAGCATCCGCGCTTCATAGCCTTCCCGGGTTTGCCGGTTATGGCGTTCAATGACCTCGAACGGATCATCGTCCCAGTAGAGGCCGCCGTCGAACGCCAGCCAGTCCGCGCCCGGATGCCGGGCCAGCAGCGAGCGGTAGCGGTCAATTCCGGCCATCCGCAGCCGGAAGTACTGTTCCGAATAGGACCCGCCAGCGTTCAGCCAGGACAGCGAGCGCCCGGACGCTCCGCTTCCCACCCCGGCCTCGGTCAGCAGCAGCACCTCGGCGCCGCCCCGCAGCAGTTCAACCGCCGTTGAGAGGCCCAGGACGCCGCCGCCCAGCACGGCAACACGGTCATTCACGGTTTCGGGACCAGGATGGCCCGGCCGGTGAGTTTGCCTGCGTCCAGGTCATGCAGCGCCTGGACTGCGTCCTGGAGGGCGTAGGTGGTGGTGTGCAGGGTGATCTCTCCCTGCGAGCTCAGCGTCATCAGCTCGGCCAGGTCCTGGTAGGTGCCCACCAGATTTCCCACCACGCTGATTTCCCGGGAGATGAGGTCGATGGTGGGCAGCGCCAGGGTCCCGCCGTAGCCAATGGCGTAGTAGCTGCCGCGGTTGCGGAGCATCGCGGGGCCGGTGATCTCGGTGCCGTGTTCGCCCACAAAGTCGAAGACCACGTGCGCTCCCCCGCAGGTAATGTCCAGGACCGCCAGCACGACGGCGTCTGCCGGGGGTTCGCCGACGGCGCGCGCCGCGGGGTGCAGGTCATTGGGGTTTACTGTGGCGTCGGCGCCGAGTTCCTTGGCCAGCGCCAGGGCGGCGTCCGAGGTGTCCACCACGGTGATGTGCGCTCCGGTCAGGGCTTTGAGGGACTGCACGCCAATGTGCCCCAGGCCGCCGGCACCGATCACCACGGCCTCGGACCCCGGCGGCAGCAGCGGCACTGCCCGGCGCACGGCGTGGTAGGCGGTGAGGCCGGCATCGGCCAGCGCGGCGACATCCGCCGGTGCCACGGAGGGATCCAGCTTCACCACGGCGCGGGCGCTGGTCTTGAGCAGTTCGGCCATGCCGCCGTCGGTATTCAGGCCCGGGAAGGCGGAGGCTTGGCAGTGCGAGTCCTGGCCCGCCCGGCACGGGGCGCAGAGGCCGCAGGTGACCACGGGGTGCATAATCACCGTGTCCCCCGGCTGGACGTTGCTCACGGCGGAACCGGTCTCCAGCACCCAGCCGGCGTTCTCGTGGCCCAGGATGTAGGGCAGTTCCGGCCGCTGGATCGCGTCCCACTGCCCCTCGAGGACGTGCAGGTCCGTGCGGCAGACTCCGGCGGCACCCACCTGCACCAGCACGTCCCACGGGCCGGTGATTTCCGGCTCCGGCACCTCGTCAATGCGTGCGTCCTCCCCGTAAGCGTGCACCCGAACAGCTTTCATGCCTTGCTCCTTTGCAACGGACTGTGTTTGCAACGGACTGTGGCCGGAATCGTATCCCGGGTTTTCCGGCTCCGACAGCCCCCGCAGGGACAGATGGAGCCGCCGGGGTGCGCGCCGCGCCGTCCTCCGCCAGCATGGATCCTGGTCCGGCAGCCTCCGAACTAGCCCCCCTGCAAATCGGGCACGAGCGTTAAACGCCGGACGACGGCGCCACCTGGGTGCCGCCGTCGTCTGCCTGTTATGTCTTAGTGCTGGGTTTGGCGTGCCGGGAGCAGCGGCGCGAAGAACTCAGCAAGCTCTGCCGTGGCCGTCAGCGGCAGCACGTTCGCGACGTACTGGTCCGGCCGGACCACCACCACGGCGCCTGAGCGGTCAATACCGCGGAGGTCAAAGATGTCCTCTTCCGGGTTGGCACCGTAGACCTTGTTCAGGTCCGTGAGCCGGAACGGGCCCACCTGCGGCTTGAAGACGGATGGTACGGCGTTGATGTCAATCCCGGTGTGGTCCTGCTGGTAGATGACCTTCACGTCGAACCAGGCGTCGTCGTCGCCCCCGGCAGGCTGGGCTGCGAGCGGGGATTCCGGAGCGTTCTGCAGCCAGTCGGCCAGTTCCGTTACGCCCGAGGGGGCGCCGGCCGGTGCAGCGTCTGCAAAGACGTAGATGCGCCAGCGGCCGTCGGCCCTGGCCTGGTGGCCAAGCTGCAACGGGTTGGTGTCGCTGACGCGCAGCACCGGGGCGGATTTGAAGCGCTTGCCGATGGGAAAACCCGTGGCCAGGTCCTGGTGCTTGGCCTCGCCGATCAGCATGGACGGGGTGTATTCGGTCATAAAACCGGCTGGGAACTCCGCGGTGCGGACGTAGAAGTCCTCCAGGTCCGAGGGGTTCTCGAACTCCTCCGGCTTCTTGGCCATGAGGGTGGACCACTCCTTATCGAAGTCGATCAGGTTCTTGGCCACCACCTGGCGCTCGGCGGAGTAGGTGGAGAGCAGGGACTCCGGGGCACGCCCGTCCAGCACATGGCCGAGCTTCCAGGCAATGTTGAAGCCGTCCTGCATGGACACGTTCATGCCCTGGCCGGCCTTGGCGCTGTGGGTGTGGCAGGCGTCGCCGGTGATGAAGACGCGCGGGGTGCGGGTGCCGACTTCCTCCGGCTTGACGTCGTCGAACCGGTCGGTGAGCCGGTGGCCCACCTCGTAGACGCTGTGCCAGGCCACGTTGCGCACGTCCAGCGTGTAGGGGTGCAGGATCGCGTTGGCCTTGGCGATGATGTCGTCGATGCTGGTCTTGCGGACGGCTCCGTTGTCCCCCTCCGGCACCTCGCCCAGGTCCACGTACATGCGGAACAGGTGTCCGCCTTCGCGCGGAATGTGCAGGATCGAGCCGCCGTTGGAGGATTGGATGGCGCACTTGGTCCGGATGTCCGGGAAGTCGGTGGAGGCCAGGACGTCCATGACACCCCAGGCATGATTGGCGGCGTCGCCGGCCAGAGTGGAGCCGATCGACTGGCGGACCTTGCTGCGGGCGCCGTCGCAGCCCACCACGTACTTGGCCTTGACCGTGCGCTCGGTGCCTTCGTCGTCGCCGGCGGTCCGGCGCAGGGTGACGGTAACCGGGTACTCGGCGTCGTCGTCAACCTCCAGGTCCACGAACTCGTAGCCGTAGTCCGGCTTCATGCGGGCCGGAGAGTTGGCCATGAACCGGGCGAAGTAGTCCAGCACGCGGGCCTGGTTGACAATCAGGTGCGGGAATTCGCTGATGCCTGTGGCGTCGTCGAGGGCTCGGCCGGAGCGGACGATGTTTTCCGGGTTCTCCGGGTCCGGGCGCCAGAAGCACATCTCGGTGATCCGGTATGCCTCGGCGGTGATTTCCTCGGCGAAGCCGAAGGCCTGGAAGGTTTCCACGCTGCGGGCCTGGATGCCGTCGGCCTGGCCGATGACCAGGCGGCCGTCGCGGCGTTCGACGATGCGGGTGGTGATGTTCGGGAACTGTGACAGCTGTGCAGCTGCGAGCATTCCGGCGGGCCCCGAGCCCACGATCAGGACGTCGACTTCCTCCGGAAGCTCTTCGGGGCGGTTGATGCCGACGCCGGCAGCCGGCTCAATGCGCGGATCTCCGGATACGTAGCCGTGGTGGTGGAACTGCACAGTGTCCTCACTTCTCTGGATCTTCAGTGTTCGATATTAGAACAAGTAGTTCATTATTCGAATCAAGCTCGGGTTTACTGTACTGGAGGCATGACGCAGGTCACAAGCACGTTCCTGCGTGTGACGTTTTGGGGCCTGGTGGGGCCGTTGCTGCTGCCGGGGGTGTGGCCTCGTGCCCTGCGTCGCAGCCCCGCTTCTGCTCCGGACCAGCGAGCGCTTAAGCGTTGTCGGACGAGGGGGTCAGTCCACAGTTCCGGTCGCAGCCGTCCTCAATCCCTCCGAGTCGGGACATCCCTCCAGGTTGGGCACCAGCCCGAGGCACAGCCGCCCGGACGAGCCGCCAGTTCTCCTCCGCAAGTACAGGCGGACCGACACTCATGCCACGTAGTCGATCAGCAACTGTGATCTCGATCCGCCGGTTGAGCAGAACCGGGACCCGGGGTGTATCGGCGGGAGCGGGAGTTTGCCCTGCTCGTTCAGCAAGCGTCAACCGCCCCAGCCGTCCACCCTCAGATTTGACCCGATTCAAGGCCTAGGTCTTGTGAGTTGCTTAGGACCCCTGACAGCGTGGCAGCCCCGGCGTCCTTCACTGGGACAGAGCCGCCACGCACCGAGAGGGATCAATCCATGCGCACCCCCACACCTGAGAACAGCCAATCACTGCCCAGCGTCCGCCGCAGAACCTTCCTGGGCGGCGTCGCGGGCACCACCGCCGCCGGTCTGGCCGGCTTGAGCCTGCTCACCGCGCCGTCGGCCGTTCCGGCACCTTCGGCGCCAGCCATTCCCGGCACGGACACCGATCCGCTGGACCTGCTCAAGCGGATGCTGTCCTTCGACACCCAGAACTTCGGAACCGGCGCCAACACCCGGTCCCATGCCGAAATGCTGCAGGAGGTCTGGACCCGTGCCGGCGTTCCGGTGGAGATCATCGACACCCCGCAGCCCAACAACGTGCACCTCATCGCCCGGATTCCGGGTACCGGGCAGGCCGACCCGCTGCTGCTGCTCGGCCACTCCGACGTCGTTCCGGTGGAGCTGGAGAACTGGACGGCCGACCCCTTCAGCGGCGAGGTCCGCGACGGCGAGATTTACGGCCGCGGGGCCTTGGACATGAAAGGCGCGAACGCAGCGTCCATCGCGGCCCTGCTGCGCCACCTCAGTGAAGGAGCCCGTTTCGACCGGGACATCATTGTGCTCACCGACTGCGACGAGGAGGCAGGATCCTTCGGTTCCCGATGGCTCGCCGCCAATTACTGGGACAAGCTCGACGCCGGTTCCGTCCTCACGGAGGGCGGCTGGTTCCTGGCCCAGGACGACGAAACCACCCCCATGCTTATCAGTGCGACACGGCAGGACAAGGTTTATTTCAACCTCGACCTGATCGCCCGCGGCACGGCCACACATTCCTCAAAACCGCTGGACGACGCCGCCATAGTCACCCTGGCCCGGGCCGTCGCGAAGCTGGGCGACTGGCAGGCGCCGGTCCACCTCACGGATGTGACCCGTGAATACTTCAGCGCCCTGTCCAAGGCCACCGCGAACAGGCATTTCTCCCAGGCAGTGCGGCAAATGCTCAACGCACGGAATCCGCAGATGCTCGAACGCTGGGCCCGGATGGTGATCGCAAAGTCGCCCTACCCCGCACTGCACAGCGCACTGCTGCGCACCACCCACGCGTTCGTCATCGAGAACGCGGGATACAAGGAAAACGTCATCCCTTCCACAGCCGAAGCACGGCTCAACTGCCGTGCGATTCCCGGCGGACAGAAACCGCGGGACTTCCTGGCCCAGGTGCGCGACCGGCTCTCCCGCAGCAACGTGGAAGTTCGAATCGCCGCTCCGGAGGGAGTCAGCGAAGAGGAGTATCTGGCAACACTGGACCAGACGTGGGCCATCCCGCCGGCCGACGTCGATACCGACCTGTTCCGCGCGCTGAAGTCGGCGTCGCGGAAAACCTATCCGGGTGCCCGTTTCACTCCGGCACTGTTCGAAGCCGGCACCAGCCTGGCACCGTGGCGCGACCGCGGCATCCCCGGCTACGGCGTCTACCCCTACGTCCTGAGCAACGCGCAGCTGATCGGGATGCACGGCAATGACGAGCGGATCTTCACCGCGGCCCTTCAGCAGGGCACCGACTACATGTACTCGGTGTTCTCCGCGTTCAGGGTCTAATTGCCGGGTTCCGGAGGTGCTACCCGCCGCCCGTCGGCCGGGTTCGCTCCGGTTTGTGACAATCGCTCCGCGGCGCCGCGGAGCGATCTCCCAAACCGGAGCAGTTCGGCTGTCCCCGCCAGTTTGGGCACCAGCCCCGGACCCAATCCCTCCACGTCGGGATTTCCCTGCCAGTTTGGGCACGAAACCGGGACACAATCCCTCCCGTTCGGGACACCCCTGCCAGTTTGGGACATTCCTGCGCGGCGCGCTGGCAGGAATGTCCCGAACCGGGAGGGAAGTCCCAAAGTGGAGGAATCCCGGGGCCATCGGCTTCAAGGACCCTGAGGACGCCCCCGGCGCCAAGAAACGGCCGCGCCCGGAACACTGAAGTCCCGGTGCAGCCCACGAACCGGCGCGCCTACCCGAAGACCGGCACACCTGCCCGGACGAGCCGCCAGTTCTCCTCCGCGAACGCAGCCGGATTGATGCTCTGGTTCGCCACGACGTAGTCGATCAGCAACTGCCGGATTTCGGTCTGCTGGTTCAGCAAAACCTGCGCCGTGGCGATATGCGGGAAGTTCCCGCCGCCGGACTGGCGGTAGTTGTTCGTCGCAACGGCGAAGTGCTGCGCCGGATCCAGCGGAGCGCCGTCGTACGTCAGGTTGGTGATGCGCTCCCCCACCGGCGCACTGATGTCGATGTCGTAGCCGATGCCGGAGAACACGTCGTAGTTGTAGTCCGGAGTGCCGTCCGCGTTGGTCAGGATTTCCGGATCCACAGGTACACCCGGAGCCGTCTGGTTGAAGTACTTCGCCGAATACTCCAGATACTGCTTGATCTGCGCGCCTGTCAGGTCCACCGCGTAGAGCGTGTTCGGGAAGACGTACAGTCCGGCCAGGTCACGGATGGTCACCGGGCCCTCGGGGATCACCGCAGTCCGGCTGAAGGGTGCGGCGAGGGAGAGCACCGGGAGGTCACCGGCAGGGGTGCCGGCAGGGGTGCCGGCAGGGGTGCCGGCCAGCGCCCGCTGCACTGCCTGGGCCTGCACCTCGTTGACGAAGTCGATCACGGCCGTGTCGCGGTACCGCGACTCGGCGGCCGGCATCGTCTCGGTAGCCGTGCCCACCGGGGTGTTCACGTAGTCAATGACGCGCTGGTGGGCGTCCCGGACCAGGTCCGAGACCACCGGGTCTGCCTGGACGGTGTTGGCGTTGAGCAGGGAGGCCGACGCCGATGTCACGTCCCATTGTCCGCGCACCTTGGTCAGTTCAAAGTCCATGACGGACAGCCGCATGCCCCAGTTCAGCGGCTCCGTGAGCAGCACCTGCTCGCCGGTGGCCTTGTTGGTGACGAAGTGCTCCGGGATTTCCTGGTGTGCGTGGCCCACCAGGATCGCGTCGATGCCGGGGACTTCCTCGGCGACCTGCGTCGCTGCGTTTTCTAGCGGCAGCTCATCGCCGTAGGAGGACGTGCCGGAGGTGCCCGAATGCGCACTGACTACAACGACGTCGGCCCCTGCGGCTTTCATCTGCGGCACGTATTCGGCGGCGGTTTCGACCAGCCCCGGGAAGCGCAGCTTGCCTTCCACATTGCCCTTGTCCCAGATGGCGATCCCGGGGTTGGTCAGGCCAAGGATGCCAACCTTGATGGGTTTGCTGCCCTTCGGTTTGACCGTCTTGATGATGTACGGCGTGAAGGCGGGCTTATTGGTATTTTCATCGACGGCGTTGGCGGCGAGCAGCGGGAAGTCCAGCTGCTCCTCGAACCGGGCAAGCAAGTCGGTGCCGTAGTTGAATTCGTGGTTGCCGAGGGCAGCGGCGTCGTAATCCATGGCATTCATGGCGGCGGCCATTGGGTGGGTTTCACCCGTCTCGGTGATCGGCTCGACGTTGGCGAAGTAGTCGGTGAGCGAGGTGCCCTGGATGGTGTCCCCGGCGTCAATCAGCAGGGTGTTGTCGACGCCGCGCTCGGCACGGACCTGGTTGACCAGGCCGGAGATCTTGGCGAGGCCCACGTCGTTGCCGGCGGCGTCGTCGTACTCCGCGTTCTGGAAGTAGTCCCAGTTTTCGATGTAGCCGTGGAGGTCGGACGTGCCCATGACCGTGATGCTGGCGGTGTGGTTCTTGCCGGAATGGCCGGGCCCATGGCCGTGGCCGTGCCCGTGGCCGGACCCATGGCCGGAACCTGGAGATGCTGCTGCAGACGGCATAACTACAAGGCTAGCCGCGCACACGGCAGCCAGGACGGCGGCCGCACGCGTGCGGGGCCGAGGTGTTGGGAAGAACACTGGGAACCAGCTCCTTGGAAGGGGCATACGGGGATGAGGTACTTAGGCAGCCTTCCCCCGAGCACTGCACCGGCGGAAGGTGTACCGCCCGTTTGGGCCGTCCAGATACACAATTACCTGGCGCGGCGTGCCCGCTTTTTGCCGTACTTGACTGCAATCTCTGGACATTTCTAAGTGCTTAGGTAAATATAGCTAAGTGCTTAGCAAACTCGGGCTGCTGTCCCTTACCGCCGCCGCCCCCGCCGCATGGGGCACCACCTACCTGGTCACCACGGAATTCCTCCCGCCGGACCGGCCGCTGCTGGCCGCGGTCCTGCGATCACTGCCGGCCGGGCTGGTGCTGCTTGCGGTGCTTCGACGGCTGCCGACGGGTGCCTGGTGGTGGAAGTCCGCCGTTCTGGGACTGCTCAATTTCGGGGCGTTCTTTGCCCTGCTGTTTATTGCCGCTTACCGGCTGCCGGGCGGCGTGGCCGCGATGGTCGGCGCGGTGCAGCCGCTGCTGGTGGCCGTGCTGGCCGCCCGAGTGCTCGGCGAGCGCCTGGGGCCGGTGAAGCTTGGTGCCGGCACCGCAGGAATCGCCGGCGTGGGGCTGCTGGTCCTCTCAGCTGAAGCAAGGCTCGACGCCGCCGGAGTGCTGGCGGCACTGGGCGGAGCGGCGTCAATGGCAGCCGGCATAGTCCTGACCAAACGCTGGCAGCCGCCGGCGGGACCACTGGTCTCTACCGCATGGCAGCTGGTGGCCGGCGGGGTGTCCCTGGTCCCGGTCATGCTGCTGGTTGAGGGACCAGCGCTGCCGGCCTTCACCGCCGCGAATCTTGCCGGCTACCTCTACCTGAGCCTGGTGGGAACGGTGCTGGCCTATTGGCTCTGGTTCCGGGGCATCCGGCGGCTGCCGGCGTCCAGCGTCAGTTTCCTGTCCCTGCTCAGCCCGGTCGTGGCCGCGGCAGCCGGTGCTGCCGTGCTGGGCGAGTCCTTCCAGCCGAGTCAGCTAGTTGGCCTGGCACTGATTCTTGGTGCACTGCTCGCCGCGAATATTGCCGGGCTGAACGCCGCAGCGCGCCATCCGCAACGACGACGCCGGCCGGTTACTGCGTCTGCCAGCTCGCCTCCGTCTCGCCGCTGAAACCGAGCGTCTCCTCTACCAGCACCCGCTGGCCCGGGAGTGCCCAACCGGACGCGGAAGGACTGGCCGTTGCACGCGGAGTAACTGTCGAGGAGTTGTTGCTGGTCTCTTCCTCCACGGCATTGAAAAGCGCACCCCATAGGGCAGTCCCGAGAATCGCCGCTATCAGGGCAACACCCGATACCACCACCCCAGCAATACCCAGTCCCTTGGCCGATGTCCGCTGACGAACCGCCGTCACCAGTGCCGCGATGCTGAGCCCCAGGCCAACCAGAGCCAGAATCAGCGCCAGCCAGCTGATGATCGGAATCCAGAACAGGAACAGCGCCACTATGCCCAGAATCAGCCCGGCGAGCGCCAGACCCCAGCCCTTGTTGGACTGCATGAGCCCCGGAGGAGGTGGATATCCCGGCCCGCCGTAGCCGTACATCGGATCATTTGGCCCAGTACCCATCGTCGCCTCGCTGGATTCGGATGCCGCAGCAAGGGAACCGAGTTTCTGGCCCTCCCAGCAGCGGCTCGATTATTCGGGTCTTTCAACGGTAGGCGCGCCAGGGAGGAGCTACAAGCAGCTTCGGCGATCCCGTGGGCCTTGCCGTGTCCCGCGCGGCTCAGCGAGTGGCGGTCGCCCCGCTGGTTGGGACGGCGGGTACGGAAGTCGTCCCGGCTGTGCCGGAGGGAGCGGACGACGACGGTGCGCTGCTGGCGCTGCCCGTCGCAGGCGATGACGACGGCGCGGCGGTGCGGGTGAGGGTACTGGTGGGCTCCGGGGAGGGAGTCACGGTGTTCCGCTCCATCGGAGTGAACAGCGATGCCCACATGACGGCTGCGAGCACACTCAGCACCAGTGCTGCTGCGGAAATGATTACGGCCGCCACGGCCAGACCCTTGGCTGAACCCCGGACCCGGCCTGCGGTAACCAGCGCTCCGATACCCAAGCCGAGCCCGATGACGGCGAGCACGACCGCCAGAATGTTGACGGCCGGGAACCAAAACAGCAGCAGCGCAGCTATGCCGGCGATCAGGCCGGCGACCGCCAGTCCCCTGCCCGCATTCCGATCCTGCGGCGGATCTCCCCGATAATCGCTGTTGTCGAACGCCTGGGAGCCCATGTTCGCCTCGTTGGTCCGGACGCCGCGGTAAACCCTCAGCGTCAGTGGTTTTGAGCTTCTCCCACGGTAGGGGCGCCGGGTGGGCCCAGCAAGAAGGAGGACGGCTCCGTCCCCTTCCCAGCGAGCTTTTCCACCTGTGTCCGCAGGGCGGCCTCCAATATGGACCCTGAGTCCGGCATCGATTCGGACTCCGCCCGGGCACGGTGTACGGCAGGTCCGCCGTCGTCCGCCCCCGATGTCCGCGCCGCCGGGACGCTTGAAACGGCACCGCTGCCGGCACCGCCGAGCAGCTCCTCCCGCGCCGTCGTACCAATGAGCCGGAACAGCTCACGGTCCTCCCGGGTGGCCAGGGAAGAGGTCTTGAGGTCATTCAGCACAGCCAGCCCGGCCAGGGAGCGGCGCGGATTTGCACTCAGGGAGGCCTCGAGTGCCCACTGCGCGCGCACCCACCACTGGGCCCGCCGGTCCGCTTCCAGCTTCTGCCGGTAGCCGACATAGGCAACCAGCGCCGTCACCAGTATCCCCAGCGGCCCCAGCACTGGAATCCACGTGATGGCCCAGTCCGCGGCAGCCGGCCAGAACTCTCCCCAACCCATGCCCGGAGCTTAGTCCCGGGGACGGACACTGCGGGAGGTGCGGAACCTAGACGAGGACGGCCACGGCCTCGATCTCCACCAAAAGTCCGGCCCCGGCGGGGGCCGCAACGACAATACGCCTGGGACCTCGAAGGCTGCGGCGGCCGGTAGATTGTTGAGTCCCACTATTCGAGGAGTTCCTTACATGCCCCGCCCCCGCTCGCC
Source organism: Arthrobacter sp. (assembly GCA_040274025.1). Lineage (GTDB taxonomy): Bacteria > Actinomycetota > Actinomycetes > Actinomycetales > Micrococcaceae > Arthrobacter_B. Next base: position 72,152 of record JBELZL010000003.1, on the reverse strand, counting down.
GCTGCTGTCCGTGGACGCCATTGTCACCACGGCGCTGGAGCTGATCGACGAAACGGGGAACTTCAGCTTTCCCCGGATCGCCCGCCGGCTGGAGGTCAGCCAGTCCTCGCTCTATAACCACATCGACAACCGCGAGCACATCATCGAACTGATCCGTGCACGGGTCTTCTCCGAACAGCTGCAGGTGCCGGTGCAGGACCTGCCCTGGGACGAAGCCCTGCGCGCCGTCGTCCGCGCCTACCGATCCTGCATTGCCGCCCATCCGCGCCTGGTGCAGCTGATTCTGGCCCAGACCGTGGAGGACCCCGGCGCCCTGGCCGCGTACGAAACCATGGCGCTGGCCCTGGAACAGGCCGGACTGCCGCCGCAGCGCATCGTGTCCGCGCTGTCCCTGATCGATAACCTGGTGCTCGGATCCGCCATGGAACTCAACGCGCCCGCCGTGGTCTGGGACCCGCCGGCCGGGCAGTTCCCGGCGCTGGAGCGGGCACTGGAAGCGCCTTACACGGTGGAAGGACGGGCGGAAGCGGCCTTCGAACTCGGACTGGATGTCCTCATCGAGGGGCTGCGGGCGCAGGAGTTTACACAAACTTAACTGAAAGCCTTTCGTTTTCTCTTGCGCGAGATGCCCGCCGTGCCGGAAAGTAAATGAAATCCATTCATTTACACGTCACCGCACTCACTGAGGGAGACACCATGGCCCAGACCATTTCCGCGCAGGGGCGCGTTCCCCTTACCGCCAAACGCGCCGTCGCTGTCTTCGGCATCGGCGTGATCGGCTTTATGACCGCCAACCTGGTGCCCATCATGATCGTCGCCCTCACTGAGGATCTGGGCTTCTCCGTCACCGCCGCCGGCACTCTGATGACGGCGTCGCTGCTGGCCTGCGCCGCTTCATGCCTGCTTACCTCGCGGTGGGCCGCTGCCTCCGGCCGCTACGTCATTGCCCGGGCAGGGCTCGCCCTGACCGCCGCGGGCTTCGGCGCAGCGGCGTTCATCCCGTCCGAACCGGTGGTCATTGCCGGCGTCATTCTCGGCGGCCTAGGCGCCGGCGGCGCGGTGTCCTCGGCAGGCGCAGCGCTGGGTGCGCTGCGGAACCCGGACCGTGCGTCCGGCATCAGCGGTTTCAGCAACCGGGCCATCGTCTCCGTGGCCCTGTTCGTCATCCCCGTCCTCGGCGCGGGCATGGGAAGCGCGTTCGGACTCTTCGCCGGGCTCGCCCTGGCCGCCCTGCTTGCCACCGGCTGGCTGCCGGACCGTCCGGCCGCGGAGCCCGACGCCGCTGCCGCCGCCCTGGGCGTTGCAGCCGGTGCCGCCGCGACGGCTGCACCCAAAGCCACCCGCACCGCCACCGTGGCCGGCCTGGCCCTGCTGGCATGTTTCGCACTCTGGGGTCTCAGCGAGGATTCGCTCTGGGCAGTTGCCGCCACAATGGGCGCCGACCAGGCCGGGCTGGATGAAACCGGCATGGGTCTGGTGCTGAGCCTCTCCACGCTCGGCGGTCTGGCCGGCTCTGCCCTGGTGGCCCTCGCCGGCCGCCGGCTGGGCCGCACGCTTCCACTCGCCGTCGTACTGGTGGCCGGTGCCGCCATGAAGTTCATTTCCGGCATGGTGGAAGATTCCGGCCTGTACATGGTGGTGATCATTGTCTGGAACACGCTCTACCTGATCGCCTTTGTCTACATCATCGCCATCGCCGCCGCTCTCGATGCGTCCGGCAAGTGGTCCGCTCCGGCGCTCGGCGTCTATCTGATCGGTTCCTCCTTCGCCCCGTTCCTGGGCACCGCGGTCTCCGCCTCCGCCGGCTACGAAGCCCTCGGCATTCTCCTCGCGGTCATGACGCTGGTGCTGCTGGTTCCGTTTGTGCTGATCTCCCGCTATTCCGTCCGCGCCGAAAAAGCCGCTGCGGCAGTGGCTGCACCCGCGGCGGCGGTGGCCTGATGCGCACGCTCTACACCAACGCGGCAGTCTTCACCGCTGACGGTCCGCCTGCCGCTGCCTTTGTGGTCGACGGCGGGAAGTTCCGGTACGTGGGTGACGCCGCCGCGGCGTCGGCCGTTGCCGGGAACGGCGCCCGGACGGTGGACCTGCACGGAGCCTTTGTGCTGCCGGGGATCATCGACGCGCACACCCACCTGCTGATGACCGGCCAGGCGCTGGGCAAGGTCCAGCTGCGGGACGCGGCCAGCCTCGCAGACCTGCAGGGGCGCCTGCGCTCGGCAGCCGCGGACAACCCGGACGCACCGCGTATCCTCGGCGCCGGCTGGCTGCACTCAGCCCTGGACGGCGCCGCTCCCACCCGCGAACTGCTCGACGCCGCGGTGCCGCACAGGCCGGTTTACCTGGACGCGAATGATCTGCATTCGGTGTGGGTCAACTCTGCAGCCCTGGCCGAACTGGGCATCGATGCGGCCACACCGGACCCGATCGGCGGGCGGATTGGCCGCGACGCCGCCGGCGCTGCGGACGGCATGCTGTACGAGACCGCCGCCATGCAGATCGTCTGGCCTGCCCTGGCCGGTGCTGCACGCGACGAGGACCGGGACACCTGGCTTGAGTCCGCGTTCGAGCATTACGCCGCCGCCGGGGTTACCGGTGCGGTGGACATGGCAGTCCAGGACGACGACGCCGCTGCCTTCGAACGTGCCCTCGCCCGCCGCCGCGGCACCCTCCCGCTGCGGGTCAAAGGCCACTGGCTGATCCACCGCACGGACAGCACCGAGGAGAACCTGGCGCAGGTGGACCGGGCCCTGGAGCTGGCACGCCGGCTGGCGGCCCAGCCCACCGCCGAGTACCTGCAGCTGTGCGGGATCAAGATCATCGTGGACGGTGTCATCGACAGCTGCACCGCAGCCATGAAGGAACCGTATGTGGACGGCAGCACGGCCGGGCCCATCTGGGACCGGGAGGCACTGCTGCCGGTGGTGGCCGCGGCCGACGCCGCTGGTTTGCAGGTCGCCCTGCATGCCATCGGGGATGAGGCCTCGGACATTGCCCTGGATGCGCTGGAACACGCCGTGCGGGTGAACGGCGCGCGGGACCGCCGCCACCGGATCGAACACCTTGAAACCATCACCGAAGCCAACGTGGCGCGCCTGGCGGAGCTCGGCGTCGTCGCTTCCGTTCAGCCCGTCCACGCGGATCCGGCGATCCAAGAGAACTGGCGGGCCGTACTCGGTGATGCCCGTGTGGACCGGGCCTTCCCTTGGACGGAGTTCACCGCAGCCGGCGCCACCCTGGCGATCAGCACCGACGCACCCACCGCCCCGTACCAGGCGCTGCCCAACCTCTACGTCGCAGCCACCCGGAAGTCGGCGCTGGAACCGGGGCTGCCGGCCAACCTGCCCCGCTATGCCCTCGATCTGGCCGACGCGATCTGCCATGCCACCCGCGACGCCGCGTTCTCCTGCCGCGCCGAGGCCAGCCTGGGCCGGATCGCTGCCGGCTACCGGGCGGATTTCACCGTCCTGGCCACCGACCCGCTGACCTCCCCGGCAGAGAACCTGCTGGCCAACAGCGTGTTACTGACCGTTACCGGCGGCGAAACGGTCTTCGACGCCGCGGCCGCTACCCTGAGCTAAACGACCCCTAAGGATCCATCGAATGTCTTCGAGCACCACCTCCATGCCCGCCGAGTGGGCCCCCCACGAACGCACCTGGATGGCGTTCCCGCCGGCAAATGAAACCTTCGGCGAGGCCGGCAGCGACACCCTTGACCGGGCCCGCACCGCGTGGTCCGCCGTCGCACGCACCATCGCCAGGTATGAGCCGGTCACCGTCCTCGCCGACCCAGCGGACCTGGCTGCCGCCCGCGAATACCTGGGCGGCGGGATCCAGATGCTGGCCGCCGAGCTGGACGATGCGTGGCTGCGGGACTCCGGCCCCACCTTCGTCCATGCTGCCGACGGTTCCGTGGCGGCAGTGGACTGGATCTTCAACGGCTGGGGAGCCCAGGACTGGGCTGCGTGGGACAAGGACCAGCACCTTGGACGATTTGTCGCCGGGCAGGCCGGCGTGCCGGTGCACTCCAGCAGCCTGGTCAACGAAGGCGGCGGCTTCCACACCGACGGCGAAGGCACGGTGCTGCTCACCGAGACGGTGCAGCTTGATCACGGGCGCAATCCCGGCGCCACCCGCGAGTGCGTGGAAGCTGAAATCCACGCCCGGCTCGGCACCTCCAAAGCCATCTGGCTGCCGCGCGGCCTGACCCGCGACTACGACGAGTTCGGCACCCGAGGCCACGTGGACATCGTGGCGTGCTTCGCCTCCCCCGGCACGGTCCTGCTGCACCGGCAGGACAACCCGGCCCACCCGGACCACGAAGTGATGCAGGAAATCCGCGCGGTCCTCGAAGCCGCAACCGACGCCCGCGGCCGGAAGCTCGAACTCATCGATGTTCCCGCACCCACGGTGATCGACGCCGGCGACGGGTTTGTGGACTACTCCTACATCAACCACTACGTCGCCAATGACGCGGTGGTGCTCTGCGCCTTCGACGACGCGAACGACGCCGCTGCCGCGGACATTCTGTCCCGCGCCTACCCGGGCCGCACCATCGAGCTGGTGGATGCCCGGGACATCTTCGAGTTCGGCGGCGGCATCCACTGCATCACCCAGCAGCAGCCCCTTCCCCTTGCCGGCGGTCCGGGCGGGAACGCCTGATGTTCGACGTCGTTGAGGCCGGTATTGCCGAACTGCGGGAGGCGCTGGAGTCCGGGAAGACCACCAGCGAAGAACTCGTCACTGCCTATCTGGCGCGGATCGAGGCCTATGACCGGTCCGGGCCGGCGCTGAACTCGGTAGTCGTGGAGAACCCCGAGGTACTGTCCGAGGCACGCGCCTCCGATGCCCGCCGCGCCCGCGGGGAAACCCTGAGCCCGCTGGACGGCATTCCGTACACCGCGAAGAACAGTTTCAAGGTCCGGGGGCTGACCGTGGCTGCCGGCTCTCCAGCCTTCGCGGACCTGGTGGCACAGGAAGATGCGTTCACGATCGGGCGGCTGAGGGAGGCCGGGGCCGTGCTGATTGGGCTGACGAACATGCCGCCGATGGCCAACGGCGGCATGCAGCGCGGCCTCTACGGCCGGGCGGAAAGCCCTTACAACGCGGACTTCCTCACCTCGGCGTTCGCGTCCGGATCCTCCAACGGATCCGGCACGGCGACGGCGGCGAGCTTCGCGGCGTTCGGGCTGGGCGAGGAAAGCTGGTCCTCCGGCCGCGCACCGGCGTCGTGCAATGCGCTCTGCGCCTACACTCCCTCCCGCGGCGTGATCTCCATCCGCGGGAACTGGCCGCTGGTGCCCACCATGGACGTGGTGGTTCCGCACACCCGGTCCATGGCGGATTTGCTGGAAGTCCTGGACGTGATTGTGGCGGACGACGCCGAGACCCGCGGGGATTTCTGGCGCGCCCAGCCCTGGGTGAAGGTTCCGTCCGCAGCGCAGGTGCGTCCGCCGTCGTACCCGTCCCTGGCGGTGCCGTCAGCGGACGCCGCGCGCGGAGTCCTGGCCGGCAAACGCTTTGGCGTGCCGAAGATGTACATCAATGCCGATCCGGAGGCCGGCACTGCGGACTCCCCCGGCATCGGCGGCCCCACCGGACAGCGGATCCAAACCCGGGACAGCGTCCTGGAACTGTGGCAGGCCGCCCGCCGCGATCTGGAAGCTGCCGGAGCCGAAGTGGTGGAGGTCGACTTCCCGGTGGTGTCCAACTACGAGGGCGACCGGCCCGGAGCTCCGACCGTCGCCACCCGCGGCCTGGTCAGCCCGGAGTTCCTGCACCGCGAAATCGTGGACCTCTCAGCCTGGGCATGGGATGACTTCCTGGCAGCCAACGGCGATCCGAAGCTGAACTCGCTGGCCGACGTCGACGGCGCCGCGATCTTCCCGCATCCCGAGGGTGCGCTGCCGGACCGGTACACCGGGTTTGACGATGACATTGCGATGTACCCGGAGCACGTGCGGGAGCACCCGGTGGCATCCTTCACCGACATCCCGCACCTGGCGGAGGGCGTTCGCGGGCTGGAGGAAACCCGGCGGATTGACCTGGAGGAATGGATGGATGCCCTTGGACTGGATGCCGTGGTGTTCCCAGCCGTGGCCGATATTGGCCCTGCCGATGCCGACGTGAATCCGGAGTCCGCCGATCTTGCCTGGCGCAACGGCGTCTGGGTGGCCAACGGGAACTTGGTGCCACGGCATCTTGGCATCCCGACGGTTACCGTGCCGATGGGCACCCTGCCGGATATTGGCATGCCTGTTGGGCTGACGTTTGCCGGCCGGGGCTGGGATGACAATGCGCTGCTCCGGTTTGGTGCTGCGTTTGAGGCCACCGGTTCCCGCCGCGCTCAGCCGCCGCGCACTCCGCGGCTTTAGGGGGTAACGGCCGGGGGCGGCGCGCTGCGGATCCGCTGGTCCGGGGCCGGCGGCCCGCGGGCTGCGGCCTGCGGGTGGGCCGCAGCCCGCCGTTCCCATCCGTTGTGAAACCTGTTGCCTTCCGGGACCACATCCACCCCATCAGTAACGGACGGTGGGAATGCCGGGGCTGGGGTTCTTAAACGGCATCCTGTGCAACACAGGATGACTCAACCTCCGGCCAATGCACCATAAAAGGCCAACGAATATCTGAGATTGACAATCAGCGAGGCCATTGTTTAACTTAGATCTGCGACCGACAAAAGGAAGCAGGGAAGCAGCCAAAATGGCTGCCCCTTGGGTTTTCGAAGAGAGAAGGACTGCATTGCCCGCTGAACGTAAACTCCCGGACAACACCACCCTGAAGCGCCTGCGCGCGGAAGGATGGCGTCTTGCTGATATTGCCAAGGAATACGGCGTTACCGAGGCCGGGGTTTGGAAAGCACTGGAACGGGCAGGGTTTACCAAGGAACGGGCAACCTATAAGGATGTCCTGCCATGGGAAATCGCCGACGAGCACAAAGCGACCGCCATTATGGACCGTTTCAGGAGCATCGCCCGTCAGCGGGCCGGCGGGAAACTGTCCGAGGAAGAAGACCGGCTGCTCCGGGATTGGCTTTACGACCTGGCGGAGAACGATGTTGTGGTTGCATACCACAAGGAGGCACCACCGAACTCAGCAAGCCGCAAGGGCGGTTTTTACTACGTCCCCCGCACCGAAGCAGACCAGTGGATCATTCGGGAGCCCGAGAGCGCAGCAAAGAACAGCTAAGCGGAAGTGAGCGGCCGCCACCTACCCACGGGGAAGTGATGGCGGCCGCTTCATTTTTGTCCAGGACTGGCCGCAACCCCTCTGAGCAGACTGCTCAGGAGCCCGGCGGAGTCCAGTCCAACGTCTGGATCTTGGGACGGCGGCTTGCCCTGCGGGGCAACTCAGTCGAGGCCTTCCACGGCGGGGGCGTTACAGCTTGCGGAGCGTCCGCAGCAGCCTCCAAGGCTTCTTTCAACGGCAAGCTGTGCATGCCACAGAGTGCAACAGTTCCGGAGGACCCGCCACCTGAGATCATCCACTCGATGACCCCTGCCTTACCGCACACCACACAGGTGCGCCCTTTCGAACTCATGGAACAGAATCCTACCGCCGGACGAACCGGCCAGCGCGTCAGCTCCCCGACGCCACGAACCCCAGCTGCTTGTCCACCACGTTCTCCAGCGGCTCGCCCGCCAGGTACGCCCGCAGGTTCGCTTCGAACTGCGCTGCCATGGCGGGCAGGTGGCTTTGCGAATCGCCCGCGAGGTGCGGTGTGATCAGCACGTTCTCCAAGCCCCAGAGCGGGCTGGACTGCGGCAGCGGCTCGGGGCTGGTGACATCCAGCACCGCCCCGCGGATTCCGCCGTCGCGCAGCGTCCCCTCCAGAGCGCACTGCACCACCAGGTCCCCGCGGCCCATGTTCACCAGCACCGCGGTGGAACGCATGGCCCCCAGCACCTCAGCGTTCAGCATGCCGCGGGTATCGTCTGTCAGCGGAGCGACGAGCACAATCCAGTCGTAGTTCCCGGCGACAGCGGCAAAGTCCGCACTGGCGAACACCGCACCAAAGTCCGCATCGCCGTCGCGCGCTGTGCGGCCCAACCCGTCGGACTGGATGCCTGCGGCGCGCAGCAGGCGGGCGGTCGTACGGCCGATGCTCCCGGTTCCGGCGACCAGCGCCCGGGTGCCGGCCAGGTTGGAGGTGCCGAAGTGCTGCCAGCTCCGCTTGGCCTGGTTCATCCGGGCCTGCGGGAAGTTCTTGGCGAAGTACAGGATCCCGGCCAGCGCATACTCGGCCATCGCGGCGTCGAAAATCCCCCGGGCGTTGGTAACGGTGACGTCGGAGGCCGCCAGTTCCGGGAAAAGCAGCCGGTCCACCCCGGCGGCGGGCAGGTGCACCCATTTGAGGGCGTCGGCCCGGTCCCAGCCCGAGCGCAGGCCGTCGGCGAAGTAGTTCCACAGGTACACGATTTCGGTGCCCGGCAGCGCGTCTGCGAGTTCGGCGGCATCGGAGGCCAGCCGCACGTCGGCGAGCGCCCGCAGGTTTTCCAAGCCGGTGACTTCGCGGTTGCCGGTGAGGATGGTCAGCACTGGTTTAGCCATGCGCTCAGGCTAGGCGATCCCGGCTGCCGGGCCTGAATCCGTTACGCCGATAAAGTCGTCCCGTGAGGAGGTAAATGTACCTACGTCTTGAGAGACGAGGGAGGTACCTCCCATGACGATCCCCGCAACGAGCGCCGTGAAGCGAGCTTGTATGTGAGCACGCGGCCCCGCTCAGTGGCGGGACCGTGTGTCAGGGCTGCTGGTCGGGCTGGGTGAGGCGTTCGATTAAGAGGGTCATGACGCGTTGTTGCGCGGTGTTCAGGTGCTCGTTCATGAGCGTGGTCATTGCATCCGCGCCCTCCTGTTCCCCGATGCTGATGTCGAAGTGCTGGAGGGCGTCACCCCGCTCGGTGAGGAACGCGGTGATGAGCCTGGCCCCGCGTTCGGCCAGCGCGGTGATCTCCGCTTCTGGCGTGTCTGGTGGCAGCTGCATCAGTTCCGTATTGAGCCGGGTGAGCGCATCGGGTGCGCCGTGCACGGTTTCCGCGAAGCTGGGCATGACATCGTTCGGGAGCAGCCGTGCGAGCAGGATGGCCACGTTCCTGGAGCCGGGCCCCGGCCCGAGGGCCTCCATCGCGAGGAGTGCTTCTGGTGAGAGATCGGGTGAGGAGCCCCGAGCGATGAGTTTGTCAATGTCTGCGCGGATGCGGGTGAGTTCGGTGATCCTGCCGTCGAGTTCGGTGCGCAGCCCATACAGGGATTCCTGCCCCTGCTCCTCAGATTCGAGCATCCCTGCGACCTGTTCCAAGGTGAACCCGAGGCCGGTGAGGCGCGCGATGCGCAGCGCGAGCACGAGGTGCCGCGCGGTGTACTGCTTGTACCCGTTGCTACGCCGTTCCGGCTCAGGCAGGAGCCCGACGTCGTGCCAGTGGCGGATCGACCGGAGTGTCACCCCGGTGAGGTCAGCGAGCTGCCTCGTGCTCCACGCCATGCTCATCCCTCCTGCTCGACTGGTTCCGGTGTCCCTGAATCCGGTGTCTCTATTGTGTCCAACGACTGGAACGCAGGCACGATCAGCGCGATGACGGCGGTGACGGCCATGACCACCGCGATCCCGACCCCTGCCACGGTGAGCCCGTACCCGGAGGCGATGGCGGCGATCGGTGCAGCGGTGAGAGCGGGGGCGGCGAGCATGAGCGCGTTCTGCGCACCCAGCACGCGCCCCCGCATCCGATCCGGGGTCGCCTCGATCGTCGCAACACCCAGCACGGCGGACATGGGCGCGTTAGTGACACCGATTAGCACCGCGGCGGCGATCACCAGCCACGGCGCACCCATCGCCCCCAGGACGGCGAACCCGATCACGCTGCCGACCATGCCGATCACGAACCAGGCACGACGCGAAATCCTCCCAATCATCGCCGCATACACGCCCGCACCGAACAGGCTGCCGAGAGCGATACCCGTGACCGCGAACCCGCTGAACTCAGGCAGTCGCTCCTGGAGGAAGTAGGCAGGCAGGATCGTCGCCTGCAACCCCGCGATGACCGCAACAAACACCGCCGTCAAGACGCTCGCACCGAGCACAAGCCGGTGCCCAAGCAGGAACCGCCATCCCGCCACCAGATCGGTCACGACACCACGCACCCCAGGTGAACCGCCGTGCCCCGTAGCGCCAGCTATCGGTTCGATCGCTCCGACCCGCGACGAGAGCGCGAGGGAGAGCGCTGCGGCGGCGAGGCTCATTCCCGCGGTGATGAACAGCGTCGTCGAGCTGACCCCGAACAGGAACACGAGCAGACCACCGACACCGGGCCCGACCACCATGAGCGCCGCGGAGAGTGATTCGCGCACTCCGACCAGCCGGTCCAGCGCACCCGGTTTGCCGCCGTCGAGTTGCACCAGGCGGGGCAGCATCGTCTCCCGTGCGGTCATGCCCGGCATGTCACCAAACGCCCCGATGATGCCGAGCACGATGAACCACGTCAGATTCAGCCCCCACACCGCATCCACGACCGGAAGCGCGGCCACCGAACCCGCCGAGAACACATCGCTGACGATCGACACCGTGCGCCGGTTCACCCGATCCACGACGACTCCGGCCAACACCCCGGTGACCGCGGCGACCGCAGCGGTCACCGACGCGAGGATCCCCGCGGCGAGGATGTCGCCGGTCTTGGCGAGTACCAGCAGGGGGAACAGCACCGACGCGATCCCGTTACCCAACAGCGACAGGCTGTATGACCCCAGATAGACCCACGTGTTTCGACTCATGCACCCATCCGAAACTATGACGTCACGGCACAGTCAAGCCGACGCCTCCCGACACGCGTGCCCGCTCTCCTCGCCTCGCTGAGCCCGGGTGGCACCGAGGATGGGGCCTGGCCCAGCAGTACCGGACCGCAGATCAGCAGGGCGGCGAGCAGGCAGGGCCTGGTTCCAGGAGGCGCCGTTGAGGCTGCCATGCCCGGGTCGGCCAGCGGGTTGCGGGTGACGCCCTGCATCACGGCTCCAGCCACACCCGGGGCGGCGGCGGCGAGCCAGAGGGCGCGCACGGTACCTGTCCGCCCATTTCTTTGCCGTTGCAGGCGAGCAACGAAATCGCTCCGCAGTCCGGCGAAGTGTCCAGCCTTGCTCAACGACAAGGCGGGCGAGTTCTAACCTGCCCCTGGGTGTCAGCTCAGCGTCGGCATGGGTAACGTAGGACACGAGGGCCTCTTGGTATCGAGATGAGTGTGGTAACCCAAACCGATACCGGAGGCCCTCGCCCTTTACATCACGCCACGCTGTTCACAACCTCCGTGGGAATTACACCTAGCCCGCCGGCTGGATGATCTGGCCTACGGTGCCGGCGTCTGGCTGGGTGCCGTCCGGGGCCGGTCAGCGGGCGCGTTGGTTCCTGAGATCACCGGCCTGCACCGCCGTTAGGACCAGTGCACCGGCACCGAAAGCCGGCGCTGCTCCGGGCCTGCCTGCCCCGGCACCGGGAGGCCGCGCACTTCCAGAGCACGCATTTCCAGCCGCTGCAGCAGCAGCTCAACAGCCTGCTGCCCCACCTGGATTCCATCGACGTCCACCGAGGGCACCCCGGAGGAACCCAGGGCACGGGCGATCCGGGCATCACCGCTCACCACGAGGTCCTGCGGCACACTGATGCCCCTCAGTTGCAGGGCGTACATAAGTCCCAGTGCAATCGGTGAGGCATAGACCAGGACGGCGGTGGCACGTGAGGCGAGCACGTCGTCGGCCAGCCGGATGCCGCTTTCGGCCAGCGGAGGCAACGGACCGAGGACGGTCAGATCCGCCCTGCCCGCCAGGGCCTGCTGCACGGCCCGGGTGCGCATACTGTCCGGCCAGGAACCGTCGGGGCCGCCCACATACGCGATCCGGGCGTGGCCCTGCGCCGCGAACTCCGCCGCGAGTTCACCGAAGGCCGCGGGGGTGTCAGCAACCACTGAGGGGATGCCCGGGAGTTCCCGCTCGATCAGTACGGTCGGTGCCAGGGACTCGGCATGCCGGACCACCTCGGGGCTGGCCTGTGACGCGTTGAGGATCAGCCCGTCCACCTGCCCTGCCAGGCGTTCCAGGCCGGCGTTGTCCGCAGCCGATGCCAGGTTGCTGACGGCGATGGTCAGGTGGTTGCCTGATTCCTCGGCGGCCGCCTGGGCGCCTTCGATGATCGGGGCGAAGAACGTGTTCTGCAGGCTGGGGACCACCAGCGCCAGCAGCCCGGTGCGCCCACGGGCCAGGGCCCGGGCAATCCGGCTCGGCTGGAAGCCGAGGGAATCCGCGGCGGCGCGGACCCGTTCGATGGTGTCCGGGGCCACCAGCTCCGGCCGGCCCAGGGCGCGGGAAGCGGTCGCCTTGGACACACCGGCCAGCGCGGCGACGTCGTCCAGTGTTGCCATCGGTTCCCCCTCTTCCTAGCCCGCCATCATAGCCGTGACATGGGAACACGACTGCTTGTGAAGTTCAGTAACAAAGCTGAAACACGATCCTACTAGGCTAATGTGCAATCGGTTCCACAACCGGTTTCATAACTCATTCGGATTCGGGGATATCGCTTTATGCTGCGCAGACCCAAGCTCCTGCTTGCACCGGGGGCCGTAGTTCTGGTGCTGGGATTCGCCATCCCGGCGCTGGTCATGCTCTTCAGCCCGCCGGGCACCAGTCCCGGGGAAGTCCTGGCCCGGCTGTGGCAGATGCTCAGCGACCCCTACGACCTGGCCATCATTGGCCGCACCCTGTTCTTCGGGCTGACTGTCACGGCGCTGTGCATCTTCCTCGGTTTCCCCATTGCCTTCCTGCTCGCCCGCTCCAATTCCCGCTTCGCCGGAGTGTGGCTGGCGCTGGCTATCTTCCCGCTGCTGCTGAGCAACGTGGTACGCACCTTCGGCTGGCTGGTCATCCTGGGCAGCAACGGCGCCGTCGGCCAGCTCATTGTCTGGCTGGGACTCAGCGAGCGCGGCCCGCAGCTGCTCTACACACCGCTGGCCGTCATCCTCGGCATGCTGCAGCTGTTCCTGCCGCTGGCCATCATCACCTGCTACTCCGCGATTGCGCAGGTGGACAAGAACCTCGACGACGCCGCCCGCGGCCTGGGCGCGTCCCGCACCCGCACGCTGTGGAGCGTGGTGGTGCCGCTGTCCCTGCCCGGCGTCGTCGTCGCCTCCACCCTGGTCTTTGCCGGCGCGGCCACCGCCTACACCACCCCGTACCTGCTCGGCGGCACCGGGCAGCGGGTGCTCTCCACCCAGCTGTTCACCTATTCCTCGGTGACCGTGAACTGGGAAGCGGCCTCGGCCACGGCACTGATCATGACCGTGCTGGTCTTCGCCGTCTCCGGCCTGTCATCCGCCCTCGGATCGCGTAAGGGGAAGGTTGAATGAAAACCCGCCCAGTCCTGCTCAGCCTCGCGGTGATCGGCTACCTCGTGATGATCGTGCCGATTCTGTTCGTAGTCCTGACCTCCTTTACGGCCGGACGCTCGCTGGCCTTCCCGCCGTCGGGCTTCTCCCTGCAGTGGTTCGAAAAGGCCCTCTCCTACGGTCCGTTCATGGACTCGCTTGTCTCTTCGCTGCTGCTGGCCGTGGTTGCCACCGTGCTGGCCCTGCTGCTCGGCGTGCCGGCGGCCCTGGCCATCGCCCGCAGCCGGTTCGCCGGAAAGGGGGCGGTTCAGACGTTCTTCGCGTCGCCGCTGATCGTGCCGGAGCTGGTGATCGGCCTGGCCCTGTACCAGCAGCTGGTCATTGCACTGCGGGCGGATACCTTCTGGGTGCTGCTGCTGGGCCACGTGGTGATCCTCATGCCGTACACCGTCCGGGTCACCGGTTCCACCCTGGTGCTCAGCGACCTCAGCATTGAAGACGCCGCCCGCGGACTGGGCGCCACGCCCCTGCACACCTTCCGGACCGTGACGCTGCCGCTGATGCGGCCGGGCCTGATTTCCGCGGCGCTGCTGAGCTTTATCACCTCGTTCAACAACGTTCCGCTGTCCCTGCTGCTGCAGAGCCGGGATTTCAGCACCTTCCCCATCACCATGCTCGACTACGTCCAGCAGTCCTACGACCCCATGATCGCCGCCATGTCCACGCTCATCATGGCCGGAACAGTCGTCATCGCCATTATTGCCGAGCGGACCGTGGGCTTCGCCAAAATCTTCGGAGGTATCAACTCGTGAGCACGCCCGCAGCAGAATTCGTGAACGTGAGCCAGAACTACGGCTCCGCCCTGGCCGTGGACTCCATCAACCTCCAGATCGAGGAAGGCAAGCTCACTACGCTCCTGGGTCCGAGCGGATGCGGCAAGACCACCAGCCTGCGGATGCTCGCCGGCTACCTGCAGCCCACCGCGGGGCAGATCATCATCGGCGGCTCGGATGCCACGAAGCTGCCGCCGGAGAAGCGGAACCTGGGCATGGTCTTCCAGTCCTATGCCCTCTTCCCGCACCTGACCATCGCGGACAACGTGGGCTACGGCCTCAAACTGCGCAAGGTTCCCGCCAATGAGCGGAAAGCCCGCATCGCCGAGTGCCTGGACATGGTGGGGCTGGGGCATCTGGCTGCCCGGAAGCCCAAGGCACTCTCCGGCGGACAGCAGCAGCGTGTGGCGCTGGCCCGGGCCATCGCCATCCGGCCGCGGCTGCTCCTGCTCGATGAGCCGCTCTCCAACCTCGATGCCCGGCTGCGGGTGCAGATGCGCGCCGAAATCCGCCGCATCCAGGCCGAAACCGGCCTGACCGTGGTGCTGGTGACCCATGACCAGGACGAAGCCCTGGAAATGTCCGACTCCATGGTGGTGATGCGCGCCGGAAAGATCGAGCAGACAGGTTCCCCGTCCGAGGTCTTCACCGCGCCGGCAAGCCGGTTCGTCGCCGACTTCCTGGGCTACGAGAACTTCCTGGAGCTGCCCGGCCGCGGCCTGGTCACCGTCCGTCCGGAGCACCTGCACCTTGCCTCGGCGGAGAAGGTGCACGACGCCGGCGGGCTGGATCTTCCTGCCACCGTCACCTCGGTGGCCTACCGCGGAACGGATGAGATCCTCACCGTGGACGCTGCCGGAACGGTGCTGAAGGTCTCCGTGCACCGCAACTCGCAGAGCGCGGCCCTGCCCGCCCTTCGCCCCGGTGACCCGGTGCGGATCACCGCCTCCGGCGGAGACATCGTCGCGCTGCCCGCCGACGTCGTTCCTTCCGCCGCCTAGACCGGACGGGAGGAGCCGGGCTCTCCCCGGACCGGCACCTCCCGTCCTCCCCAATCCCCCGTAATGCCCTGAACCTACGCGGCGCAGCTGTGCCGGGTACCACCGAAAGGAAATCCCCATGCCCCTCCCCCGCAACCGTGCAGCGAAATTCTCCGTTGCCGCCGTCGCCGCTGCACTGCTCCTTTCCGGCTGCGGTTCGGACGCCGCCACCGACGATGCCTCCGCGGAGTCCAAGACCCTGGTGCTGAGCACCTTCCCGTTCGGGGTGGAAGCTTTCGAGGAAGCCGTGGTGAAGCCCTTCGAGGAAAAGACCGGCATCACCGTGGAAATCGAGACCGGCTCCAACGCCGACCGTCTCTCCTCCCTGGAACTGGCCGGCGGCGACTCCGGCGTGGACGTCATGCTGATGTCCGATTTCTACGCCGCCATGGGCGAAGAAAAGGACCTCTTCCAGGCCGTTGACGCGGAGAAGATCCCCAACCTGGAGAACATTGCCGACTTCGCCGTCTCCGAGGACTTCTCCGGCCCGTCCTACAGCTACCAGCTCAACGGCGTCTTGTACCGCACCGGGGACCTCTCCGCCGAGGAAGCAGCCAGCTGGGACCTGTACGGCAACGCCGACTACGCCGGCCGGCTGGCCTTCCCGGACATCTCCACCACCGGCGGCCAGCTCTCCGTGACGGCAGTGGCAGATACCTACGGAAACGATCCGTATGACATCGATGCCGCACTGGCCACCATCGGCGGCTGGGCTCCGAACATCCTGAAGTTCGTCTCCTCCTCCACCGAAATCACCAACCTGCTGGTGCAGGGCGAAATCGTCGCCTCCCCCACGCTGAACGGTTTTGCCACGGACCTCATTGCCAACGGCGAGCCGGTTGCCTGGACCGCCACGGACGAAGGCCGCTACATGGCCACCAACCGTGCCCTGATCCCGTCCGGCGCCGAAAACCTCGACGCCGCACACGCGTTCATCGATTACCTGCTCTCCGCCGAGGCACAGGGCGCGTCCGCTGAGCTGGTAGGCGACCTGCCCGTGAACCCGGAGGCTGTCATCCCGGACACCCTGACCGCCGTCGTGGGCGACATCGCCGAGGACCCGATCGCCGCCGGTTTCTCCACCCTGGACTTCCCCACGATCGTGGCCAACTACGACACCTGGGTTGACCGCTTCGCCCGGGAAGCTTCCTCCAAGTAATTCCCCGCGGGTTCCGGTCCCGGCCTCTGTGCCGGGACCGGAACCCGTTCTTCTTCCAGCATTTTCCGCAGCACTGAAAGCCAGGACGCATGACCACTGAGACCTCTCCCGAGACAGCAGCTACCGAGCCCACGGCCCTGCAGCAGTTCGCCGCCCGGATTCCGAAAACGGACCTGCACTGCCACCTCATCGGCACCGTGCGTGCGTCAACGTTCGCCGAGCTGGCCGCGAAGGCCGGGCTGGTGCTGCCGGAGGACCCGGAGACGATCTTCGCCAACATCTCCTCGGTGATGCGGGACTTCACCCCGTACGAGAACGCGCGGATTCCGATTGTGGAGGACTACTCCCTGGACCCGGTGGGCGAACGGTATTCGCTGTTCCAGGCCTCGGAGTGGGTCATGCAGGCCCTGACCGAGGCCGACGATCTCACCCGCATCACCTATGAAGCGTTCGAGGCAGCGCACCGCACCAGCAACACCCGGCACCTGGAGCTGTTCATTGACGACGTCCCCCCTGCCCTGACCGAGCTGGGGTACGCCGGCTGCGTGGACGCGTACGTGGAGGGCATCCGGAGGGCCGAGCGGGACTTCGGGATGAGCGGCCGGCTGATTGTTGGGATCGACCGCAGCCAGGACGGCGCCTACGCCGTGCGCCGGGTCCAGCAGATCCTGAACGCCCCGAACGACTATGTGGTGGGCATCGGCCTGGACAACCTGGAAACTGCCGGCCCGCCCGAGCGGTTTGAAGCTGCCTACCAGCTCGCCGGCAAGGGCGGGCTGAAGCGCACCGCACATTCCTCCGAGCACGCGCCGGTGGCGGTCAACACCATCACCTGCCTGGATGTGCTGGGCTGCGACCGGATTGACCACGGCTACTTTGTGATGGAGGACGACGCCGTGATCGCCCGGATGCGCGAGGAACAGGTTCCGTTCACCGGCATCTTCACCACGTCCCGCCGCTCCTGGCGGCCGTGGCGCCGCGCCTCCATCAAGGCCATGGTGGACGCCGGCCTGAACGTCATCCTCGCCTCCGATGACCCGGGCATGTTCCCCACCACTCTGGCCAACGAATACCGGATTGCCGTGGACGACCTCGGCCTGGACCGGTCCTGGCTGCGGAAGTCCGCGCTGGCCGGTGTGGATGCCTGCTGGCTTCCGGACGCGGACAAGGCTGCGCTGAAGGCGTCGATGACGGCGGAGATCGATGCGTTGGAGCAGGAGCTGTTCGGCGCCTGATCGTCTTCCTGTGCTCATAAGGGCTCTCCCGGCACCGCCGGGAGACCCCTTATAGTTTCGGGAAACCTTTCCTGCCGAAGACTTGGAGATGCCGTGACCCGCAGCGCTTATGTGCCCACCACGCCCGAAGCCCTCGCTGACCTGCAGCAGCGCCTGGCCCGGTTCCGGCCGGTGCCCGAACCCCGGCTGTTCAACCGCAGCCGCGAGTCCCTGGGTTTCGGCGGGGAGCGGCTCGCCGAACTGGTGGAGCACTGGCGGACCGGGTTCGACTGGCCGGCGCAGGAGGCATGGCTTTCGGCGCTGCCCTGGGAGCAGACGGAGCTGTCCACCGTTCCGGTGCGGGCTGTCGTATCCCGGGCGGAAGCTGCCTACGGCTCGCCGTCGTCGCCCGTGGTGCTGCTGCTGCACGGCTGGCCGGATTCAATCCTGCGGTTCCAGCGGCTCTTTCCGCTGCTGACGGACCTGACCTATGTGGCGCCGGCGCTGCCCGGCTATCCGTTTGCCGCACCCGTGCCGGCGGGCGGGATGTCCTCCGTGGAGATGGCCGATGCGGTTGCTTCGGCGATGTCCGAGTTCGGGTTCGCCCGGTATGTGGTGTCGGCAGGGGATGTGGGCTCCGACGTCGCGGAGGCGCTGGCGGCGCGGCATCCCGACGTCGTGACGGCGCTGCACCTGACCGATGTGTCCCAGTACCACGTCAACCTCGCGCCGCCGCAGGACCTGGACGACGCCGAGCGGGAGTACGCTGCCCGGGCGCGGCGCTGGCAGGGGGCTGAGGGTGGATATGCGCACGAGCAGTCCACCCGCCCCGTCACCCTGGCGGCGGGGCTTGGTGATTCACCGGCCGGGCTGGCAGCGTGGATCGGCGAGAAGCTGGTTCGCTGGACCGATTCGGACGGAACGCTGACGAATGCGTTCAGCCTGGACGAGACCCTGACCTGGATCAGCGCGTACTGGTTCACCGGGTCGATCGGGACGTCGTTCGCTCCCTACGCTGCGGGCCGGCCAACGGGCTGGCCGCGGATCGAGACCCCGACCGTGTTCACACTGTTCCCGAAGGACCTGGTGAACGCGCCCCGGCAGTTCGCTGAGCGTTATTTCAACGTGGCCGGTTGGATGGAATTCGAAAGCGGCGGGCACTTCGCTGCGTGGGAGCGTCCGTCCGACTATCTGGAGGGTGTGCGGGCGGCGGTGAAGCTGGGCTTTGGGTAGCGCGTATGAGGCGTCAGCCGACCGAGTCGGAAATGGTGAGCCGGACTATGCGGTCTCCGGCCAGGGAGAATTCCATTGGTCCGGTCCCGTTGTAGCCGTCGCCGGAGACCTGGAGCTCCACGATGTACGTGTCCGCCGCGGTCTGCCGCCAGTCGACGAGTTCGAGCCGGGTGTTCTTCCCGATGTTATCGGTGCGGTTCCAGGTGCGGATGCCGTCGTGTGCGGTGAAGTTCCGACCCCAGTCCTCCAAGGTCGCATCTGTGGTGAAGGCCGCGACGAAAGCTTCGGTGTCTGCCCGGTTGGTGGTGTCGATGAAGGCCTGGATGGATGCGGGAAGGTCCATGAGCGGTTCCGTCTCAATCGGTTGGTTGAAATGGAGGGAACTGGCCGGGCCGCTCTGCGAAGAGCCGCCGCATGCCTGCCCGGGCGAGCATAAGCACCACGATGAGCGCTGTCACCAGAAAAAACCCGCCCAGCTGGACGTAGCCGCGGAATACCAACGCGGTCATTTCCAGGACCACGAGTTTGCTTCCGGGCAGGACCAGCAACAGCGTCACGGCACTGATTCCCCGTCGAACACCCGGCTGGTCCGAGCGCACATGTGCCAGAAGCCTCTTCTTCAACCAGACAACGCCTTCCAGCACCACTTTCAGCAGGACGGCGGTCAGCAGCGTCATGAGAAAGGATTCAGTGATGACTGCCGGGAAGAACTGCACGAACAGACCGAGCACCACCGTGTAAACGAAGACGTCGACGAGATCGAGCGGGCTAACCCGGTTCATGGGGTGAGTCTAGGGCAGTGCTTTCCGAATCAGGCCAACTCCTTTCACGCAATACCCTGCACCGCGAACTTCCTACGACTGGGGCAGCAGTTGTCTACACTGAGAGGTAACATTCTGCAGTCGAAGAACCTACAAAGTCATGGGGCTCAGATGGGTTTCAGGGTACGGAAATCGTTCAAAATCGCGCCAGGTGTCAGGATGACAGTCACTCCTAAGACTCTGGGGATGAGTGCAGGCGTGAAAGGCGCAAGAATTTCCGCCAACACCTCCGGGCGTGTGACGCAGACTGTTGGCATACCAGGTACCGGCATTTATCGCACAAAGGCCCACTCGTCGGGGAGTCGATCTAGACGCGGAAGGCCAGCAAGCACCGCTACGAGTACGGCGGCGCCTAAGATGCCTTCCCCAGGGGTCTTCGCACCCAAATGGGAAAAGAAACTCTACAAAGCCGCCGTGGGGCAACCTGACTATGCATCGCTGGCCCAAATCGGTGCTGATTACCCGCCAGCCCGCCCACTGGCCGCACTGCTTGAAGCCACCTTGGTGTCTGTGCCCGCTGGCGATATGAAGCGTAGCCGCGACTTGTTGACGTGGCTCTTCAACACCGGCTATGACCCCGTCCAAGATGACTTCGTCAAAAAGTATCTGCCTGCAGCCTCGTTCACTCTGCCCATTGCGGACGGAATCAATGTCCAGTTGCCTCCAGACCGAAATTACATTGGCCTCCTGCTCGGCGAGATCTATCAAGTGACTGGCGACCTCTCGTCCGCCATCGAAGTCGTTGAACAGCTGGAGCCGAGCACTGTTACCGCTGTATCGCTGGCGGAGCTGTACGCCGCGCAGGGCCGGTGGCAGGACGTCGTCGAACTCACCGAAGCACTTACGAACGCTGACGAGGCATCAACTTTCCTGTTGACCCAGCGAGGCGTCGCCTTCCGTGAGCAAGGCTATTTCGAGGCCGCCCGTGAGTCGTTTAAAGAAGCTCTACGGATTCGGTCTCGACCGGCGGACCTGCGACATCGCACCCTGCTCGAAAGAGGTTTGACCTACATACGCGAAGGCAAGCGTTCCATGGCAAGAAAAGATTTCGAGAGAGTGCTCGCTGAGAACAGCACATATCCTGGTCTGCGCGATTTCCTCTCCAATACCCAAGACTGATAGCTGACTCGCTGGATGCGGTTCAACAACGGCCGAGCGACTCGCCTTCGTCTGCTCTGTTTATTAAATCCATCTCCTCAGGACATTTCCCTTATTCCCGCTCTGGATTTGCTGCCAGTTCGCGGTTTTGCCACCGGTTGGAAACGGCAGCAGACGTGCAAACTGGTCGATTTTCGGTCATAGCGCGACTCGGCGAGAGACGTCACTCGATCCCGTCCCGGATGATCGGGCAGGTCATGCAGTGCCCTCCGCCGCGGCCGCGGCCCAGCTCGGCTCCGACAATGGGAACCACCTCGACGCCGGCGTTCCGCAGCGCCGCGTTGGTCTGGGTGTTGCGGTCGTAGGTGAACACCACGCCCGGCTCCACGGCGACGGCATTGTTTGCACTGTCCCACTGCTGGCGTTCGGTGGCGTGGTAATCCCCGGCGGTCTCCACCAGGCGCAGCTGCTTGTAGCCCATGGCTTCGGCCACCACATCCACGAAGCGGCGGTCCCGCTCGTCCCGGACTTCGAGGCCGGGGTCCTTGTCCGAAGGGTGGATGGTGAAGGGGTGGATGCCGTCCACGATGGCCGGATGGATAGTAGCCAGGTCCCGGTCAGCGAAGGTGAACACGGTATCCAGGTGCATCGCAGCGCGCAGTTTCGGCATCCCGGCGACCACGATCCGTTCCGCTGCCTCGTCCGCGAAGAGTGCCTGCGCCAACTGGGTGATGGCCTGCCGGGAGGTCCGCTCCCCCATGCCGAGCAGCACGGTGCCGTTGCCTACGGGCATGACGTCGCCGCCTTCCAGGGTGGCCTGGCTCCAGGCCTGTTCGGCGTCGCCCCACCAGATCTTTGATCCGGTGTAGTCCGGGTGGAACTGGTAGATGGCCTGCATCAGCAGGGTTTCGTCGTGCCGGGCCGGCCAGTACAGCGGGTTCAGGGTCAGTCCGGAGCCAATCCAGCAGGTGGTGTCCCGGGTATAGAGGGTGTTGGGCAGCGGCGGCAGCAGGTACTCGGGCCGGCCCTGGGATTCCCGGATGAGACCGACGTAACCGCTGCGGTAATCGACGGGAAGGTCCGACGTCGTCAGGCCACCAATGAGGTACCGCGCCAGTTCCGGTCCGGAGAGTGAGTCCAGGAACGCGCGGGTGCCGGTGACCAGGCCCAGGCCAACGCGGTTGGCGATGATTTTGCGGTCCAGCAGCCAGGTCCGCGCGTCGGGCAGCTCCATGGTCTGGCCGAGCAGGTCGTGGAGTTCGACGACGTCGACGCCGCGGCTGGTCAGCTTGGCCACGAAGTCCGCGTGGTCGCGCTGAGCGTTCTCCACCCACAGAACGTCGTCGAACAGCAGGTCTTCACGGTTGGTGGGGGTCAGGCGTTCGTGGGCCAGGCCCGGTGCGCAGACCAGGACCTTGCGCAGCTTGCCCACCTCGGAGTGGACGCCGTAGGACGCGGCCGTGCCTGCGGCGGTTGGGGAAAGCATGGGGTTCTCCTTGAGTTGTGAAGCCGGACCTACTGTCCCTGTTCCGCCTGCGCCCGGCGGCGGAGCGCTTCGTTGACGGCAGGGTCATCCAGGCTGCGCAGCCAGGTGAGCAGTTCGGGTCCGGCGGCCGGATTGGCGGCGACGGCGGGACGTGCGATTGGCTGCTCGGCGGCAAGTTTCTGCAGGCGCTGCGGAGCGGTTCCGGGATCCTCCGCTTCTGCCAAGACGGCAACCTCAGCGGGATCCACGTCCCTTGGCCGGCTGGCCGAGGCTCCGGCATTTACGATGTCTGACGCCGGGACGTTCATCAGCGGAGTTGTCCGGCGGGTGGACGGCGTGTTCTCGTCAGCGGGATGTTCCTGCATGTCTTCGTGCATGGGATACTCCTTTGTAAGTAGCCTTATGAACATCCTTGCAGAAGGAGCCGTGGTCTCCGAATCGGAGGGGGCGTTTCCAGCGACCGCGGGACCGGGGCTTGCCAGACAAGAAAATGCCGGGCCGCCCCGTGAGGGGACGGCCCGGCAGCAGCACGGAAGTCCTAGAGCTCCGTCGTCACCTTCCACGACGAATGGATCGCACCGTGGATGTAGTTGACCGCGCCGGCGTCACCAACGACGTCGCACGGGATGCCCGCGTCCCGCAGCTCGTCCGCGAGCGGGGCCGCCGACGTCGTGCCGTCTGCATAGACAACCATGGCGGCAGGTGCGGAGAAGGACTCCTCCCCCACCGTCCATTCCACGGACTTCTCGGTGATGCGGGTGATGGTGGCGTTGCGGTGGATCTGCACGCCGTGCTTCTTGGCGTCGCTGACGGCGGTCCAGCGGCGCGGCATGGCCAGCGGCAGGCCGAGCTGCTGCTTTTCGTGCAGCAGGGTGACGCGGCGTCCGCGTTCGGCGAGGAACTCGGCCAGTTCCAGGCCCACGAGGGAGCCGCCGATCACTACGACGTCCTTGCCCATGGGCAGCCAGAACTTGGTGAACTGGCGGACGAACTCGGGGCTCTTGGTCACGCCGGAGAGCCGGCCCATCTTGCCCAGGGTGCTGAGCACGGTGCCGGCTTCCTCGGCGGTGGCGGTGCCGAGCATCATGGCGCGCAGGGTGTCACCGGTCTGCACGATCGGCAGGTCGCCGCCCGGGAAGTCGGGCTTCGGGCGGACGGCGCCGGTGGCCACGATGACGTGGTCCGGGTTCAGCGCGCGGATGGTCTCCACGGTGGCCGGGGTGTTCAGTTTGACGGCGATGCGCAGCCGCTTGACCTCGGCCTTGAACCAGCGCAGCAGGCGCTCGTTGTCCGGCGTCGTCATGGTGGAGAACCACATGGTGCCGCCGAGGCGGTCGGACTTGTCGATCACGGTGACGCGGTGGCCGCGTTCGGTGAGCACCCGGGCGCTCTCCAGGCCTGCCGGGCCGGCGCCGACGACGAGCACGTGCTTGGCCTGCGACGCGGGCTTCAGCGGAAGCACGGCTTCGTTGCCCAGGGCCGGGTTGACGGCGCAGAAGGGGGTGTCGTCGAAGAAGTTCTCCGCGACGCAGAGGTAGCAGTTGATGCAGGGGCGCACCTGGTCGAATTTGCCGTCGCGGAGCTTGTTGGGCAGTTCGGGGTCGGCGAGCAGTTGGCGGCCCATGGCGGCGTAGTCGATCTGGCCTGCGGCGATGGCTTTTTCGGAGATCTCCGGAAGCATACGGCCGACGGCGATCACAGGGACATTCACCGCTTGCTTGATCGCGGCGGCGTTCTCCAGGTAGGCGCCCACCTTGTTGGGCAGCGGGCCGTCGGTGAAGTTGTCGAACGGGTTCCGGCCCCAGCCGGTGACGTGGATGGCGTCCGCTCCGGCTTCTTCGAACAGCTTGGATGCCTCGATGGCTTCGGGGAGGGTGAGGCCGCCTTCCTGGCCGTATTCTTCGCCGGCAACCCGCACCAGGATCGCCAGCTTGTTCCCCACGCGCGCCTTGACGGCGGCGATGACCTCGCAGGCCAGACGGGCGCGGTTGGCGAGGGATCCGCCGTAAGCGTCGGTGCGCTTGTTGTCCCGCTGGTTCAGGAAGACGCCCAGGATGTAGCCGTGGGCGGCGTGGATTTCGATGGCGTCGGCGCCGGCTTTGGCGATGCGCTCGGCGGCGCCAGCCCAGGTCTGGATGAGCCAGTCGATGTCCTTCTGGGTCATTTCCTTGTAGGAGGTCTGCTTGCCGGCAGTGGCAGCGCCCATCTTGCCGAGTTCTTCCCGGGTGCTGTCTGCTAGGGCAGACATGTCGTAGCTGTAGTCCTGCGGGTTCGGTGCGAGGACAGCGCGGTCATTGGCGACGTCGACGCGGGCGACTTTGCCGTGGTGCGTGGACTGGATGCAGAGCTTGCTGCCCGCGGCGTGGATGGCGTCGGCGAGGGCTTTGAGGCCGGGGATGTACTTGTCATCCGAGAGTCCCGGTTCCTTCATGGAGGCTGCGCCGTAGGGGAAGGCGATGGCGCAGGCTCCGGTGATGATCAGGCCTGCGCCGCCTTTGGCGCGGGCTACGTAGTGGTCAATCTCGGTCTGTTCGATTTCGCCGTGCTCGGAGACGTTCATGTCCATGGCCGGCAGGACGATGCGGTTGGGAGTTTCCATCGGACCGATGCGGCCCGTAGCCATCAGGTGCGGGAAGGTCTTGGTGCTCATGGTTCGAATTTTAGTCGTCTTGTTTACACCGTATACACGGATTTAGGGGCGACGGGACGTGTTCTGTGCGACAGGTGTGTGAGTCCAGGGAATGGGTGTGGTGGTCCAGCGCTGGGTCCGCTGTCGTTTCTATCATTAGTCTCCCGCACAGGCCACGCCGTCTCCGTCCCTGTCCAGAGCGTCCTGCCATCCGTAGTCCCCGCGGTGAATAGGAGCAGCTCCGGCGTCCTGCACTGCAGTGCAATTCGAATAAACGAAGCTCTCCTGCAGCTTTTGAGCCTGTTCCTCAGCTGCTCGCCGGGCCTCCTCTGCAGCTGCAGCCTCCTCAGCTTGGCGTTGGGCCTCCTCAGCTTGGCGTTGAGCTTCCTCAGCAGCGGCGGCCTCCTCAGCCTGGCGCTGGGCTTCCTCCGCAGCTGCGGCCTCCTCTGCCTGACGCTGGGCTTCCTCCGCAGCTGCGGCCTCCTCTGCCTGACGCTGAGCCTCCTCAGCTTGTTTCCGATCCTCCTCCGCCTGGCGCTGCGCATCCTCGGCCTGTTTCCGCTCTTGATCGGCCTCGCGCTGTGCTTCCTCGGCTAGTTTCCGCGACTCGGTCAGCTTCTCCGAGGTCTCCTTGTCCAGCCAAATGAGTTTGCCATTGCTGTCAGGCGTGCAGACGTACTCAATGCTCCCCTGCGATATGGTTTCGGCTTCTAACGTGCATTCTTTATTGGCAAGGGGCCCATCCGTTGGAGACTGGGAAGTCGGGCTGGGGCTAGCTGACTCGTCCTCGGCAGGTGCCCGCGACTGGTCGGGAGGAAGTGTCACGACGGCAAGTATGATGCCAAGGACGAAGACTCCTCCGCCCGCCGCGAGTAGCTGAAGGCGTTTCTTTCCGTCGGACGCGCGTGCCCATGTTTGCCGCCGAAAAACCAGTCCGTACGTGGCTGTAATCAGGAGCAGAAAACCCATGATTAGAAGCCACACCGCCACGCCAAACAAACCTGGACCGGCGGCCACAAAAAGCACCAGTAATACAGCTGCGAGCGCGAGAACGAACCAGGTCGACAACGGTCGTCTGGCCGCAACAGGCGAAGGGGTCGGAACTGAAGAGTCTGGTTCGAATGCCATGGGGGTCACCTCATTGGAGCCGGCCCGGCCTCATGCCTCCTAGCAGGCGACCGGTCCTCACTATGGATTACGAAGACCTTGGAGCGCGGCACCTCCTTCAACGGAGTCCGGGCTCAAAGTTCTCTCTTTACCAGGGGGAACTGGTTGCCCACTGTTCAAGCTTAGGCTGACTGCCAGGCTTTGTGGGCTCTTCGCGGTTGATGGTGAAACAGGTTCCGTGTCTTGAAAGCTAAAGGGCTCGTAGCCCTGCTGTGATGGATGTTCTCTACGCATTCATCAAGAGTCAGGAGCTACGAGCCTTGATCGAGCCTACTTCCCCGCGCCCCGATGCTGCCACCACCATCTTCAACCTGCCCGACTATCGTGTCACCGGGACCGAGATCCTCGCCTGCGGGCAGCGCCGGATCTGTGTCGAAACCACCACCGAGGCCGGTTGCCCGTCCTGCGGGGTGATCAGCACCCGGGTTCATTCCCGCCGATCCCAGCGCCTGCGTTGACGTCCCCGTCGCGGGCCCGGTTGAAGTGCAGTGGGTCAAGCGGAGGTTCTTTTGTGGCGAGTATTTGTGTCCCCGCCGAACCTTCACCGAGGAGACCGCCCAAGTCCCGCGCCGGGCCCGGTTCACCCGCCGGCTGCGTGAGGCCCTGGTATCGGCTGTGATCGGATCCGGACGAGCCGCGGCGGGAGCTGCCTCCTCGTTCGGTGTCTCCTGGTGGCTGGTCCAGCGGGCTCTGGACTCCGCGGCGCTCACGCTGCCTGACGTTGATGCACTGGCCCCGCGGATGCTCGGCATTGATGAACACCGCTACCGGTCCGTGCGGTTCTTCCGCGACCCGGCCACCAAGGCCTGGAAACGGTACGAGCCATGGATGACCACCATTGTCGATCTGGACACCGGTCAGGTCCTGGGCATCGTGGACGGCCGTGACAGCGAAGGAGTCGGTGACTGGCTGTTCGCCCGGCCCCTGCAGTGGCGGCTGGGAGTGCAGGTGGTCGCTATCGATCCGTCAGCAGCGTTCCGCAAGGCCCTGCGGATGTGGCTGCCGCGCACCGCGGTCTCAGTGGATGCGTTCCACCTGGTCAAGCTTGGCAACGACATGCTCACCGAAGTCCGGCAAAGACTCACCCAGCAGGTCCATGGGCGGCGGGGACGATCCATCGACCCGGTCTGGGCCAACCGGCGCCTGCTGTTGCGTGCTGGCGACACGCTCTCGGACAGGGCCCGGGACAGGCTCAGCACCGTGTTCGCCACGGACGATGCCACCGGGAAGCTGCAGGCGGCCTGGCGGGTCAAGGAACAGCTCCGGGCCCTGCTTGCCACCGGATCCCTCGCTGATGCAGCCGCTGCGAAAGACCGACTGCAGGCCCTGGTCGAACAAGCCGCGCAGCCAGAAACGAACCGGCTCTGGCGCACCGTCTGCCGATGGTGGAAAGAGATCGAAGTCCTTATCGTCACCGGAGCGACAACAGCAAAAGTTGAGGCAAACAACACCGCGATCAAGCACATCAAACGAACAGGCCGGGGGTTCACCAACGCACGCAACTACAAAACACGTATCCTGTTGCGCAGTGCCGCCAGAACAGTGGCATGAACACCCATCACGGCAGAACATTCACCACGAACCGTGAAGAGCCCGTTAGCCAGGGCCGTCTCGCATAACCGGACG
Organism: Arthrobacter sp.; assembly: GCA_040274025.1. Lineage (GTDB taxonomy): Bacteria > Actinomycetota > Actinomycetes > Actinomycetales > Micrococcaceae > Arthrobacter_B. The sequence continues at coordinate 44,491 of JBELZL010000003.1, read as the reverse complement.
AGCGACTCAGCCGCAGCCGACAGATGGGGCGCTGGGGCCGCGATGTCGTCCGCCGAAAGCCCGGATTCCGGGAATCGCCATCAAGAACGAGAGCTGGCTGACCCGTACCTTGTCTTTGGGACGGACCTCCAGAAGCACATCCTGGATTTCGACGGCGCCAACAGGTCCTGCGGGAATGAGCTGTCACAGGCCGAATAGGTCGAGACGACGGCTGCCGATTGACCGTTGGACCAGCGGAACACGAGAAGTTTCACACTTTCACAATAGAACCGCTTGGCGAGGACCGCGACGATCCCGCTCCCGCGCCAGCTCGACAAATTCCGTGACGTTCATCAGCCACTCCTGTTGGGGCAGGGTGTAGGGGGTGTGCAGAGCGGCGGGTACAACAAGTTGGAGATGCCATTCGCGCATTTCATCGGTCTGCGCAGGACTGATAGGTGTTTCCAACGTCAGAAGGTACTTTTTGTGGATGCGCTTTGCCTCACTGAGAACCTGTCGCCACCTGTCTTTACACGTGGTCTTGACTCCTAGCATGGTCAAATTATGAGATGGGAATCCCTCGTCCGTGTATTCGTCGATGCCGGGGAAAATGAAATCTGGGCGGGTCTTATTCTCGGTTACGGGGTTGAATGAGTGCCGCACGTCAAGTGCATCGAACAGGGCGATGAGCTGATTTTCCAAGCCCTTACCTGCCCTGCTTTTCCTGCGATTGTGCATCGACAGGGACACCTCGATGAACCCGTCCACGTCAACGTGGCCGTTCTCGTAGAGTCCATCCAAAACGTCCGAGGCGAGGTGCCGCTCAAGTACCCGAAACAGAACTTCCTCCCGTTCCATCCAAGCCATTAGTACTGCATCTGGGTCATCGGAGGGGCGCATATTCGGCAGGGTAGAGCGGGCGAAGGCGCCGAACTCCGCAGACGTCGGGAACCGCCCCCCAAACTTCATCAGGAGTTTCTCGAGCCAGTTTTCGGCCGAACTTGCATCTGCCGGTTCAACAGCGATCCCCAAGAGGTCCAGCAGGTGCAGAGCCGGCAGCCCTAGTTCATTAGATTCGGACCGGCCCTTCACAGGCGCGTTCAGGTCGGCACGGATACTGAACCCATGGTGCTCAGTGACACTCGTGCCGAATAGCCAGTCGAGCTGTGAAGCGATGCTCGAGTTTCCGGGCGCCACAATGAACAGCGCTGCCCCGGTTTTCTGCCGGGCGATAAAGACGACGTCACCTGGTTGCGCCATATTCATGGCATTGACCGAAGCCGGGTAGTACAGACGGTACTCCGATCGGGTTGGGTGGTTGGCCCGCGCGTCATAGAAGGTAAGTCTTCCATCCTCCTCGACGGGTTCCTCTGCGTCGTCGCTCATCCACAGGAACCTAGTGGGGATGTACAGATTGCCCGAGGGAGTCCCGAAGAGGTCCCGCAGCGACTGCACGCCGTCCAGTTCATGCTGATTAGAGCTCTTCCCTACAGTCTCTACGGCGCTTAGAACCTTAGCCGCCACACCGTCGAAATGATCCGCCAGATAACCTAGTTTCATACCCGTCTCTCCCCCATGTTGTAATCGCTATTCTGCTAGGTGCACCAAGTGCGCGCCGCCGCTCCGCAAGGTGCTCGCCAGATGGATCAAACGTGACCTAACCGCCCTTGTATCGGAGCCCCTCAACAGTACCGGGTTTCATCGCGGACTAGGTAAAGTCCGTGTAGACACGCGTATACCATCCTTGTTTGTCCTCGAACGTCGGGCTTCAGTGACTCAGGGCACCACGTTCTTGGGGGTTTTTGCATCGACTCATGCTGTCAGCGCGCCCAAGGGGGCTGTCCCCTTACTGTCTTCATGCGTGGCGTTTCGGACCGCCCGCGCTTTGATCGCAGCCACATGCGGGGCAACTATCCTTGCGACTTCCTGCATGACGGGCGCAACGACGCTGTTGCCAAACTGCCGGTACGCTTGCGTGTCGCTTACAGGGATCCGGAACGTATCATCGAATCCCATCAGACGAGCACACTCGCGGGGAGTGAGTCTGCGTGGTCGGTCGGCCCCTTGGGCGACCAAGATCTCGGACCCGTCCTTGTAGTAGCGCGCAGACAAGGTCCTGGAAGTACCGTTGGGGTGCACCAGCCCGAACCCAAACCCGTTGCCGGCCGCTTTGTGCTTGGCAGCGTACGCCTGCAGATAAGCCCATAGTCTGGGTGTCAGGGTGAACTTGTCCTGAACCTTTCTGTTCTCATGGTCGAAGTAACGGTCGCCGTCCCATTCGAGGACCGGCTCTGTTCCATCGGTGCGATGAAGAATGGTTTCCAACTTTGGGCCGACGGGTGGCAACTCAAGATCATCCCAGGTGAAATCAGTAGGCTCGCGGAACCCAACAATGATAATGCGTTCACGATGCTGCGGGGTGAAGCTAATTCCGTCGATGATCTTTGTATGAACCTCGTACCCCAATTCCTCCTCAAGGGTCGCCATAATAACCGCGAATGTCTTACCTTTGTCATGAGAGCGAAGGTTTTTTACGTTCTCAAGCATGAATGCGGCGGGGCGCTTTTCATCGATGATGCGTGCGACATCAAAAAACAGAGTTCCCTGGGTCGCGTCTTCGAAACCGTGGGCCCTACCCAAAGCGTTCTTTTTACTCACACCAGCAATGGAGAAAGGCTGGCACGGGAAACCACCGAGCAGGACATCATGATCCGGAACGAGCTCCGCGTCATATTGCTGGATGTCCCCGATGAACGTGTGATCTGTGTCTTGGTCATCCGGGAAATTTGTCAGATACGTTTTCTCCGAGAACTTATTCCACTCACTGGTGAATACGCACTTTCCACCATGAGCCTCAAATCCCATCCGGATTCCACCGATACCTGCGAAGAGATCGATGAACGTGAACTCCGGACTGTCCTCCGGCTGTTTTAGCCCGAGGACCTCCCGCAGAGCTGGGGCGAGCATCGTCGGCAGCGCCGTCTCGTGATGTTCCCACCTCGCAACAGTCCGGACCGACACATTGAGCATCTCAGCCAGCTGTCGCTGGTTGTACCTAGCACGGGCTTGGTCGAGTAGTTCATACGCGCTATTCATTGCATCCTTTACAGGGGTAAGTTGATGACATCATGTCATGTTTTTGACCCTCGACGTGTCACCCCACAAGCGCATTTGGGACCTGCTGGGGGAGCCGAGGGGAATGCTCGCGGTGGCACCGAGCAACCCTCTCATCCAGCACCGACACTCCTAGATCAACCGCACCACCTTGCTGAACGGCTCAACGGGACGGGGGGGCAACTCCGAGCAGGCGTTCGAAATGCTCTATCCACCATCGATGCCCCCCTTATCGTAGAAGTGGCCTATCACACATGATCTGGTGGGCACTTCATGATTGAAGCTGACATGCGACAGGTGAAGAGCCTAACTATCCCTGCCTGCAGCACGGCTGCAGACGTCCCGAGACAACTACCTCGGGGAAAGCACCTCGCCATACTCGCATGTGGGACGCTTTGCGCCGCTGCATGGACGCATGTTGATGGGTGATCTCAGAACCAACTCGGAGCTCGCGGCCGACCATGATGGGCAACAGTGCAGCCGACGGGGTCTTGCTCCCTCGAATGATGTCACCGCAGGACTATAGTGTGATTCCCATAAGTACGAACGAAGTTTTTGGCTCTGGGGGGACGCTTGACAGACGCAATCACACTACTGCCTGGTCCGCAGCTCATGGAATCCATGAGAGCGGTCGGCTATAACTTGGAAACCGCTTTGGCCGACCTCGTTGACAACTCGATTACGGCCGGCGCAGCAACGGTGGACATTCGGTTTTCTGCAGTAGGTGAGCCCTACGTCGCCATCATCGACGACGGCTTGGGAATGACCGCCTTGGAAGCGCAGGATGCCATGCGCTTGGCAGGGAACGACTCACGAGACCTGCGTGCCAGCCACGATCTTGGACGCTTCGGTCTCGGACTAAAAACTGCGTCCATTTCCCAGTGCCGCAAGCTCACTCTGGTGACTAAACAGCGCCGTGAGGTGCACGCTTTCAGGTGGGACTTGGACTACCTCAGCAGCTGCTCCAGCTGGAACCTCCTGCGGCTTGCGCCGGAAGAATACCAGGCCCTCCCTGAGTACGCTGCGCTGGAAGCCTTGGATCACGGAACGATGATCCTTTGGCAGGATCTGGACCAGCTTGAAAACACCAGTGGTAACTCGATCGCGTCCATGGATGAAGCCATGATGCGTGCCGCCTCCCATCTGGGACTTGTTTTCCACAGGTTTCTAGCAGGTGAGCATGGACGGCAGCTTGATATTCGTCTGAACTTTACGTCCGTCCCGGCGACTGACCCCCTGCTCAAGGATCACAAGGCCACCCAAATTGGTCCGTTGGAACGCATATCTTTGGACCAGGGCACTATCGAGCTGCGCCCCTATACCCTTCCGCACCTGAACATGATGTCGCCGTCGGACCGCAGGAAGGCCCATGTAAACGGCTCATTGCGCGACAGCCAAGGTTTCTATATTTACCGGGCAATGCGCCTTGTCATCTGGGGGACTTGGTTCCGTGTGGCTCCGAAACAGGAATTGGGCAAGCTGGCACGGGTGCAAGTAGATGTTCCGAATTCCTTGGACCATCTATGGTCCCTGGACATCAAGAAGGCCCAAGCCGTACCTCCACCCGTTATTAGGGACCGGCTTCGTGCCGTTGCAGCCACCATTGTGGGCCCAAGCCAGCGCGCGCACACCTATCGCGGGCGAACAGAGCGCAGTCCCATCACACACATCTGGAATGCCGTCTCTGACGCTGAATCGTTCCGTTACGAGGTCAACAGAAATCACCCTGCACTGATCGCGCTCAGCAGCACGTTCGATCGACATGAGTCGGCTGCCCTGGAAACCGTTTTGAGCCTCATGGAGCGAACGTTTCCGATCGAGGATGTTTACAACAAAATGGGGCAGGACCTGTCCCACTCCGGCGCGGAGGTGCAGGACCAAGACCTTAGGGATTTGGCAAGGGCTCTCTGGGGACAGCTTCAGACCACGCTCGCCCCGGAGGCCTTTGTCAAAGCTATGCTCACCTCGGAACCTTTCGACGAGCACCCGTGCGCCGAGGCGGCCCTCCGTGAAACTGCCTACGGGACGGAGATCTAGAAATGACGGACGCATTCCTATTTCCAGTCTCTGCGGTTGAGGCGACCGCGCTGTCCCTCCTCAAGGATTCCGACACCGATGAATACCGTCCGGACCTGACCGCAGATGAGATTCGATTGTCGTTCGATCGTGCACGTACGCGGCTTCCGACGGAGTCAACTGAATCGCAAATGGACGAGCTCGTGGAGCACTGGATACAAAAGCTGACCGCTACTGGGTCCTCGAGCGAAGGCGGCCCGCTCGTCAAGGATGATCACATACCGTGGTTGCAGAAGAGCAAGGCTGACATCATATGGCGCCGGTGGTTCGCCTATCGGCATATGCTTTCCGATTCCGGGCGCTCCGGTGCAGTTCTCGACAAACTGGATCATTTCAGCGACGAGATTCTTGACCTTGCCGGAGACCCGAGGAAGTCCGGCGTTTGGAATCGCCGGGGCTTGGTGATTGGCGACGTGCAGTCGGGGAAAACCCAGAACTATCTTGCTCTGATGAACAAGGCAGCCGATGCAGGTTATCGCATCATCGTCGTCCTCTCCGGGAACACCGAATACCTGCGCCAGCAAACGCATTCCAGGATCGACGAGGGGTTCATCGGGAGGGACACCGCACTCACGGGGATGCTGAATGGGGCACGGGTCCCCCGAGACGTACATATTGGCATTGGCAACGTGGATCGTGAGATCGCCGATGCCACGTCACTCACGACAACCCTGATGGATTACCTCCAGGTCAGCCGAACCGCCGGCGATGTAGCCCTGCCTACGCCTAGCTCGCCGCCGTTGGTGTTTGTCGTCAAGAAGAACACCCACGTCCTCAAGGCAGTCCAGGGATGGGCGGAGGCCAAAGCCGGCAGCCACAAGAGGATCGATCTGCCCATGCTTCTGATTGACGATGAGTCCGACTACGCGTCGATCAATACCAACGACGAAAGCGACGATCCCACAGCTATAAACTCTGCTATCAGGCGCCTTTTGAACCTCTTTACTCGGTCCTCTTACCTGGCTATCACCGCGACTCCCTTTGCCAACATCTTCATCGATGACGAGGCAACGGCTTGCCTCACGGACGATGGCAAGGAACTGCCCGATCTGTTTCCCGAAGATTTCATTTACCCCCTAGATGCTCCGAGCAACTACGTTGGTATCCGGGCAGTGTTCGGGCGGGCGCCAGACGAACCCGGAGCCCAGGTACAGAACCTCAAAGACGCCGCTCTCTGGCTTCCCTTGAAACACAAGAAAGTTCAACGTCCGGATGGTCTGCCTTCGAGTCTTGAGGAGGCGCTCCGCACTTTCCTGCTGGCCAACACCATCTTGGACTACCGACTGAAAGCACCCTCAAAACGGTCCATGCTGGTGAACGTTTCGCGCTTCACTGATGTCCAAAACCACGTGGCAGACGCACTGCGTGAAGCGCTCTTTCAGTACAAAACAGCTGTTCAACTGCATGCTGCAGCTTATGCTGCGGGGCGGACACATCCGCTGCTGGATCAGCTGAAGGGAACCTTCACGCGCCAATACAGCGCGAGCGGCACCTCTTGGGAAAGTGTTTTGTCCGCACTGCCGGCTTCAGTCGCAGAAGTTCGCGTCAAGGTGTACAACTCCGCACCAGGGATCGATCACACCGAGTTCGATGACGAAGTGCCGGAGAGGCAGATTGCCATCGGCGGTGACTTGCTCAGCCGGGGTCTAACCTTGGACGGACTCGTGGTCAGCTATTTCCACCGGAATGTCGCCGCTGCCGACACGATGATGCAGATGGCGCGATGGTTCGGGTACCGGGATGGGTACCAGGACATTTGCAAGCTCTGGATCAGCGAAAGTACAGCCGCAGACTATCGGTTCATCGCTACAGCGGTGGAAGAGCTCCGCGTGGATCTTGCATATATGCGCCGAAGCAAAATGATCCCCCGTGACTTCGGCCTCGCCGTTCAACAGCACCCCCAATCACTCCTGATCACCGCAAGGAACAAGTCTAGGCACGCCATGTCCGCCCCAAAGGAAATCAACCTGCTGGGACGTAACTTGGAAACCACAAAACTCTCCACCAGCGACGAAGTGCAGAGGGAAAACTTCACTGCGGTAGTCAAGCTGCTGAGCGACGCGGTGGGAAACGGCTGCACCGTGGATACGACCAGACGGGGATACACGCGGGTTCGCTCAGTTCCCAAAGATATGATCGCCGACGCACTCCTCCGCTTTTCGGCGGCACCGGACGACGTCTTATTCAACGGTGCAAGCTTGGAACGTATGGTGCGAAGCAGCGAAGGTGCGCTCTTCCAAGAGTGGGACATCGTAGTTGTCAACGGCTCCGTGAAACGAAACGGTCCGCTAACCCTCGGCCCGCTCAGCGGGTGTTACCCAGTCGAACGACAGATGCTCGTTCGTCCATTGTTTTCCAAGGATGGTACGTCGAGAGGATCCTCGCTCTGGGTCAGTGGTAAGCGGGGCCGCCTGGCGGGACCTGACGATTTGCAGAAGCTCCTCGACCAAAAGGTTGAGCAGCAAGCGTCCGAGAGATACATGGACGCGATCTATGAGCTCGGCCAAGACGCAAAAAAATCTATTCCTGAAACCGCTTTTTACGGCCACCTCAGTAAACCCCAGCTCTTGATTTACCCGCTGTATATCAGCGCAGTTGGTGAAGAGCAGAATCGAACCATTGAGGTAGAGAATTTGGCCGAGCTGCCAAGGGACGCTGTTGAATCGCTGCGCTCTCTTGAAGAGGCGCAGAAACAACATCTCCCGTTTATGGCTCTCAAGGTTGCCTTGCCGAAAACCGACTACGACCCGCGCGGGCGCAACGGCCGCGCCAAGTACTTATTAAACCGCGTAGCCCAGCGTTATTGGGTCTCGGATTACGAACAACTCGCTTAGCAGCAGCACAACGATCCTCTCAGGATCGTCAGCAGACAAATGGGGACAAATGGATATTGAGAGCTACTACCAGCAGCAGGCCGCTGCTATCGGCGCCTTGGCTAACGCCGAGGGCGAATTCGTCGCTACAGCCTTTACCAGGCACTGTGGAGAAATACTAACCGAAGCAGGCGAGTTCGATGACATCGAAGTTTTGGACTTCGAGGGCGCGGGTACCAATCAGCGGAAACTCAAGGTCAATGGCTACGACCTCGAGAACGCAGATAACAGTATTGCCGTCGTCGCCAGCGTCCACTACGGGTCCGAGACCATTCAAACGCTCTCGGCTACCGAAGCGAAAGCCGCTCTTAGGGCCCTTCACTACTTCCTGCTGGATGCACTCGACGGGAGCTTCATGCAGGGACGAGAACAAAGCTCGCCGGCATACCAGCTCGCGTGGGATCTGCGGAGCAGGGGCAGGAACGTTTCACGGTACCGCCTCTATCTCATTACAGATGCCCGGTTGAGTGATCGTTTGCGTTCCCTGCCGTCTGAAGACATCCATGGAATTCCCGTGGACTTTCATCTTTGGGATATCGAGCGTTTCCACCAGCTCCACCAGTCCCAAAGCGGCCACGAGCCTCTTCAGATCGATCTGACGGAGTGGGCATACCAGGGGCTTCCCGCGCTTCGGGTCGAATCCACGCCAGAGTTTGCGACCTACCTGACCTCCGTGCCTGGCCGGGTCCTTTCCTCCCTGTATGGCAAGCATGGGAGCCGGCTCCTCGAAAGCAACGTGAGGTCCTATCTGAGCAATAGAGGAAAGATCAACAAGGGAATCCGTGCCACGATCCATTCCGCTCCGCAGAACTTCATGGCGTTCAACAACGGAGTAACTGCCACAGCCACAAATGTCACAACGTCTGAGGACGGAAGCTCCATTCTGTCGATAGAAGATCTACAAATAGTGAATGGCGGACAGACCACCGCGTCGTTGTTTTTTGTACAAAGGGAAACGAAATCTGAGACAGTTTTAGACGGCGTCTTCATTCAAATGAAACTGGTAGTCGTCGCTCCCGCTCTCGCCGCCGAGCTCATACCGAACATTTCACGGTTTGCCAACAGCCAGAATGCAGTCAGCTCGGCGGACTTCTTTTCCAACAGTCCGTACCACGTCCGCCTAGCCGAGCTCTCGCGCAAGGTCCTTGTCCCGTCCCGTTCCGGTGCCGTCCACAGCACCCATTGGTACTACGAACGTACTCGCGGGCAATATGAAAATGAACGCAGCAAGCTTTCACGCTCAGAGGCCATCCGTTTCGAAAATCTGAATCCGAAATCACAAAAGTTCGATAAACCGGCATTGGCAAAATACCTTATGTCGTGGGACCAACGCCCCCACACTGTGAGCGCGGGAGCACAGAAAAACTTCGTTGCTTTTGCAGATATCGTGGCTAAGAGCTGGGATAAGGATCCAGACCAGTTCAACGAACAGTACTTTAAGGAGACGGTGGCCAAAGGCATCCTCTTCGCTGAGGTCAGGAACGTTATCAAGAATGCTGACTGGTATCGCAAGGCGTACTTGGCGAACATTGCCGCCTACACGGTTGCCAAGATTGCCAGCTTGGTAGAACGGCAGGGACAAGGCAAGGTCTTCGATTTTGATGCCGCGTGGTCCGCACAAGCCGTGCCGGACTCCGTCCTGGTCGTCGCCAACCAGGTGGGACGCCTCGTCCAGGAGGTTCTCACCAGCGAACATCGAAGCACAACGAACGTCACGGAGTGGGCCAAAAAGGCGCAGTGCTGGGACACCGTCAAAGCCATGCCCTACACTCTGCCCGCTGACTTCCTCTCGGCTTTAGTTGACGCCGCCACCGCCGCTGCCCGCGGCAAAGCTGCCAAGGCGAACCAAAAGGTAGACAATGGCATCGGCCTGCAAACCCGGCTCTATGAAATCCCAACAGAGCATTGGAAGGCGCTGGAAGGGTTTGCCGGCATGAACAGGGTCGCTTCCCCTACCGACATGAGCATCCTGGGACTTATGACAGGACGGAAATCCGGAGTCCCTTCAGAAAGACAGGCTGCAAGGCTCATCCAGCTGGTTGCCAAAGCCAACGAACGGGGATTTAGCCTCTTTAGTCCTTGGTGACGCGTCACCTCCCGGTTACTTACTTCCGTATCAAGTTCAAGGATGAAAAATGGCCCTAAACGCCCAAGGACTCGCGGCGCTGGAAACCCTCGAAGTTCTGATGAAAACCAGTGTTTCCAAAGACGCTGCCATAAATACCTTGCGTATTATGCTTAACGATGACGGGTTGGTCGAGGACGTTCTTACCGAACGCGACCTGATCATCAAGCAAAGACTCGCCGATGCTCACGGCGTCACCGTATTCGATGAGGAATCGGAAACAGAGCCATGGTATGCGGGTACCCAACCCCACGATGTCTTCTGGCCGAGCCTCAAGGCAAAGCTGCAAGCCGACCCGGCTTGGGCCAATGCCGTGCCGTCTCTCGACAAGACCTCCACAGATGTCGTGTCCCTACTGGCCGACCCGCACAGCGAAACCATCCGGACACGCGGAATGGTGCTCGGTTATGTCCAGTCGGGTAAAACTGCCAATTTCACTGCAACCATCGCGAAGGCCGCTGATGCAGGCTACAGACTGTTCATCGTCCTCTCCGGCGTGCACAACTCCCTGCGCCGCCAGACCCAACTGCGCCTAGACAGCCAGCTTTGCGATTTGAGACCGGCAGACTGGGTCCAGCTAACAGATGAATTCGGTGATTTCGGCAATCCGGTCAAAGCGCTTCCATTGGTTGCCGGGTCACAGTTGCGGCTGTTGGCAGTGGTCAAAAAGAACGTTTCGCGGCTCACAAATCTTCGAAACTGGCTCTTGGACGCCCATGAAAAGGGGGGTCTTAACAAGTGTCCCGTGCTCATCATCGACGACGAGGCAGACCAGGCCAGTCCGAACTCCGCAAGAGACGCAGAACTCGATCAAACAGCTATCAACGGCTTGCTCGTCGATCTTTTGGGATTGCCCCGTGTGGCGTACGTGGGATATACCGCCACGCCGTTTGCCAACGTTCTGGCCAATCCCGCGGACCCGCAGAACATTTATCCGCGTGACTTCATCTATTCCCTCCCCAAGCCGGCCGGATACTTCGGCTCCGAAGAACTCTTCGGAGCCGCCGTGGCTGAGCCGGAAGAGAGCTCCGAGGACCAAGGCCACGACATGATCCGGTTCGTACCTGAGTCCGAAGCGGAATCATACAAATCCAGCTCCAAGAGCCCCTACTCCCCCATCGTGACTCCCAGCCTCTCCGACGCCATCCGCTGGTTCCTGCTGGCTACGGCTGCACGGAGGTTTAGAAACGGAGAGGCCAAGCACTCCAGCATGCTGATCCACACCACCATGAGGGTCGAGCCTCAGAACACTTTGGTGCCCGTTATCCGGAAACATGTGAAAGACCTGCAGAAAGAACTCCAAAGCGGGGACACGGCGAAGTGGCAGGACCAGTGGGAATCCGAAGTGCAACGGGAACCGGCTGCCCGCCACAACCTGGTAGCGCCGTCATTCGAAGAGTTGCTGGGACTGCTACCCGACGTACTCACTGACACGAAGGTGGTCGCAGACAACAGCGCCTCGCCCGAGCGCCTCATCTATGCCGCGGACCCGGCGACGGTCATTGCCGTGGGCGGCAACACGCTTTCCCGGGGCCTAACCTTGGAAGGCCTGGTGTCCTCATTTTTCCTTAGGACTGCGGGTGCCTATGATTCCGCACTGCAGATGGGACGCTGGTTCGGGTATCGGCGTGGTTACGAGGATCTTCCCCGGGTCTGGACTACCCGCAAGCTTAAGGAGGATTTCCAGTTCCTGGCAGAGATTGAAGGTGACCTTCGATCAGAGATCAAGCGCTACGAGGGTGGGGCTGCGTCGCCACGTGATGTGGCCGTGCGCATTCAGACTCATCCGAGAATGCAGGTGACATCTCCCCTGAAGATGCAGTTTGCGATAAAGGCGTCAGCATCCTTCAGTGAAACCCACCCACAAACGACATATTTCGACCGGACCAATTCCGAGATTCTGGCAGGAAACATTGAAGCAACGAAGGAGCTTCTATCGGCCGCCAAAAATGAGGCTCTTGATAAGGGGGTATACGGTGAGGGGAATGTTTTCAAGGGAGTGCCCGCCGAGTCGATATTGAGTTTCTTGGATCACTACCATTTTAATGACAAGTCTGAGATGTCCGAGGGCCTGCTCTCCGACTATGTAAAAACACAACTGGAGTTTGGGGCGCTCCGTGAATGGAACATTGCAGTGGTCTCGAAATCCGGTCAAAGCGACGGGTCTGCGAAAACACTCGACCTTGGCCTCGAGCAAAACGTGAACCTGATCACTCGCTCCCAGCGCAACAGTAGCGAACCGGACACAGCCAACATTGGCACGCTGATGTCACGGGTTGATCGTGTACTTGATCTAGGGTGGACCGCCAGCCAGGTGAAGGCTGCAAGCGATGCTCAGCTACAGGAAGTTCGCAATGCCGAGGGACGTCCGCTCCTAGCGATCTACCCCATTGATAAGGACTCTGCGCCCCAACCCCATCTCAAGAGCCGCAAGGAGCTAAATGCCGCGGAGCATGTGGTGGGTGTGGCATTCTCCTTCCCCGCCGCTGCCGCGGGATCAGAGCCGAAGAACGCTATTCAGGTGGATGTGTCCATGCTGAATACTGACGAAGCCGACGACAGCCTCAGCGCCTACGTGGATGCTGAAGGCTCTCACGACAAGGTGGCTCTGGGATGACCGAATATCCAGACCTTCTCTCAGTGTGGATGGTCAACTCCGCAGAAGGAACTGGAACGCAGGGGATTACACAGGCGAACCCGATCGGCGTGAGCGTTGAGGCGGGCGACGTCTTGGCAGCGCTCGACTCGAAGTCGGATCGTCATCTGCTCATCCCCTTGCTTCCCGGCGAGGCTGCGACCGACCAAGCTGACGGGTCGGCGGTTCGCTTAAGCAGGGTGAAATTTCGGTCACGGGATTACTTAAGTGCGTTCTGCACGGTGCGAAGACTGGATACTGTTTTTACGCAATTCGCACGCGAACTCTTGGAGGTGCTTCGTGAATCGGAGTCTCCTGCACATGACGTGACACGCGCATTCCATGAGTGGAAAGCTCTCTTCGCTGCAGCCTCGGGACCGGAACTAAACGTTTCTGAGCAGATAGGTCTGCTTGCTGAACTCCAACTACTGGAAAGACTGGTTCGCGCAGGAAACCATCAAGCTCTGTCCCACTGGCACGGACCCGATAAGTCACAGCATGATTTTTGTGCCGATGATACTGCCATAGAGGTGAAAGCGTCCCTTGCTCGGGAAGGACGCCGGATCGGCATCAGCAGCCTCCAGCAACTCGAAGCACCAAACAACGACGCCGGCAGGTTGTTCCTGGCCTATACCCGGTACGAGCGTTCCTCGACGGGGGATTCGCTGCCCAGTATGGTCGATACGATTCTCAACCTCGGGGTGGAATCGGCTCTCTTCGAACGAAAACTTCGCAGGGCGGGTTATTTCGAATCTCATAGAGAGGCATATCTGAACTCACGGTTCGCCCTGAAAGAACAGAAATTATACGACGTCAAACAAGAACATTTTCCACGGGTGACTCCGCGTTCATTTATGCAATCTGAGCTTCCCCCCGGAGTGGTTTCGATAAACTACGTCATTGATGTAACCAATGAGCCCCCCACACCCTTGGAACAAGATGAAACGCTCGAACTAATTGAAGAATTTGTAGACAGTGATTCTTGATTGGATTCCCGAGCGGTTTTCCCCTAGTGGAGGGTTAGCGGCTGACGGGTTCGCAAAACTACTCGGCCGTCCCAATCTCGACCCTCTGGCCGTCTTGGTGAGGGAAACAGCACAGAACAGTTGGGACGCGCGTGATGGAAGCCGAGCACCGGTGGTTTTCAACATCGCTGCCGAGACCTTGGCGGGGAGCGTTGTCACTTGCCTTCGTGAAACCGTTTTCCACAACGCCTCCAAACTTCCCGCCCCAACCCTCGCGCATTCCCTTCAACGTACGGACCTAGTCGGCCTATATGTGTCCGACCGCAATACGAAAGGACTTGGAGGACCAGTCCAGGGACATCTGGAATCGACGGATGGAAACTATGACTGGGTCGACTTCATCCTCAATGTGGGCAAGGCCAACACCGACGGCATGACCGGAGGTACCTACGGCTTCGGCAAGACCATTGCCTACATCGCTTCGCGACCCCACACCATAGTTGTTCACAGCCGAGCTATGCATAACGGTGCTCCCGTGAGCCGGTTGATCGCCTGCAGTATAGGTAGTCAGTTCGCGCTCGACGGGATCCTCCATACAGGGCGCCATTGGTGGGGCAGAGACGATTCGAGCGAACCTGTCCCGCTGGAGGGCATTGAGGCAGACACGCTAGCCGCTCGGCTTGGTATGCCGGATATCACTGAAGGCTCGCTGGGAACGAACATCCTGATCCTTGATCCTGACTTCGGGCACAGAACCGTCCAACAGGGCATGGCCTTTATTGCCGAGTCGGTTTTGTGGCATCTCTGGCCCAAGCTAGTTGGCAACGATAGGGCCATGGATATCCGAACAACCCTCGACGGTTCAGAAATTTCCATTCCGAAACCGAATTCAAGACCTCCCCTAAACCACTTCGTTGCGGCTTACTCGGCTCTCAAGGGAGATGGCGTTGAACCAACAGCAGTTGCGCGGCTGCATGAGATTAAGCGCAACAAAGAGCGGCTTGGATGGCTGGCAACAGTTCCGTTTCCGACTCCCCCTTTCAGCACACCCGTGGCTATTGATGACGGGCACAAGCCTGATGATCCTGACAGCCCGCCTCCGGCCTCACCGTTCACGAACCGGGCCTGCCACCACACGGTCCTGCTACGTTCCCCGGAACTCGTGGTTGAGTATCGGGAAGGTCCGCCGGCCAAGGAAGGAATCGAATGGGCCGGTGTTTTTCGCGCTGAGGATGCCTTGGACGACGCTTTCGCTCATGCCGAACCGCCAACGCATGATTCGTGGCAACCGAACCTCGTCACTCTCCGCAACCAGCGACTACGTGTGCTCAAAGCCCTTCGTGAAATCGACCAGGCAGTCCTGACGCAGTGGGGCAAGCCAAAGCCGGCAGCAGCTGCTGAATCGACCAGTACAGCCGCGGTGGCTAACGCACTCTCCCACTTGATCGGAACCGCCGGGCAGGGCAAGGGGCAGCCCGGGGCGTTCGGCGCTGGCGGCGCAGGCAAGAGGGGCCCGAAGCGGGCGTCCATCGAGCTGCTTGACGCCGGCCCCCGAATGCTCGGTAACCAAACCGCCTCTTATCTGCGCTGCCTCGTGACACCACCTAAGGGTGCCGACGTTACTTTTGTCACTGTTTCTGTGGGGGTTGCGCTGGACGGTGCTACGAGTGACGACACGCTGGATCCGCAGCTGGAACTGGTTTCCGCGGAGTTCGAGGGGAATCGTGAGACCTTGAGGGGACACCGTTCAAGGTTCAAAGTCTTCGGTGACGAGCCTGTACACGCAGTCATCTGCGCGAAACGTTCATCAGCATCCAGTGTTCTCTGGGATGTCTCAGCGGATGTGGAAAGCAGTACTGCATGAAAATCTCCGTGTCACCTTTCTACACTCCGGACCCGAATTCCGTAGTCCATTCAGGATGGTTCTTCTCCAGAAACGGTTCCGGCGAAGCGCTTCCGGAAGAGATGGAATCGTGGGATTACCAGACTGCGTTAAGCCTTCAAGCTCAGGTCACGATAGACCGTCCGCTTATTATCGCTCAGTGCCGGATGGGGGAAGGAAGCCAGTTTCGGGTGGTCGTCAAAGCCAAATCCGATTCCACCAAAGCCGACATCCTGCTCTTGGATGCACCAGCCCTTGCAGATGCGAATGTTCCCGTGCCACTCCACCTTGATGTTCCCGGCACCGAGTTAGGTGGACGCCTAACCATTACCACCTTCATCCTCGTAGATGCCTCCGTCCCTTTGGATCCGTTGGCCCCACACCAGCGGGGAAGCATCCTCTGGAGACACTCGGCACATGTCTATCTCCAGGGGATCGGTGCCCAGTTCCCAACGGATGCGGAAGATTTCCGGCGAACACGCCCGGACACTCCCGATGCCCTTTGGCAGCTGGATGCCGACCTGTCCGACCCGGAAGCCTCCTTCGCGAGTGCCGTGCGTCTGTCCATGAACACGTCGCAGCCGGCGATCAAGCGTCTCCTGCAGGGACTGCACACCCCCGAAAACAAGCAGCTTCAGCATTTGCTGGACATTGATGTGACCCGTCAGATGGCCGTCCTAGCAGTGCAGTCAGATGCCGTTCTGGACCGGGAACCCGACCATGAGGACCCCTCAGTGGCAGCCGTTCTGCGATGTCTCCTGCTGCAGCTGTGGCCACAAATCTCGGATCCGCACACTCTCCGGAGACTCTGGGACAGTGAACCGTCCAAGTTTGAGGCCCATGTGCAAAGCACCAGAGGAAAACTCTCATGAGTATTTACATCTATCCCCGATTGCCGCGCGACGTCGCGCACAGAATTATCGCCGAGGTGGCCGACAAAGGCCTCACTGAATTGGTGGGCCGTGGTGCCCTTAGCCATCCGTCTGCGGCCCCTGCGGCTGTCGGCGGAATCCCTGTTCCGCAACAGGAACTGCAACGGATCCAGGACGGACTCCGAGGGATCGCATCTAGGTACGGTTTTCCCTCCAAGCTCGATCAACGATCCCAACAAAATCTCGACCGCAGCTTGGGCACCTACCTATATAAGGAGCTCGGAATTGTCCCGGGAGATGCCGCCGTCGAAGGAGTCTGGAGTTTCCTCACGCTGATTCTGGTCCCCGAGCTTGCGCCGTGGCGTTTCCCTCAGAGAGCCGAGAGTCGGCTTATAGGCGGACCCCGAAACGCGCTGCGGCGCCTCTGGTGGAGAGCTTGGGCTCTTGGACCGGATCTGACCGCGGCTCCCGGTGGTTGCTCTCCGTTCGGTGAGGACGAGTTTGTCCAGATTATGGAACGGTCCG
Source organism: Arthrobacter sp. (assembly GCA_040274025.1). Taxonomy (GTDB): domain Bacteria; phylum Actinomycetota; class Actinomycetes; order Actinomycetales; family Micrococcaceae; genus Arthrobacter_B. The sequence goes on along the minus strand of JBELZL010000003.1, from coordinate 27,445 downwards.
GCCTTTCGGGCAGTCGAAAAGCCGCACGAGCAGCCCGGGATGCGGTATGGCGGGCAGAAGGGAACGGGCTCTTGGCCATACCTCGAACTGAACTGATGAGAGGGCTGATCCCCCGGGTATTGGCTGCCCGCTCGCATGTTGTTTTGGACATACTCTCGGACGACGAACTCGCCGCACTGCTGGATAGATATGTGAAGCAGGTCCTCGAAAGGGCCCGGTACTGAGCTTATGGGGCCGGTTGCGCAAACATACCCCGCAGTGCAGATCGTCGAACGTCCGAGCCACCGCGTCTTTGCGCAGCCTTCTCCCAAGGCCGGGTGAAAGAGAACGTCGGTGTCGCACTGGTGTCTGCTACCGCCCAGTGAGCTTCACAGCACGATAACCTCCTCACAAGACCGAGCGCCGCCAGCACACGAGGGGGAACCGTGCACTGCATACCGGAAGAGCCAATCTTCAAAGACGGCCAGTTGGCAGAAAGGGCAGTCTGGGATGCGCTGCGCGCCCAGTTGCCCGACGACGTCGTACTGGCGCACTCAGTCCAGGTGCGCCATGGGCGCGCAGAGCACGAAATTGACGTTCTGGTGCTTTGGCCGGGCGTCGGGCTGGCTGCGATTGAGGTCAAGGGCGGCAAGATCTCCGTCGACCACGGCCAGTGGTACCAGTCCGATCGGAACGGCAAGCACAAAATCGAGAGCCCCATCGCTCAATCCCAGGGGTCTCAGCATGCCTTCAAGGGCTGGGTCAAGGACCAGATCGGGTCACCGCTGGTCAGCCGGTTCGCCTACATGGCGGCCTTCCCTTACAGCGATGTTCCCCATGACTGGGAAATGGCCGGGGTTCCTCGCCCGTTGATCCTCGACCATGACGACCTCACCGACTGCCGGGAACGCCTTCGTGCCGCCATCGAGACCCAGGCGCAAGGCGGAAGTCCGCTTGCGCCCAAATACGCCCAGCGGATCATTCCCCTGCTCTCCGGAGATCTGGAGCCGTCCAGCGATCCGTCGCTAGGTGCCGACGAGCTTGAGGACCTACAGGAACACCTCACCGAACGGCAGAAGGTGCTGCTCGACTGCAGCCGCTCCATCCCCAGAGCCCGGTTCGTAGGAGGCGCAGGCAGCGGCAAGACGTGGCTGGCCGTGGAGAAGGCCAAACGGCTGGCCAAAGAGGGCAAACGGGTGGGACTGTTTTGCTACAACCGTGGCCTCGCTGAGCATCTGCGCCGGCAGGTTGCCGGCTGGCGCCAGGCCAAACCGGTTTATGTAGGCGAGTTCCACGACTACGCCGTGTCCCTCGGGGTTCCCAACGGCGAGGGACAGGCCTACTTCGACGAGGACATGCCCGCCCTAATGATGCACCTCGCTGCGGGACTTCCCTCGGATCAGAAGCTGGATGCCATCGTTATCGACGAGGCACAGGACTTCGCTCCGCTGTGGTGGAAGAGCCTGCTCGCCTCCCTTCGGGATCCTGAAGGCGGGGAGATCTATGCCTTCATGGACGAACGCCAGAACGTTTATGGCAGGTGGGATTCCCAGTCCGCCGGCACGGCACTCGATCCGACCGCGAACCTGGTCACCCTGCACATCGACGAGAACCTTCGGAACACCAAACGCATTGCCCAAACGTTCAAGGGCTTCGCGGGCAAGCACTTCGCGCCTCGCGGAGGCGACGGGCTTCCGGTGCGTCTGGTCGTCTGTTCCACCGAGGACGCCATCGACGTCGCCGGTGACTGCGTCGATGCCCTGATCGACGAGGGCTGGGCCAACAACCAGATCGCGTTCCTGACCACGAAGAACCGGCACTCCATCCACAAGGAATTCGAGAACGACCCCGTCGGCTACTGGAAGGCATTCCACGACGACGACGGGGAGTTCTACGGGCATGTCCTGGGCTTTAAAGGGCTGGAACGGTCCGTTGTCATCCTTTGCGTGAACGGCTTCAAGGACATGAGCCGGGCCGCTGAACTCCTCTACGTAGGACTCTCCCGCGCCCGGTGCCTGCTGGTAGTGGTTGGCGATCCTGACCTCATCGCCGAGGCCGGCGGGCCGGAGCTGGCGCGCGCCATGTCCTCCGCGCAGCACTGGCAGCCTGATCTCGCCGCCGAAAACGCCTAGCGCCGGCTCCGCCGCGAGGACCTCCGCGCGTCCCGTCGGTCATCTAACCCGTGCCTGTGAGCTGGGGCTCCATCTGACGCCTGAACGTATGCCGGATCAGGGTGCAGCCGGCCGCCGCGATCGACGCCAGTCGCACTCCCTCCGATTCCTGGGGATCCTGGCTGATGCCATAGTCCACCGTGGGGTCGTACCCGCCGGACACCTCTCGGGATCCACCGTGTTCCGGATGCCGGGACCTTTCACCGCGAAGGCAACAGCTCAAAACGCGATGGGCGAACTCAGCGGGCTTCTGGACTCGCTTTCGAACCCACACCGCTAATTGCTAGTTGGGGGGAAGATCCCGCCGTCGGGCCGCCGGATGCTCACGCACGGAGGATAGGACTGCTTGCCATTCCTCCCCGAGCGTCCCGCCCCCAGCGAAACGGTCGGCACGCACCAAGTAGAACGCCCAGCCCCGCAACAAGTCGACCCCGCACCATTCGGGCACTCGTCCAGAGGTGTGGAATTCATCTCGGGCCGAACTCAGGAGGCGCTCCAGGTCACGCGGATCTGCCGCAAGCCGGTCGTACGCGTTGTACGCCAACGCCCACTTGATCTCCTCGGGCGTGGGCCCGTCCTCATCGCGTTTCACAGTCGTCCTTCCCTGGACCCCAAGTGGCTACTCGTATTCCACCGATGACGAGAGTATCGGGGTAGCTGATGAGTACGTACATCGCGGACGCCTCCTGCCATCGATCAGTGGCCACGACGCCGTCCGCTCCGCGGCGATTTCCATCAGACCACGCTGCTAAACCCCCACCCGCCGCCGCTCCTCAGCATCCACCCGGTTCTCTTCCAGATAAACCTTCTTCGGCCAGCCCACTGAATCCGGAGCACCGGGGATCACTTCGCCGCGCAGCGTCGCCTGGGCCGTCTCCCGCATGCACAGGATGCTCACCAGGCCGATCACACCGGCAATCGCCATGTACCAGCCCGGTACCAGCTGATTCCCGGTCGTTTCGATCAGCTGGTTGGCGATGGTCTGCGACGGGCCGGCAAAGAATGCCGTGGAGAAGTTATAGGCCAGGGCAAAGCCGGTGTAGCGCACCGCCGTCGGGAACAGCGCCGGAAGCGTGGATGACACCGAGGACACCAGGATCACCAGCAGGAAACCCAGCACAGCCAGGCCGAGGAACTGCAGGATCAGGCTCTCCACACCCAGCAGCATGATCGCCGGAACCGACAGCACAATGTAGCCAACAGCTGCGGTCAGCAGCAGCGGTTTGCGGCCTATCCGATCAGAGAGCGCACCAACCGGCGGAATCGCCAGCAGCATCAGCGCCATCACGGCCACCAGCATCCAGTTGCCCTGCGCCGTGCTGTGCCCCAGCTGGCCGCTCATGTAAGTGGGCATGTATCCAAGGATCAGGTAGAACGCCACGTTCAGCAGCACCACAAACCCAGCCAGGACCAGCAGCTGCCGCCAGTTCTGCACCAGCACCTGCCGCAGCGGCGACTTCAGGGTCTCCCGATGCGCCGACGCCTCCGCAAACACCGGAGCCTCCACCAGCCGGGTCCGGATCCACAGCGCGGTCAGACCCAACGGAATCGTCAGCAGGAACGGCAGCCGCCACCAGCCCTCCAGCATCCCCTCGTCGCCCACGATCGTGATGGTGGTGGTACAGACAATCGCCGCAAGAATAAAGCCCACCGTGGTGCCGAACTCCAGGAACGACCCGAAGAAACCGCGGCGCTTATCCGGAGCGGACTCCGCCATGTACACCGCAGCACCGCCGTACTCGCCGCCGGCGGAGAACCCCTGCACCAGGCGGCAGATCAGCAGCAGCACCGGCGCCAGCAGGCCTGCCGTTTCAAACGTCGGCAGCAGTCCGATGCACCCGGTGGCCAGGGTCATCAGGGTCACGGTGAGCACCATGACCTTCTGCCGGCCCACCTTGTCCCCCAGCGGGCCCAGGATCAGACCGCCCAGCGGACGCACCAGGAAGGACAGCGCCAGGGTGGCGAGCGTGAGTGTGACGCCCAAGCCGCCGTCGCCGTCTTCCGATCCGAAGAAGTTCACGGCCATGTAGATGGTCAGGTAGCCGTAGACCCCGTAGTCGAACCACTCGACGGCATTGCCCAGGGCTGAGCCGAGGATGGACCGGTGCAGGGTCTTTTTCGCTTCCCTGCCTTCGGGTTCGGCGCCCGGAACCGGGGCGGGTGCATTTAGGGGCTGGGAGTTAGCTGACATCGGTCCATCCTTCATACGAGTGATTGGCTGCTTCGGTGGTGCCGTGTGCTGCTCTGCTGCCCGGTCCCCTGCCGGGCCATCAACCTAGGTCCTGGGCATCGCCAGGTACTTCGTTTCCAGGAACTCTTCGATGCCAACGCGGCCGCCTTCGCGGCCCAGGCCGGAGGCCTTGACCCCGCCGAACGGTGCCGCCGGGTTGGAGACAATGCCGGTGTTCAGCCCGACCATCCCCACCTCCAGCGCCTCGCCCATCCGGAAGCCGCGGTCCACGTCCTGCGTAAACAGGTAGCCGACCAGGCCCCACGGCGTATCGTTCGCCAGCCGGGTGACCTCTTCCTCGGTATCGAACGGGATGACGGGCGCCACCGGACCGAAAATCTCCTCATTCATCAGGTCCGACTCCGGGCTCACCCCGGACAGAACCGTCGGCGAGTAGAAGAACCCGGGCCGTTCCGGCCGCGAACCGCCGCAGACCACCTCCGCGCCCTTGGCGACGGCGTCGTCCACCAGTTCCTGCACCTTGGCCAGTGCCTTCTCCTCCACCAGGGGCCCGACGTCGGTGCCCGGCTCCGCGCCGTCGCCCACCGACAGTGAGCCCAGACGTTCGGCCAGCCGGCGTGCGAACTCATCCGCGACGGAGCGCTGCACAAACAGCCGGTTCGCGGCGGTGCAGGCCTCCCCCATGTTCCGCATCTTCGCGGCCACGGCGCCGTCCACGGCACGGTCCAGGTCCGCGTCCTCGAACACAATGAACGGTGCGTTCCCGCCCAGTTCCATGGAGGAGCGCATCACGTGCTCGGCGGCCTGCTCCAACAGCCGCACGCCCACGGCGGTGGAGCCGGTAAAGCTCACCTTCCGGGCAATGCCGCTGGACATCCACGGCGACACCACCGAGGACGCCTTCGACGTGCACACCACGTTCAGCACCCCGGCGGGCAGCCCGGCTTCCACCAGGATGTCCACCAGTGCCAGCGAGGACAGCGGCGTCAGGTTGGCCGGCTTGAACACCATGGTGCAGCCTGCCGCGATGGCCGGGCCGATCTTCCGGGTGCCCATAGCCAACGGAAAATTCCACGGCGTCACCAGCACACACGGCCCCACGGGCTCCTTGGACACCAGGATCCGGGTCTTCCCGTCGCCTGTGGAGGAGAAGTCGCCGCCGATCCGCACCGCTTCCTCGGAGAACCAGCGGAAGAACTCGGCAGCGTACGCCACCTCGCCCTTGGCCTCGGCCAGCGGTTTGCCCATCTCCGTAGTCATGATCAGCGCCAGTTCATCCTGCCGGGCCATGATCAGGTCATAGGCACGGCGCAGAATCTCGCTGCGCTCCCGCGGCGCCGTCGCGGCCCATTCCTTCTGCACCCGCCCGGCGGTTTCGATCGCGCGCTGCGCGTCCTCCGGACCGCCGTCGGCCACCGTGGCGATGACCTCCTCGGTAGCAGGATTCACCACGTTGAACCGGGCACCGGACGCCGCGTCGCTCCACTGCCCGTCAATGAACACGCCCGTACTGACCTTGGCGACGGCGTCCCGGGCAGCCTGGGAGGTGGTGCTGGTTTGCGTTGTCATTCTTCGGAGTCCTTTGCTTGAGGGGTCGGGAAGCTGGTCGGGGCATCCGGGGCGGGCCCGGTGCCGGGGTCAAGGAGCTGGGCCAGGTGGGTGCCGGGCCGGGCGGCGTCGAGCTGCTGAACCTGCATGGCGCAGGAGAAACCGTCAGTGAGGACCACGGTTCCGGCCTCCGTGCCGCGCAGCGCGGGTGCCAGGGCCTGTTCAGCCACCTGCATGCTGACCTCGTAGTGGTCTTTCTCGAACCCGAAGTTCCCGGCGACACCACAGCACCCGGTAGCGTCCACCACCTCCGGAATTCCGAGAGCTGCGAGCGCGGTCTTCTGCGTTCCGGAACCGAAGACGGAGTACTCGTGGCAGTGCGTCTGCAGCACCACCTTCTCCGGGAGCGGGCCAGCCGGCGACGGTGTCCACCCGGAGACAGCGAGCTCACCCACGTACCCGGCGAAACTCCGGACCCGGGCGGCGACCCGGCGGGCCTGATCGGTATGCACCAGTTCGGGCAGGTCCTTCCGCAGCGCGGCGGCACAGCTGGGCTCGACGACGACGATCGGCCGCTCGGTCCCGTCATCGAGCGTTTCGGCCGCCTTCGCCAGCATCTTCTTCGCCGTACCGAGCTGCCCGGTGGAAATCCAGGTCAGGCCGCAGCACGCATCGGCCGAGCATTCCGTCCGCTCCCCCGCCCCTTCCAGGACGCGGGCGGCGGCACCGGCCGCCTCGGGACGGAACCCCCGGGTGAAGGTGTCCACAAAAAGCACGACGCCGGCCTTCCGCCCGGGCGCACCTGTCACGGCCGCGCCGCTCGCCTCTGCGCCGCGCACCTCATGCCCGGTTCCGCCCGGTCCGCCCGGCGCCGAAAAAGCCCCAGCAACTTCCCTCCGCCACGCCCCCGCAGACGCGAACCGCGGCAGGGACCGTTCCGTGGTCAGCCCGCCCAGCCGGGCAGCAACCTTCCCCAGCGGCGTCGCCAGCACGGCGTTCACCAGCGGCGCCACCCGTCCGGTGAGCTTCAGCCAGCGCGGCAGCCAGCCCAGCGAAAAGTGCGACATCGGCCGCAGCCGGCCCCGGTAGTAGTGGTCGAAGAACTCCGACTTGTACGTGGCCATATCCACACCGGTGGGGCAGTCCGTGGAGCAGGCCTTGCAGGAGAGGCAAAGATCCAGGACTTCGCGGACCTCCTCGGACTTCCACCCCTCCTCCACTGTGCGTGCACCCCGGACCATTTCCTGCAGCACCCGCGCCCGCCCCCGGGTGGAGTCCTTCTCATCCCGGGTGGCCCGGTAGCTTGGACACATCACCCCGCCGGTGTCGGTGCGGCAGCGGCCCACCCCGATGCAGCTCTGCACCGCATGGACAAAGGGGTCCACCGCGGCTCCGGCCGACGTGCCGGGATCGTCGGTTTCAGCAGCCGATCCACCGCCGGAGTGCAGCGGCCGCAGATCAAAGCTGGTCCGCCATTCCCGCTCCGGCACACCTTGCAGTGCCAGATGCGCGTCGATCGGATCCGGGTCCGTCAGCGATCCGGGGTTCAGGATGCCGTCCGGATCCCAGAGCCGCCGGTACGCAGCAAAGGCGGCCAGCATCCGCGGCGAATACATCAGCGGCAGCAGCTCGGACCGGGCCCGGCCGTCGCCATGCTCCCCGGAGAGTGATCCGCCGTGCCGCACCACCAGCTCCGCCGCTTCCCGGGAGAACTCCCGGAACACGGCCCGGCCGGCATCGGTCCGCAGGTCAAAGGTGATCCGGATATGCATGCAGCCGGCTCCGAAGTGCCCGTACATGACACCCTGCAGGCCAAAACGGTCCAGCAGGTCCCGGAAGTCCGCCAGGTAGTCAGCCAGTTTTTCCGGCGCGACGGCGGAATCCTCCCACCCCGGCCACGATTCCCCTCCGGTGGACAGCCGCGAGGACAGCCCGGCCCCGTCCTCCCGCACCCGCCACAGCGATGCCCGTTCGACGCCGTCGGGCACCGGACGCCCTTCCACCAGCCGGCCGTTTTCCTGCAGCCGGGCCAGCAGCCGGTCCGCGTCGGCCTGCACGGAGCCGGGGTCGTCGCCGTCGAGGTCCACATACAGCCAGGCCCTGCCGGCGGGCAGCCCCGTCACCGAGTGCGCACCGCGGCGGAACCGCATGGTGTCCACAATCGCTTCGTCGATGCCCTCGACGGCGGCGGGCGAAAACTCGAGGATGGTTCCGATGTCCCGGGCGGCCTCCACCACATCCTCGTAGCCGAGGCAGACCAGCAGCGCACTGGCAGGTTTGGGCACCAGCTTCATCCGCGCCCCGACGATCACCGCGCAGGTGCCCTCCGACCCCACGAGCGCGCGGGCCACGTTGAAGCCGTGCTCAGGCAGCAGGTTGGCCAGGTGATAGCCGGAAACCTGACGCTGGATCCGTCCGAGTTCGGTCCGGAAACCGGCCAGGTTGGAATGCGCCAGATCCTTCAACCCCGCGGCCAGCTCCACGGCACGTTGTTCGGAGTACGCATCCCCGGGATGGGTGGCCTGTATGCCCGTAGCAGTGGCAGTGAGCTGCGCGCCGTCGGCGGTGACGACGTCGAGCTCCGCCACATGGTCCGAGGTGCGGCCGTAGCGCACCGAGTGGTTGCCGCAGGCGTCGTTGCCCAGGGCCCCGCCCACTGTGGCACGGTTCTTGGAGGAGGGATCGGGGGCAAAACTGAACCGGTCGCCGGTGGCGCTTTCGACTTCCCGGGTCAGGACCGCAAGAACGACGCCGGGTTCCACGGCCACAGTCCGGGCATCCTCGTCCACGGCACCGATCCCATTCATATGCCGGGAGAAGTCCAGCACAACGCCGGGGCCAACCGCGTTGCCAGCCATGGACGTGCCGCCGCCGCGGCTGATTAGCGGCGTCCCGGTCTCCCGGCACACTTTCAGGACGGCGACGACGTCCTCCGCCGACCGCGGGAACACCACCGCCAGCGGCGGCACCCGGTAGTTGGAGGCGTCGAAGGAATACTCCGCCCGCCGGCGGGACGACCCGTCGGCCTCGACTCCCGCCGCGGCCAGCAAATCCAGCAGCGCACCGGCATCCGGTGCGCCGGCGGCAGCTGCAGACGGGGCGGCCAGGTCGGTTTTTGTCATCGGCTCTCCGCGGTTGCCGAAGTGGTGGCAGCCGTGGTTCCAGCCGCGGTTGGAACAGCACCCGCGACGGCGGCGAGCGCGGCTTCGAAGCGTTCCAGTCCGGTGGCGATTTCCTCCGCTGAGACCACCAGCGCCGGAATCAGCCGGACCACGTTGCCTGCCGGTCCGCAGGTCAGCGTGAGCAGTCCCTGCTCGGCGGTGGCCTGTTGCACGGCGGCGGCTGTCGCGGCGTCGGGCGTTCCGTCCTGACCGGTGAACTCGATGCCCTGCATCAGCCCTAGCCCGCGGACGTTGCCGATCACCGGGAACCGTTCCTGGATCTCCAGCAGCCCGGCCTGGAGCTGTTCGCCGCGGATCCGGGAGTTCTCCACCAGGTTTTCTTCCTGGACCACTTCCAGGGTCGCGACGCCGGCGGCGGCGGAGACGGCGTTGCCGCCGTAGGTGCCGCCCTGGGAACCGGGCCAGGCCTTGGACATGGTGTCCGTGGACGCGGCTATCGCTGAAATCGGGAAGCCGGAGGCGATGCCCTTGGCCGTGATGAGGATGTCCGGGGTGGCTGCGGAGTACTGGTGGCCCCAGAACCTGCCCATGCGGCCGACGCCGGCCTGCACTTCGTCGATGATCAGCTGGATGCCGTACTTATCCGCCCGTTCCCGCAGTCCTTCCAGGAAGGCCGGAGGGGTGGGGAGGTAGCCGCCGTCGCCCAGGGCCGGTTCGATCAGGAACGCGGCGGTGTCCTTCGGATCGGTACGGGTCTGCAGCAGGTAGTCCAGTTCCTGCAGGGCGAACGCGACGGCGGTGCCTTCATCCCAGCCATAACGGTAGGCGTAGGGGAAGGCGGACATGTGCACGCCGGCCATCAGCGGCGCGAAGCCGGCGGAGAACTTGGTGCCCGCCGTCGTCAGGGATGCCGCGGCGACGGTGCGGCCGTGGAAACCGCCCTGGAACACCACAATGTTGGGCCGTCCCGTGGCCATGCGGGCCAGCCGGACGGCGGCTTCCACCGCCTCGGAGCCGGAGTTCGCGTAGAACACTGAGTCCAGTCCGGTTGGAAGGACTTCGCCGAGCTTTTCCGTCAGTTCCAGCAGCGGCTTGTGCATCACGGTGGTGTACTGCGCGTGGATGATCTTCCCGACCTGTTCCCGCGCGGCTTCCACCACCTTCGGGTGGCAGTGCCCGGTGCTGGTCACGCCGATGCCGGTGGTGAAGTCCAGGTAGTCCCGGCCGTCGGTCCCGTGGATCCAGCATCCGAATGCGTGGTCCACGATCACGGGAGTGGCTTGTTTCAGGGCGGGGCTGAGGGAAGTCATGCGGCCATGATGCAGCTCACACATGTCTATTGTCAACAATCCTGCAATGGGGATACGGTTGTGGCGTGAGTAACACTGTGAGTAAACCGCGTCTGGTTATCCTAGCGGCTCCCGGCCAGCCCCTGCCGGTGAATCTGGCGGAGATCCAGGCCCTGGCAGACGTGAGGATCACCGACGCCGCCGGCCTCGCCAATGCGATGCCGGGAGCACAGGTGCTGTTCCTCTGGGACTTTTTCTCCTCCGCGCTGGCCGATGCCTGGCCCTATGCCGATTCGCTGGAATGGGTCCACGTGGCCGCCGCCGGCGTGGACGCCATGCTCTTTGAGGACCTTCGACGTTCGGATGTGGTTCTGACGAACGCCCACGGCGTCTTCGACCAGCCGATCGCCGAGTTTGTCCTCGCGTCCGTCCTGGCGCAGGACAAGCAGCTGCATCTGTCCAAGCGGCTGCAGCAGGAGGCAGTGTGGCAGCACCGGGAACTCACCGGTACACACGGCTCCCGCGCCCTGGTGGTAGGCACCGGCGGAATCGGGCGGGCCACCGCAAGGCTGCTGCGCGCCGTCGGGCTCTCCGTCCGCGGCGCGGGACGGACCGCACGGGAGGACGACCCGGACTTTGGCACCGTGGTTCCCAGCACCGAGCTGGCAGAACACGCCGGCTGGGCAGACCACCTGGTCCTGGCGGCACCGCTGACGGAGCAGACCCGGGATCTGGTGGACGGCGCCGTCCTGGCCGCCATGAAGCCCTCCGCCCACCTGGTCAATGTGGGCCGCGGAGCGCTGTTGGATGAAGACGCGCTGCTGCAGGCGCTCCGGACCGGCCAAATCGCGGCGGCATCGCTGGATGTCTTCCGCGAAGAGCCGCTGCCCGCCTCGCACCCGTTCTGGGGTATGGAGAACGTGCACATTTCCGCGCACATGTCCGGCGATATTCGGGGCTGGCGGGACACCCTGGCACTGCAGTTCCACGGCAACCTCCAGCGGTGGTCCGCCGGCGGGGACCTGGAGAACGTGGTGGACAAGCAGCGCGGCTATGTGAGTTCATCCGTCTAACCGCCGTTCCAGCAGTTTCCAGCTATGTGGAGGTACCCGTTTGCTGTTCAGCCAAGAGGAATACGACGCCCGGCTTGCCGGGGTCCGTGCACGCATGGCCCGGCAGGGGCTCTCGGCCCTGCTGGTGACGGACCCGGCGAACCTCTACTACCTCACCGGGTACAACGCGTGGTCTTTCTACACACCCCAGGTCCTCTTTGTGCCCGCGGACGGGCCGATGCTCTTCTTCGCCCGGGCAATGGACGCCGGCGGCGCATCACGCACCAGCTGGCTTCCGCCGGAGAACATCGTGGGCTACCCCGAACGCTACGTGCACCGGCCCCATCTGCACCCCTTTGACTGGATAGCCTTCGCCCTCCGCGAGCGCGCGCTGATTGCCCCGGCAGCAGCGGGGTGTGTGGGCCTGGAAATGGACTCCCACTTCTTCTCGCCCAAGGGCTACCGCGCCCTGGTCAACGCACTGCCGGAGTGGACCCTGGTGGACTGCTTCGAACTGGTGAACTGGGTCCGGTCGGTCAAGTCGCCCGCTGAGCTCGCACTGATGCGCCACGCCGCGAGGATCTGCAACGGAGCCATGGAAGCCGCCGTGGCGAGCATCGCCGTCGGCGTCCGCCAGTGCGACGCCGCAGCGGCCATCAGCCAGGCACAGATCACCGGTGTGGACGGAACCGGCGGGGACTACCCGGCGATTGTGCCGATGCTCCCCACCGGCGAAGCGGCAGACACCCCGCACCTGACCTGGAGCGAGGACCGCTTCCAGGCCGGGCAGGCAGTGGTGGTGGAACTCGCCGGAGCGTACCGCCGCTATCACGCCCCGCTCGCCCGCACGGTGGTACTCGGAACGCCCACGCCCCGGCTCGGGAAACTGGCCGACGCCGTTGCTGACGGGCTGGACGCGGTGCTCACCGAAATCCAGCCCGGAGTACCGGTCAGCGAACTGGCCCGCACCTGGAACCGGACGCTGGGCAAGTACGGACTCGAGAAGCCGTCCCGCATCGGCTATTCGATCGGCATCGGCTATCCGCCGGACTGGGGCGAACGCACCATTTCCCTCCGCTCCGAGGACGAGACCATCCTGGCGGAAAACATGACCTTCCACCTCATTGGGGGCATGTGGATGGAGGGCTACGGCTATGAACTTTCAGAATCAATCTGCGTCGGCCCCGACGGCGTGGAGACACTCACCAGCTTCCCGCGGGAACTGCTCCAGAAAGGCAGCTAACCGATGACCGTGAACTCCTACGCCGCCCGCTCCCAGCCGGCGCGTTCCGCCGCTGCCGGCCGTGCCACACTTCCCCTGGCGGACCGTGCCGCAGGCCTGGTTGGCTCCGTGATCGATTCAAGTACCTCGCTGCTTGCCTCCCAGACACATGACATTGTCCGTTTTGCCATGGGCTCCCCCGCCGACGAAGCAGTGCCGCTGGAGGAGTTCCGGGACATTGCCGCACAGGTGCTGGACCACAGCTCCCTCACCTACGGCGCCACCGAGGGCGAACCGGTGCTGCTGGATGCGCTGGTGGACTATCTGGCCGGAACCGCGGACCCCGTGGATGCCGACCGCATCACCATCACGGCCGGAGGCATGCAGGGGCTGGACCTGGCCTGCAAGATCTTCATCAATCCCGGTGACCTGGTGATTGTGGAGAGCCCCACCTACACCAACGGCAGCGCCACGGCGCTGAGCTACGGCGCGGACCTGCTGGAAGCTCCCGTGGACCAGGACGGTTTGATCGTGGAGGCCCTGCCGGAGCTGATCGCCGCGGCCGGACGGACGCCGAAGGCCATCTACACCATCCCCAACTTCCAGAATCCCTCCGGCGTCACGCTCTCCCTGGAGCGGAGGCACCGGCTGCTGGAACTGGCCCACGAGTGGAACGCCGTCATTATCGACGACGACCCCTACGGCCTGCTCCGCTTCCAGGGCGAGGACCTGCCGTCGCTGCAGGCACTGAGCCCGGGCGATCCGCTGCTGTTCTCGGTCCGCACGTTCTCCAAGATCCTGGCCCCCGGTCTGCGCGTTGGCTGGGTGGACACGGATCCCTCGCTCCGGCAGCTGGTCATCAACGCCAAACAGGCCATGGACACCTGCACCAATGTTCCTGCCCAGCACCTCGTCGCTGAGTTCATCCGCCGCGGCGGCCTGGATGACCATCTGGCCGGGCTGCGCACCGAGTACAAGCGCCGCATGGACGCCATGCAGGAGAATCTGCACCGGCATCTGGGCAGCCGCGTCACCACTACCGATCCCGAGGGCGGGTTCTTCCTCTGGCTCACCCTGCAGGGGCCGGACGCACGGATTTCCACGCAGAAGCTGTTTGAGACGGCACTGGCAGAAGGGGTTGCCTTTATCCCCGGGCCGGCGCTGTCGCCGAGCGGAAAGTTCGACGACGCCCTGCGGCTGTGCTTCGCGTCCACGACTCCGGAGCGGGCTGAGGAAGGAATTCTCCGGCTGCGCCGGGCGATGGACCGGGAGCTGGCAGGGCTCGACGCAGGGGCGGGTGCGTGAGCGTTCAGCCTTCCGTTATGGAAGAGACCGTCCTGGGACTGATCTCGGAGTCTGACGTGCTGGCTCTGGCCGCGGATCTGATCTCGGCCGGCGGGGAGAACCCGGGCGGGACGGAAGAGACCACCGTCCAGGTGCTGGCGGATTTTGCCCGGACTGCCGGGCTGGAAGTGTCGGTCACCGAGGTGACTCCCGGCCGGCCGAACCTCACCGCGGTGCTGCCGGGCGGCACCCGGCCGGGCCTGCTCTTTCTGGGGCACTCCGACGTCGTGCCCGCCGGTTCCGGCTGGGACCGGCCGCCGTTTGAACCGTATGTCCGGGACGGCCGGCTGTATGGCCGAGGTTCCACGGACATGAAGGGCGGCCTGGCTGCGGTGCTGGTTGCACTGCGGGCGCTGCGGTCCGCCGGCGTCGAACTCTCCGGGCCGGCCGCTTTGGCGTGCACCGTGGATGAGGAAGACCTGGGTCTAGGGATCCGGGCCTTTACCGCAGGTTCCGACCCGTTCCCCTACTCGGCCTGCGTGGTGGCTGAACCGACCGATCTCGAAACGGTCATCGCCTGCCGCGGGGACAGCTACCTTGAACTGCGCGTTACCGGGAAGTCGGCACACTCCGGGCGGCCGGCGGATGGGCGCAATGCCATCGATGCCGCCGCACGGATCCTGGACCTGGTCCGCACGGACCACGCCCGGCTGCAGGCTGATGCTGATCCATTGCTGGGTTCGGGTTCCTGGAACACCGGATTCATCCGCGGCGGAACCGGCACGTCCATGGTGGCCGCGGAATGCACGGTATCCCTGGACCGGCGGCTGATGCCCGGCGAAGACCCGGAGGCGATCCTGGATGCACTCCTCACCGCGATCCGGGACGCCGGGATCGACACCGACGGGATTTCCGTCGAGGGCACGGTGACCATGGAAATGCCCGGGTTCCGGACCGCGGCTGATCATCCACTGGTGGCCAATGCCGTTTCGGCGCTGGCGGAAGTTGGCGTGGACAGTGCCGTCACGGGCTGGACCGCCGCGTGCGACGGCGGGTTCATTGCCCGGGACTTCGGCGTTCCGGTCATTGTGATGGGACCGGGTGGCCTCAATGACCAGGCGCATCAGGTCAACGAGTTCGTGAGTGTGGCCGAACTGGTTGCTGCGGCACGGGCCTATACGCTGATGTGCCTGCGGCACGGGGGCTAGTTTCCCTACGCCGTGGCCGGCTCAGAGTTTCCGCCGCCGGTCAGCCGGTCCAGCGCGTCGTCCATGTGCCGGATCAGCAGTTTCCCCACCAGATCCTGGTCGCCCTTGGCCAGCGCATCGGCAATCGCCTGATGCTCACCCACACGGGTGTGCGGATCCGGATAGCGCTGTTCCAGTGCAGTGAGGCACATGCGGGTCTCGGTCAGCAGGGTGTTGTGGATACGGGTCAGCCGCGGGCTTTCCGCTTCGGAGACCAGGGTGGAGTGGTACTCCATGTCCGCCTCGGACATCGCGTCGAGGTCGGCCTTGTCCGCCGCTTTCTTCATGGTCTTCACCACCCGGGACAGCTGCGCGGCGACGGCCTTGCTGCCGTCCTTCTGCAGGATCAGTTCAGCTGCAGCGCGTTCGACGGCGGTGCGCGCCACATACATGTCCTGCACCTCCTCCTCCGTCATGGTGATGACGAAGATGCCGCGGTTGCGGATGCTGATCAGCAGGCCCTCCTGGGTAAGCCGCTGCATGGCCTCCCGCAGCGGCCCGCGGCTCACGCCGAGTTCCCGGGCCAGCTCGGTTTCCACCAACTGGCTCCCGGCCGGAATCTGGCCGCGGCCAATGGCGGTGCGCAGCTTCCCGGCAATGATTGACGGCGTTGATTCGCGCACCAGGGGATCGAAAATTGCCAACGCAAACCACACTTCGGTCGGGGCCTTCCGAGGACGCGCGATCCAGCGAAGGCAGCACTGTAACTTGTCTACAATCCTACAGTGGCCACCTGTCTGAGTCTGCAAACTGACGGTCACATTTCGCAGCAGCCGAAGACACCCGCGAGAAGACCAAACTGCGGCCGGCACCCGCATCGTGGGAACCGGCTGCAGCCGTTCAACAGACTGGGATGAAGAAGCTGACTAGGTTTTGGCGTTCCGCCGGAACGCCGCACCCTGTACAACCAGCAGAGTGAATGCACCAAACAAGCCAAGCAGGAACGGCGTGGGCCCCATGCTGTAGAGGTTCATGACGATCGCACTCGGCATATCCTCAGTCGGCATTCCGGGAGCAGCGAAATACTGCTGGTCCACCGAAAACATCCCGCCGAGCCAACTCAGCCCGAGCGCCAGAAGCACCCCGACCATGGCCCAGGCCGCAGCAAAGTAGTAATTGATCCTTTTGCGCGGCTGCATCGGGAACCCATGCGGTGACTCGTCCCGGGCGTCGCTCACCGAAGCACCCTCGGGCCGGGCGCGAAGGCCCCCACCGGGCGCGGCGCCGTCGTCGACGATCTGCACGGAAGGCTCCTGCATCGAACGCTCCGGCTCCACGCCGTCCGCCGGCCGCCGGTAGTAGTGGTGGTGGTCTGCCCCGTCGGGCGTCTGTGTATTCCCCATGGCGGGAAGCCTACTGGAAGCCCGCCTACCGGGCTCTCCTCCCCCGCCGGGCGAACCCGACGGCAACAGCCAGCAGCAGCACCAGGCCCTTGATGACCTGCTGCCAGGCGGCGTCCACGGACAGGATGGACAGGCCCTGGTTCAGCACGCCCATCACCAGGCCGCCGATCACCGCACCCACCACGGTGCCGACGCCGCCCTGCACCGACGCGCCGCCGATGAACACGGCAGCGATCGCGTCCAGCTCAAACCCGCCGCCTGCCGAGGCCACGGCGCCGCCGGCACGCGCTGTACTCACCACCGCAGCGAGACCGGCGAGGAAGCCCATGTTCACGAAGACCATAAAGTTCACCCAGCGGGTCTTCACACCGGACATCATCGCCGCGTTCAGGTTCCCGCCCATCGCGTAGATGTGCCGGCCAAACACGGTCCGGTTCAACAGGAACGAATACGCCAGCACCAGCGCCGCGAGGATGATCAGGATGATCGGCGTCCCGCGGTTGAAGGCCAGCAGATAGCAGAGGTACATGATCGCGGCGACGGCCACGGCGTTCTTGAACACGAACGACGCCGTCCGTTCCCGCGGCAGGTCCAGCTTCTTCAGGTCGCTGCGGGACTTGAGCTGCTGGCCCACCAGTGCCGCGGAGGCCACGACGCCGATGCCCAGCGTGAGCAGGTCCGGCACCCCGGTGGTCGGCAGGGTTCCGTTGCCGATAGCGTTGAACGGGCGCGGCAGGCCGCTGATGGTTCCGCCGGTGAGCAGGATCAGCGCCACCCCGCGGAAGACGAGCATGCCGGCCAGCGTCACGATGAACGCCGGTATCCCCACAAACGCCACCCAGAATCCCTGCCACGCCCCGATCGCCGCGCCCACCACCAGGGACAGAATGACCGCAGCCCACCAGGGCATGCCCCAGTTGTTCATCGCCAGCGCCGCTATGGCCCCCACGGTGGCGACCACCGACCCCACAGAGAGGTCGATGTGCCCGGCAATGATCACCATGACCATGCCGATCGCCAGAATCAGCACGTAGGCGTTCTGCTGGATGAGGTTGCTGACGTTGCCCGGATACAGCAGCCGCCCGCCGGTGAGGACCTGGAAGAGCAGCACGATCACCACCAGCGCGGCGAGGATCCCGTACTGGCTCAGGTCGATCCGCAGCCGTTTCCGCCCGGTGCCGCCCGCCGGCGGCGGGGCCGGAGTCTTGGCCTGTTCAGGAGTTGTTGTGGTCACTGGCCCTGCGCTCCTTCAATCCTGGCGGCGGTCATGTGCCGCATCAGTTCTTCCTGCGTGGCATCGTCCCGGGGCACCTCGGCGGTGAGCCGCCCTTCGGCGATGGTGTAGATGCGGTCGCAGAGCCCGATCAGCTCCGGCAGCTCACTGGAAATGACGATCACGGCTTTGCCCTGCGCCGCCATCTCGTTGATGATTCCGTAAATCTCAAACTTGGCGCCGACGTCGATGCCCCGGGTTGGTTCGTCCAGGATCAGCACGTCCGGCCCGGAGTAGATCCATTTGCTCAGCACCACCTTCTGCTGGTTCCCGCCGGACAGGTTCGCGACGACGGAGGCCACGGAGGGGGTGCGGATGTTCATTTTCTGCCGGTAGCCGTCCGCCACGGCGTATTCGCGGTGTTTGTCGATCACGCCCAGCCGCGCGAGCTTGCCCAGCGCCGCAGCGGACACGTTGACCACCACGGAGCCGATCAGGTTCAGCCCGTAGCGCTTGCGGTCCTCGCTGACGTAGGCCAGCCCGTGCCGGATCGCCTCCCCCACCGACCGGGTCTGGATTTCAACGCCGTCCTTGAACACCCGCCCGGACACCCCGGTTCCCCAGGATCTGCCGAAGATGCTCATCGCCAGCTCGGTGCGCCCGGCACCCATCAGCCCGGCAAACCCGACGATCTCCCCGGCCCGCACGTTAAAGGACACGTTGTTAACCACTACGCGGTCGACGTCGATCGGGTGGTGGACCTTCCAGTCCTCCACCCGGAACTTCTCCTCCCCGATCTGCGGTTCCCGGTCCGGAAACTGGCTGTCCAGCGGGCGTCCGACCATCGCGCGGATGATGCGGGTTTCGATTTCCCCGTTGTCCTCCACCGGAAAGGAGTCGATCGTTTTCCCGTCGCGGATCACGGTCACGGTGTCCGCGATGGCACAGATTTCCTTCAGTTTGTGGGAGATGACGATCGAGGTGATCCCGCCGTCGCGCAGCTGGTCGATCAGCCCCAGCAGGTGGGCCGAATCGCCGTCGTTCAGTGCCGCCGTCGGCTCATCCAGGATCAGGATCTTCACTTCCTTGGACAGCGCCTTGGCGATCTCCACCAGCTGCTGCTTGCCCACGCCCAGCTCGAGGACCTTGGTGGCTGGGTTCTCGTTCAGCCCCACCCGTTTTAGCAGCGCCGCGGCCTTCAGGTTGGTCTGGTTCCAGTCGATCACCCCGCCGCGCTGCACCTCGTTGCCCAGGAAGATGTTCTCCGCGATGGACAGGAACGGGCTGAGCGCGAGCTCCTGGTGGATGATCACCACCCCGTCCCGCTCGCTGTCATTGATCGACCCGTAGCGCACCTCCTCCCCGTCCAGTGAGATGGTGCCGTCGAAGCTGCCGTGCGGGTACACGCCGCTGAGAACGTTCATCAGCGTGGATTTGCCGGCGCCGTTTTCGCCGCAGATCCCGTGTACTTCACCGCGCCGGACGGCGACGGACACGCCGTCGAGCGCCCGGACGCCGTTGAATTCCTTCACGATGCCGTCCATTGAAAGGATGACGTCCTGATCGATCATGAGCTGCCTGTTCTTTACGGAGGATGCGGGGCACGGCGGCCTTGGCGGGCGCCGTCGCCGTCGTGCCCCGCAGGGCGGGACGCGCTAGAGTCCGACGTCGCCGGCCTCCACGAAGCCGGAATCCACCAGCTTCGACTGGACCTCGTCCTTGACCACTACCTGCGGCTCGAGGATGTACGTGGGGACCACCTTCACACCGTTGTCGTAGGTCTCGGTGTCAGTGACCTCCACCTCTTCACCGTTGACGAGCTGCTCGATCATGGTGTCCACCTGGGCGCCCAGTTCACGGGTGTCCTTCCAGACAGTCATGGACTGCTGGTCGCCGAGGATGGCCTTGATGTTCGCGACGTCGCCGTCCTGCCCGGTGATCACCGGCCAGTCGGTGCCGGGTGTGTAGCCGGCACTGGCCAGGGACTGTCCGATGCCCAGTGCCAGGCTGTCATTGGGCGAAAGCACGACGTCGACCTTGTCCCCGCCGGTGTAGAAGGACTGCAGGCGGTTGTCCATTTCCGCCTGTGCGTCCGCCGATCCCCAGCCGAGGATGCCGATGGACGTCCAGTCCTCATTGGACGCCGGGGACTTGCCGGAGGGAACCACCAGCTGGCCGCTCTCCACGTAGGGAAGCAGTACGTCCCAGGCGCCGGAGAAGAAGAACTTGGCGTTGTTGTCATCCGGGCTGCCGGCGAACGGCTCGAGGTTGTACGGGCCCTCGCCGTCGGCCAGTGCCAGCTGCTCCTCGATGAACTCGCCCTGGAGCTGGCCCACCTTGTAGTTGTCGAACGTGGCGTAGTAGTCCACGGCGTCGGTCCCGTTGATCAGCCGGTCATAGGCGATCACGGTGACGTCCTGGTTCTTGGCGTCCTCCAGGACCGGGCCCAGGGTCTCGCCGTCGATCGCGGCAACCACCAGGATCTTGGCGCCGCCGGCCACCTGGTTCTGGATCTGGCAGATCTGCTGGTCGGTCTTGTCATCGGCGTACTGCAGGTCAACGGTGCAGTCCCGGGCTTCGAGGTTCTCCTTCAGTCCTTCGCCGTCATTGATCCAGCGTTCCAGGCTGCGGGTGGGCATGGAGATGCCCACATTGCATTCGATGCCGTCACCGCCTTCGCTGTCGCTGTTCGTGGTGCCGGCGGGGGCGCAGGCCGCCATGCCTGCTGCCAGGCCGACCGCCAGGAAGAGGGCCGAAACATTCTTTCTTTTGCTCATGGTCGAACCTTTGAAAAGGATCCTGCCGCCGGCAAGGCACTGCACGGCGAGACTGCGGGAAACATCCTTGTGACCCGGACGGCTGGATCGAGCGGATACAACGCTGTAGCGCCCCTGCCGGTACCCCTACCGACAATTTGTAGGCGAGCACAACATATCCCCGTGACGTGGATCACGGCAAGGGGTTTCCGGAACGTTATCCAAACGCAATGCGGGGGTGGAATGCATACGTTGTAATGATCCGATTTGGGCCACTTTCCATATCCACCCCACACGGCCCCCGGCAGCCCTGACCCCGTCGCACGGTTGACGGTCGACGGATTCCTTGGCTCGTCCTGTGTCGCAATAACGCTGTCATGATGGCCCGGGATTCATCCTGTGCTGCAATACCGGGCTAGAGCAGCGTTATCGCGACACAGGATGCCCCGGGGATGTTCGTCAGTGCGTTATTGCGACACAGGTGAGCTTCTGCTCGAGTGGACCGCTCAGCATCGCGCGCAATATGCCGCCGGCAACCCGTTTGGGCGTTCGTCAAGGGGAAGATCACACATCCATGCCTCGAAATCAGAGACACAAAAATCTCGCACGGGCCGGATTGAAAACGGCCAACTACGGTTCGCCCCAACTTGCTTGGTTCGTACTCTCATGCGAGTCCGAATCACTCGATGAACCGGAGGTTCGATCGTGAAAAAGACCCTGACTGGACTCACCCTGGCAGCCGCATTTGGCTTCACTGCACTGGCAGCCTCGCCGGCTGCTGCGGCGACAATGCCGTTCGAGAATTGTACGGAGGCGGCCGCCGCCGGTGTCTACAACATTCCCAGCACGGATCCCCGTTACCAACCAGGACTGGACAACGACGGAGATGGCATCGGCTGCGAGGATCCAAATCGTCCAACGCCCACAGCAACGCCAACGCCCTCATCTTCCACCTCCACCCCCACTACCCCCGCCCCCGGCGGCGTAGTCAACACTCCCAAAGGAGGAGCCAACACAGGCGTAACCCCTGAGAAAGGCACCGATGCCACAGGCGTGCTCCTCGCCGCCGGCGGGGTAGTTGCTATCGCTGGCGTCGCCGTCGGTGTGCGCCGCAGGTCCGGCAACCACGCGTAAGTCGGCTTTGGGACGCCACGCATTCGCGGATTCCCGCAGCAGCGGCCGTCGGAGCCGAATGGCTCTGGCGGCCGTCGCCGCTGCGCTTCTCCTCGGCGGCGCAAGCGATGCCGACAGCGGCACCTTCACTGCCGACGACGGTGCTCCCCGCTACTTCACCCTCCCCCAGGCAGGGGCACCCGCGAACGACGCTCTGCGGCCATTGCCTGCGCACCGGGAACCAGAGCAATCCGGCGCCGGATCCCCGGCGGCCACACCGCGCATTGTGTCGCTTCCCACCATCCAGACCGAGTCCGAACTCCTGCAGCTGGGACTAGAGCCGGACGGGACTTTGGAAGTCCCGCCCGCTGACCCCGGCTCACCGGCGGGCTGGTATTCGGGTTCCCCCTCCCCCGGTGAGACCGGCCCCAGTGTTCTGCTTGGGCACGTCAACGCAACCGACGGCGGGCCCGGCGTTTTCGCCCGGCTCCGGACCCTCAGCCCGGGAGACCAAATAACTGTTGAGCGTAAGGACGGTACCGCAGCCGTGTTTACCGTCATCGTCGGCGAGCAGTATGAAAAAGACAGTTTCCCGACGGACAAGGTCTACGGAAACACGCCGGGCCCGGAGCTGCGCCTGATTACCTGCGACGGATTCGACAGCGCCACCGGGCTCTGGCAGGACAACTACGTTGTCTACGCCGTGCTCGCTTCCGCCGAATAGCGCAGGCTTCCTCACCCCGTCCTCCACCAGCCCCAACCGGTATCGTTGCTGACCGGCAAGACGAGGGGAGTTCGAGGACATGGCACTGCTGGGTGGAAGCGGCACCGGACCGCACCGACAGCCCGTCGATGACCGGCGCTGGAACGCGGCAGAAGCAGAGTTCAAGAAACTGCAGAAGCGAAGCACCCGGGGCGTCTTCCTGCTTTTGGCTGCCGCGTTCCTTCCTGCGGGCTTAGTCCTCGCTGGCCTGGGCATCCATTTATTCAGTGATTCCTGGGACCCGATCTACAGCGTGGGTACGCTGCTGCTGGGCCTGGGCGGAGCGGGCGTCTGGGCCCTCGTGCCGGCGCTGCTTGGCGGCCCCTTCTACGCTGCGACCCAGACCGCGGCAGTTGAGTCGTCCACCCGGTCCCGGCGCTGGGGTACGGCGTTGACCTCAGCGGCTGTTTCGCCCAGCGTGCTCCACGTCGGGCTGCTGGTTTGGGGCGTCCTAGATGAGGCAGCCAATCCCGGATCCTCCCTGTGGGATGTCCTGGGCCCGGTCATCAACCCCCTGCGAGGAATCATGATCGCCGTGCCAATCGTCATGGCACTGGCTCTTCTTCCAAACATCCGCCGCTCCGAAAGCATCCGCAAGGCGCGCAAACAGCCGCTGAAGGGCCCGGATTCCTAGTGCCACACGGCGTAACGTCCCCTGACTTCTCCCAGAATGGGGCCATAGGGTGGGTGCTTCACTCCGGCCACTCCAACCGAAGGATCCGAATGTCCCCCGCTGCCACCGCAGAGACCACCAAGACCATCGACGCCGCCACCCTGAAATCGCTGCTCGAGGAAAACCCGAACCTCACGGTCATCGACGTCCGCAACCCTGCCGAGTTCGAGTCCGGACATATCCCGGGCTCCCACAACATTCCGCTGCCCATGCTCTCTGTGCACACTGTTGAGCTGGCCGCCCGGCTGGAGGACGGCGTCGTACTCATGTGCCAGTCCGGTGTCCGTGCAAAGCAGGCGCACGAGCGCCTCGCAGCAGCTGGCCTGCAGGGCGGGCAGGTGCTCACCGGCAGCGTTGACGACGTCGAGAAGGCCGGCGGTTCCGTGGTCCGCGGCCGGCAGGTCTGGGACATGGAGCGGCAGGTGCGTTTCGCTGCCGGCAGCCTCGTCGGTCTGGGTCTGCTCGCCGGACGCATTGCGTCCCCGAAGTTCCGGGTGCTGGCCGGCGGCATCAGCGGCGGACTGGTGTTCTCTGCGCTCTCCAACACCTGCGCCATGGGCAAGGCCCTGGCCTACCTGCCGTGGAACCAGGGCGCGTCCGAGCCGTCATGGGACGAGATCCAGGCGAAACTCGACCGCTAGCTTCATTTCCCATTTACAGTCCAAACTGCTGACAAAACACCCAAGCAGCTGAAAACACAGAACGTGGGGATGCTTGCTCACAGGATAGGCAAACATCCCCACGCTAAGTGACGGTTAGAGAGGACGAATGTCAGAGAAACGAACTATGAAGTTCGGATCAATCGCGTAGAAGACGTCCGTCAAATTGGATCGCGTCAGACAAGATGAGGGAGACGGGACCGATTGGGCGACGAAAGTGACGAGCGTTCCCTCGCTCATACCAGCCAGAGTGCTAAAGAATGGCGCGTTCTGCGGAATCAGAGTGTTGTCTGTGAGATCAGAGAGGGCATTATTCCAAGTCTGTACCTTGACGCCGTCTGACAGCTGAATCTTTACGTGTGCCAAACCGTCATTGTTGGCACCGATCTCGAGGATCTTGCCCGTCCAGTTGGTCATATTGCCTTGACCCGACACGGCACACATCTGAGCGTCTCGATCCGTCAGTGCCACTGATCGCTGCAGCTCGGTTCCGGCGTTCTCGTAGGAGGCTTTACCAGCCTCGAATGCGTCCAGGAATGCCTGCTGATCGGCGGGTTGTGGACCATAGCTTGCCTCCGGCGGGGCCGGCGGCGGTGCCTGTACCGTCTCCACCTCAGGTTCCGGTTCGACGGCTTCCGGAGTGGGCGCGGCCGATTCTTCTGACTCGGGTTCGAGGGAAGAAGTGGCCGTTGGGCTCGGCGAGGGACTCTCACTGACCTGCGCGACCGGAGCCTTATCAGGGTCGTCATTCCCGCTGAGTCCATTGACGACAAGGCTGATCAACACTACAGCCCCGATCCCTGTCACGATTTTATGCCTAGCAAACCAGTTCTTTTTGACCGGCGGACCGTCATTGGGCATCCCAATGGACGGGTTATTTGCAGGTTCCTCGTTCACCCATAGTTGCCACCCTTCCGGTGCCGCCCCCCACGCGGGATCGGGTTGCCAGCCAGCAGGCGGCTGCCAGCCTTCCGGCGGAGTAGGCCAATTGGGTGGCGGATTAAATCTCATAGTCAAAACAATTCCCCAGAGTGTCGAAATGATGCTTAGTGAATAGCTGTCGACTACGCTATAGCTCGACAAAATGCATCCGACAGACCTGCGGCAATCTTGTCGAAATCTTGTGCAAACGGTCGCCAAAGGCGGTATTTGTCGGTTTCAAACAGTCACAAATCCTCACGCTGGGCTGTTGCAGCCCTACAACCCCGTCAACGTCTGAAACCCTGCCACGCATGTTCCGCCCGCAACATACCTCCGCAGATTGTTGAACAATCAGGCGTGATCGCGCACACTTGGAGGACCCCGTTCCCGAGGCGCAAAAGGACCTGCCATGCCGATCATTGACCTGAACAGCGACGTCGGCGAATCGTTCGGCAACTGGGAGATGGGCGACGACGCCGCCGTCTTCGAATCCGTTTCCTCCGCGAACGTAGCCTGCGGCTTCCACGCCGGCGACCCCTCCGTCATTGCCCAGACCTGCCGCGACGCCGTGGCCGCCGGCGTCACCATCGGCGCGCACGTGGGCTACCGGGACCTGGCCGGCTTTGGCCGCCGCTTCCTGGACTGCTCCCCCACTGAACTGGCCGACGACGTGCTCTACCAGCTCGGCGCCCTGCAGGCCCTGGCCCAGCACGCCGGCGCGGACATCCAGTACGTCAAGCCGCACGGCGCCCTCTACAACACGATCGTGCACCACGAGCACCACGCCCAGGCGGTCATCGACGCGATCCGGGCCTTCAACAAGGAACTCCCCGTCCTGCTGCTCCCCGGCGCCATCGCCCTGGACAAGGCCGCCGACGCCGGGATGCGCGGAGTCGCGGAAGCGTTCGCGGACCGCAACTACAACCCGGACGGCACCTTGGTCTCCCGCCGCGAGCCCGACGCCGTCATTCACGACGCCGACCAGGTCACCGCCAACATGATCCGGCTGGCCACCGAAGGCACCATCATCGCCATCGACGGCTCCGAGATTCCGATGAACGCCGAATCCATCTGCGTGCACGGCGATACCCCCGGCGCCGTCGCCATGGCCCGCGCCGTCCGTGCCGGCCTCGAGGAAGCCGGCGTCAGCATCCAGAGCTTCGTATGAGCGGCCCGCACACCGCGGCCGGCACTGCCGGAACCATCACCGGCATCCGGCCAGCCGGCACCCGCGCACTGCTGGTCGAACTCGGCTCACTGACCGACGTCGTCGCCCTCCACACGCAGCTGAAGGCACACCCGCTGCCCGGCCAGGTGGATGCTTTGGCCGCAGCCACCACTGTGCTGGTCCGCTTCGCCAGCCGCCGCGACACCGTGGCCGGCTTCCCGCTGCTCAAGTCCCTGGACTTCACACGCGCTGATGCGGCCGAGCCGCGGACCGTCACCATTGAAACGGTGTACGACGGCGCCGACCTCGCCGAGGTGGCACGCCTCACCGGGCTTTCCGAGGAGGCTG
Organism: Arthrobacter sp.; assembly: GCA_040274025.1. GTDB lineage: Bacteria > Actinomycetota > Actinomycetes > Actinomycetales > Micrococcaceae > Arthrobacter_B. Next base: position 1,383 of record JBELZL010000003.1, on the reverse strand, counting down.
TGGTCAACGCCCACACCGGCACGGCCTGGACCGGCGGCTTCGGCGGTTTCGCCCCTGGCTTCACCTACCTCACCGGCGGCGACCCTGCCCTGAACGTCCCCCGCCGTTCCTCCCCCCGCACCGCTGTCCCTCCGGGTGCTGTCGCTCTCGCCGGCGACTATTCAGCTGTCTATCCCCGCGAATCTCCCGGCGGCTGGCAGCTCATCGGCCGCACCTCCGCCTCCATGTGGGACCTCTCCCGCCCAAACCCTGCTCTTGTTCTCCCCGGCGATTCAGTCATCTTCCAACCTGTCCGCGAACTCATCTCCACCTCCACTCCTTCTTCCCAGGCCGAGTCCGTGGCTGCCAAGGGTGGAACCAGCGCTGACACCGACGGCTCGGAGGCGACAGGCGAAGGAATCAGTGACGTCATAAGTCCCGCATCGCCGAGCGAGGAACGAGCGAGGTGTCTAAGGGACGGTGACGTCTCTGATCCCACCCAAGGCGACCACTGCCACCTCGAGATCACGAACCCCGGTCTCCAGTCCTTGATCCAAGACCTAGGCCGCCCCGGCTATGCGGACCTAGGCGTCTCCGCCGCCGGCGCCGCAGATCCCCGCGCTGCCCGGCAGGCCAACCGGCTGGTCGGCAACCCGGCCGATGCCGCCGTCGTCGAGAACCTTCTTGGCGGACTGGAACTCACCGCACACGGCGACGCCGTCCTCGCGCTCACCGGCGCCGAGCTCCCCGCGAACATCATCGACCCTGCCGGGGCTCGCAGCCGTCAGGCTCCGCACGCCGCACCGTTCGCCCTCCTGGACGGGGAAACCCTGATCCTGGGAACTCCGGTCCGCGGGGTGCGCGCCTACCTTGCCGTCCGCGGCGGGCTGGGTGTGGACCCGGTACTGGGCAGCCGCAGCACGGACTCGATGAGCGGCATCGGCCCGGCACCGCTGGCCGCCGGAACCCGCCTCCCGGTTGCCCCCGCAGAAAGCAACCTGCACGTCGGCGACCCCGAGCCCCCGGTCCTAACCGCTGCCGGCAGCCCGGGAAGTCTGGGCGACGGCTCGGCACCGGCCCTGCTGCGGATCACCGCCGGCCCCCGGCAGGACTGGTTCAGCGCCGACGCCGCCGCCACACTGGCCGCGCAGACCTGGCTCACCACCAGCGAGTCGAACCGGATCGGCGTCCGGCTGGCCCTGGATCCAGAGGATCCGCAGGCCAGTCCCCTGGAACGCAGCCGGGACGGTGAACTGCCCAGCGAAGGTGTGGTGGCCGGCTCGCTGCAGGTGCCGCCGTCGGGCCTTCCTGTCCTGTTCCTCGCCGACCATCCCGTCACCGGCGGCTACCCGGTGATCGCCGTCGTCATCCCCGAGGACCTGCCCGTGGCCGCCCAGCTGCCGC
>JBELZL010000002.1:0-162013 GCA_040274025.1 Arthrobacter sp. | reverse complement strand
CGCGGAACGCGGGCAGGCCCAGGGACTTGAGCTTCTCCTGGCGCTGGGCAAGCGTCAGGTCCGCCAGGTGTTCCGGCGGCTGGGAGACCCGCGGGGACTTGAACTGCAGCAGGGGGCGGCCGTCTGGCTCTTTGGCCTGCTCCCAGCCTTCGGTTGCGGGACGTACCTGCGGCTTGTCGCCGGGTACGTTCAGGGCAGCTGGGGAAGTTTTGGGGGAAGTCATCCCTTCCATTTTTGCACGCCTCCGCCAATCGTGTTTTTGGCTTAGCCCAGTTCTCACACAGCGGAAACACTGCGGAAATCCGGGCTTCGTAGATTGAGGTGAACCAGTCCCGCAGGCCCAGGAGGTTCACTTGTTCCCACTCCCCCCGAACCTGACCATTCGTGAAGTTCCCTGGTCCAATCCAGTGGGCGCGGACCTGCGGCGGGCCCAGCAGGCCGAACTCGACTCCCGCTTCGGGGGCACCGGGCATGACCCGCATCCGCCCACCGAGGAGGACACGGCTGTGTTCGTGATCGCTTACGAACGCAGCTCGGGACAGCCGCTGGGGTGTGGGGGGCTCCGGCGGCTGGACCCATCCACCGCCGAAATCAAGCGAATCTACGTGCTGCCCTATGCCCGGGGTTCAGGCATCGCCACCGCAATCCTTTCGTCGCTGGAGTTCAGGGCCCGTGCGGCCGGTTTCGGGGCCGTTACGGCCGAGGCAGGGTCCGCGCAGTCCGACGGTAAGAGGTTCTACGCGCAGGCGGGGTACACCAGCGTGCCAAATTTCGGCCCGTACGCGGACCTGCCGCATTCCACCTGCTTTGCCAAGGTGATCGAACCCGGCGCGCGGTCCACGGAACTCAGTGCTTCCCTGACCTCGAGAATTCTGTGACGGCAATCTTTGCCGGCACGTTCAGCCTGCCTCGAGGGGACGGGAATGACCGCGCTGGGGCAGCGGAATAATAGGTGAGGTGCGCCGCTGGTACTGCACATACGCGGGATACCGGCGTGCCGAGATACTTTCCGTGAAGACCGTGGATCCTATGAAGAGAAGCGTCAGCAGCACCGGCCCGGCGATCGTGGGGTGCAGCCAGGTGCCGGAGGCAGATACGGCGAAGCCGTAGAACAGCCACCACTGGGCCTGTTCGAAGAAGAAGTTCGGGTGCCGCGAATAGCGGAACAATCCGCTCTGGACGAAGCCCTGCCCGGCTTCCCGGCCCGCGGCCTGTTCGGCCTTTTTCTCCTGCTGGTAGTTCCACTGCTGCTGGTCCGCTGTGGTCTCACCCGCCAGGGCGGCCATGAACAATACAGCGAGCGCCCAGTCCCAGGCGCTGAGCGGCCCCGGATGCTGGAACACGGTCAGGGCCGGCAGGGTCATCAGCCAGATGATCACATTCTGGTAGATGCTGATGAACCCAAGGTTGAAGAGCTGGAACTGCCATGGGCGCAGCCGGCTGCGCAGGATTGCCCAGCGGTAGTCCTCACCGCCGGGAGCGTAGCCGCCCTTGCGGGCAAAGTTGAAGGTCAGCCGGGCCCCCCACAGGGTCACCAGCACTGCCATCAGCACCGGCCGGGCTCCGAAGCCCGACGCCGCTGCGAACACCCACACGTACGCCACCGGAACGATCGACCAGATCCGGTCCGTCCAGGAGTATTCACGGGTGATCAGGGACAGGATCCACGTGGCGGCGGTAGTCGCCAGGAAGATCCACAGGCATACACGAACCGGATCCATTCTTGGAGGATACGGCTCATGCCGTCCCGGCGGGACCCCTGCGTCGCCGGACGGACGGCGACGCCCGGAGACGCCCGGCAAGCCTAGTCAGTACTCGGTGCGCGACGCCGCGGCGCTCCAGGCATCGAAGGGAGCGGTCCGGGCCTCCCCGGACAGCTGCCTAACCGGCATCGAGCGCTCCCCGATGGGAGTCTCGAAGTATTCGTAGAAGAGGGCGTCGTCGAAGCCGGCCGCAGCCGCGTCGTGGCGGTCCGCTGCATAAACCACCCGGTCAATGCGCGCCCACAGCGCGGAGGCCAGGCACATGGGGCAGGGCTCGCAGCTGCTGTAGAGCACCGCACCGCTGAGGTCGAAGGTTTCCAGGGCGGCGCAGGCGTTGCGGATAGCAGTTACTTCGGCGTGCGCAGTTGGGTCGTTGTTCGCGGTGACGCGGTTAACGCCGTCGAACGCCTGGCCGTCCGCGGCAACGATGACGGCACCGAACGGTCCGCCGCTGTCTGCGACGTTTGCGGTGGCCAGTTCAATAGCCCGGGAAAGGTATGCGGCGTCTGTGTTCATGGGTTCTGCCCCCTGCGATCATGGCCCCGGCGGTCTCTCCGGCCGGGAACTGCCAGGTAGTTAGCACCGGCCGGTGCCCGCCTTCGCAGAACCGAGATTAGCATCAGGCCCACCGGCTGGAGCAGGTGGTTCGGATAGATTACTTCCACACCCGTTTCCTCCGGAAAGGCAGGCATGGACCAGACAGAGTGGACCCCGGTCAGTACGCACGCACTGGAACTCGGCGAGGGCCTGCGCCCCACCCCGGACGGTGCCCGCTGGGTGGACCTCGTGAACGGGGAACTCTATGCCTGGGCGCCCGGGGACGGCGCTCCGGTGCTCACCCACCGCCTCCCGGTGCCGTTGGGGTTCGCTGAGGAGGATTCCGCCGGGCGGCTGGTCGGTGCGGCCGGCACCGGCGTCGTCGAGCTGCTTCCGGACGGCACAGCTGTTCCGCTGGCAGGCACCGGACTGGACGCTGCGCGCTACCGGGTCAATGACGGCGCCTTCGCCCCGGACGGATCGCTGTGGTTCGGAACGATGGTCCAGGACGGGACGGACCCCGACGGCGCGGTTTGGCGCTGGGACCCGGAAGCGAACGCCGTCGTGCAGCTGCGCAGCGGCATTCCCATTCCCAACGGCCCGCTGTTCCTGCCCGACGGGCGCAGCGTGCTGGTTTCGGACACGGAGGCCGGCACCATCCTGAAGACGACGACGGCGGACCCCGGCACCGCGGAGGTGTTCGCCCGGGTGCCGGAGGGGAACCCGGACGGCATGTCGGTGGATGCCGAGGGCCGGATCTGGAGCGCGGTGTGGGGCGCCGCCCGGGTGGATGTGTACGGCGGAGACGGGCAGCTGCTTACCGCGGTGCCGCTGCCGGTTCGGCAGCCCACCAGCGTGCTGGTCCTGGGCGATCAGGTGCTGGTGACCAGCGCGGTTTCAGGACTCGCCGATCCCGGCCCGCTGGACGGTTACACGCTCAGCGCTCCCCTGTCAGAGGTGCTGCCCTAATCCCGGCGTGGACCACCGACAAACCGGGCGCGCCCGGCCAGGAATCCCATGCCAGCGGCGGCGGTTCCGATTCCCAGGAGCATCACCGCAGCTGGAGTGAAGGAACCCGTTGACGTGTGCAGGATGCCCACCAGCAGGGTTCCGGAGGAGCCCACGCCGTACCCGACGCACTGCATCATCCCGGACACGCGGGCCGCGGTGCCGGCGTCATGGGTGCGCAGCACGATCATGGTCAGCGCCAGCGCCGTCAGGCTGCCCTGCCCGACGCCGAGCATCACCACCCAGACCCAGATGAGGTCCAAGGGACCCAGGATGGTGAGGGCAAACCCTGCACCGGTCAGCAGTGCGATTCCGGCGTTCAGCCAGCCCTGGCTGCGCAGCCGGGCCGCCAGCGGCGGTGCGATGAAGGACCCGAGCACCTGCACCACGATCGAGCCGGCCACCACATAACCGGCCATGGCGCCGTCGATCCCGCGTTCCCGCAGGATAGGCGCCAGCCAGGCGAAAACGCTGAAGGACATCATGGCCTGCAGCGCCATAAACCCGGTGATCTGCCAGGCCAGCGCGGAGCGCCAAACCGAGGGGCCGGCACTGGACTGTGCGGCGGCCGGGGTCCGGCCGCGCCCCAGCGCCAGCGGCGCGAAAAGCAGCACCACCAGGGCGGCCGGCAGCGTCCAGAACGCGAGCGCGTTCTGCCACGAACCGGTGGCCTGCAGCAGCGGCTGGGTGAATCCGGCGCCGAGCGCGGCGGCGGCGCAGATCGACCCCGTGTACAGCCCGCTCATCAGGCCCAGCCGGTGCTGGAAGTCGCGCTTGACCAGCGTTGGGAGCAGGACGTTGACGACGCCGATGCCCGCCCCCGCAGCGACCGTTCCGGCGGCCATGGCGGTGAAGTCGCCGGTGCCGCGGACCGCGAGGCCGGCGGTCAGGACAACCATCGCGGCAAGGATGGTGCGTTCAATGCCCAGTTTCCGGGCCAGCGCCGGAGCCGCCGGGGCAACCAGGCCCAGCAGCAGCACCGGGCCAGTGGTGAGCACGCTGACCAGGGCCGGCGGCATCCCGGAGGCATCGGTGATTTCCGGAAGGATGGCGGAGAAGCTGGAGAAGACGGTGCGAAGGTTCAGGCCAATGAGCACAATGCAGACGGCCAGCAGGACGGAAGCGGTGCGCCTGTTCGGCGCCTGCTGCAGCGGTGCTGTGCGCTCCGGCGCCTGCGCCATGGCCGCGGTGTTGCCCATATCTTCGGTGTCCTCTCCCCGAGGACTAGCCCCGTACGTTCGCAGGACAACGGTACGAGCATCCCTGTGGCCTGACCAAAACGTCCCCATCGAGATGGCAGTTTCAGGGCTGTAACCAGCCGTAACTGGCCTCTCGACGGGAAATGGGCGGTCCGGTTAGGTGTTGCGGGCTCCGATTCCGGCCGCGGACGCAGCGCCGTCGTTCTCCGGCGACTTCGGGGACGCTGCCCCGCGCATCCAGGCGGGCAGGATCGCCAGAATCCCGACGGCGGCAGCCAGGCCGAAGGCGGGCAGCGGAGCTGAGGGCTCGAGCAGGGCGCCCAGCCCGAGGGACCCGGCGGCCTGGCCCACGGCCAGGGCGATAAAGAGGACGACGGTTCCGGCAGAGCCGTTTCCCGGAAGAATCCGGACAGCCCAGACGATCAGCACACCGCTCATGGCGATGTAGCTGGCGCCGAACAGCGCTGCGGCACCGTATTCAACCGCGGGGACTCCCGGTGCGGCCGCCAGCAGCAGCGTCGCGCCGGACATCAGTGCCGTAGTCACGGTCCACGCCGTGCGCAGGCTCCAGCTTTGCACAATCGACCCCGCCCCGGCGCCGAGCATCCCGAAGGCTCCCAGCACCATCCACGCGCCGATTGAGTACAGCTCCGCCTCGGTTCCGGTGGCCAGCACCGTACGGCCGAACGTCCAGACGGCAGCACTGGCCGCACCAGCCAGTCCCGCGGCAGCCAGGGGCCGGCCAAGCAGTGCCAGCTCTTTTCGGCCCGGGACCGGCACCGGCGCCGCCGGCTTCTTCTGCCGGTCCGAACGCAGCGTCGCTGCGGTCGCCAGGACAACGACGGCGGCAATCGCCGCCCAGCCCAGCCGCCATTGGCCTGCCACCAGGATCAGCAGCAGCCCTGCAGCCACCAGCCCTGCACCTGTCCCCGAGTTCACGATGGTCTGTGCATTCTCCTGCCTCCGGGCCTCTACGTTGGACTCAACGAGAGTCACGAGTCCGGGTGTTGCAAAGCCGGCACCGGCGCCGGCAAGCACAACGGCCGCCGCCAGCACCGCCGCGTTCGGTGCAGCAGCAACTCCGGCTGCTCCCAGCGCAGCGGTTGCCCCGGCCAGCAGCACCACCAGGCGGGGCCGCGTTCCCAGCCGGGCCGCCAGCAAAGCGGTGACGCAGTAGGAGAGGAAACTTCCCGCCTGAATCGCTCCGGACAGGCCGGGGCTCATCTCGAAATCCTCGGCGAAGCGCGGCAGGAACAACCCGTACCCGAACCGGGCCAGCCCGTAGGTAGCCGCGATCAGGGCCAGACCACTGAATACCAGCTTCCACTGCACTGCGGGCTCCCGTCTTTCAAACCAGAACGATCGTTACAGTCAAACAGAACTATCGTTATGGAACAAGGCTGGCTAGAGTTGGCGCATGACCACCGGCCAGAAAGTCCCGGCCCGCGAGCGGCTGCTCGCGGCAGCGGAAGAAGTGTTCTTCGACCGAGGCATCCGTGCCACGGGCGTGGACGAGGTGCTCAGCGCCGCCAACGTGTCCGCAGCCAGCCTCTACTCCCACTTCGGCAGCAAGGACGGCCTGGTGGCTGAGGCCCTGCGCGTCCGACTGGCCGAGTGGCAGTCTGTGTGGGACGAGTGTGCCGTGAGGGCCGCCAGCGACCTGGACCGGCTGCTGTCCGTCTTCGATGCGCTGGCCGCCTTCCGTGCCCGGCAACCGGCGGCCCGCTGGTGTGCCTTCCTCTCCACTGCCACGGAACTCCCGGACGCCGGGGACGAAATCGCCGCCGTCCTAGCGGCGGATACCGCTTTGCTGACCGATAGGCTGCGGCACTTTGCCAAGCCGCTGGCCGGCGGCCGGGCCGCGGACCTGGCCGACGACGTCGTGCTGGCCTATAACGGGACCCTGGCCGCGTACCTGCGCGGGTATCCGTCGGACCCGATTGCTGCCGGGCGGCGGGTTGCTGCTGCCGCTGCCGCCGCGTACTAGCCCGCCTCACCCATCGAAAGGCCAGTTACGGCTGCTTTGAGCGCTCAAACCGGCCGTAACTGGCCTCTCGATGGGGGGTAGGGGTGGGAGGCTAGCCCAGAATCATCCCGGCAGCGCGCTCGGCGATCATCACCGTGGGGGCGTTGGTGTTGCCGGTGGGAACCATCGGCATGACCGAGGCGTCGGCGATTCGGATACCGGCCAGCCCGCGGACGCGCAGGTCAGCGGGGTCGACCACGGCTTGTGCGTCAGTGCCCATCCGGCAGGTGCCAACCTGGTGATGGTAGGTGACTACGGAGTCGCGCACGTACTGGGCCAGATCTTCGTCGCTGTCTGAGACGGCGGGGCCGGGATGCAGTTCCTTCGGCTCCCAGTTGGCCAGCGCCTCGGACCGGCCGATCTCGCGGCACTGCCGCACCGAAGCCACCAGCGCGTCGACGTCGGCCCGCTCGGACAGGGCTCCCAGATCGATCCGCAGCGGATCCTCAGGCGACGGTCCGGTGAGCGTGATCTCGCCGCGGCTGGCCGGCCGAACCAGACCTCCAAGCATGGAGAATCCATTTTCCGGACCGGTCATCTCGCCGCCCGCATAATCCTGCGAATACATGGGCACGGAGAAGAAAATCGGCTGAGTGTCCGGCACCGGCAGCTCCGGGCGGGACTTGGCGAACATGTGCACCTCGGCAGGTGCCACCTCTCCGTCCGGAACCGGGCGGGCGCCGGCGGAGAAGATCACCGGGGCCAGCAGGTGGTCCTGCAGGTTCTTGCCCACGCCGGGCAGGTCCAGGACGGGTTCGACGCCGGCTGCCTCCAGTTCAGCAGCCGGGCCAATGCCGGAACGCAGCAGCAGTTCGGCGGAGTTGATCGCACCGGCGCAGAGGATGGTCTCCCCTGCCTGAACGGTGTGCAGTTCGCCGTCGAGTTCGAATTCGACGCCGCGGACCACGCCGTCTTCCAGCAGCAGGCGGCGCACATGGGCGCCCGTCAGCAGGGTCAGGTTCGGGGAGTCCATGACCGGCTTGAGGTAGGCATGCCAGGTGTTGAACCGCTTGCCGTCCCGGACGTTCAGCTGCATCCGGGAAACGCCTTCAACGCTGCCGGAGTTGTAGTCCGGGTTCAGCTCCAGGCCGATCTCCTGCGCGCCGGCCAGCATGTCTTCCTGCACAGGGTTGCGGGGGAAGTCCTGGACCACATCCAGCAGGCCGCCGGTCCCGCGCGTTTCTGAAGCGCCGCCGTCGTAGTTTTCGATCTGCTTGAACACCGGGAGCACGTCCTCCCAGGCCCAGCCGTCGCAGCCGGCCGCGGCCCAGGAATCGTAGTCCCAGCGGTCGCCGCGGACCCAGATGGACGCGTTCAGCGCGTGCGATCCGCCCATCACCTTGCCGCGGGGCAGGTGGATGCGGCGCCCGGAGGCTCCGGCCTGCTCGGTGGTGTAGTAGTTCCAGTCCTGCGGGCTGTGCCAGAGCGCGCCCAGGGTGTTCAGGTGCGCAATGTCCGGGTTGGTGTCCTGGTCCCCGGCTTCGAGGACGGTGACCTGCTTGCCTGCATCGAGCAGGCGGCGGGCGACGACGTTGCCGGCTGAGCCGGCACCAATAACGAGGTATTCGGTTTCCATGGAAGCTTCGTTGCCTTCGTTTGTTCCAGATGGGGGTTAGTAGCTGAGGACCTGCGGTGCGCCGAGCGCCTTGAGGCCTTCGACTCCGAATTCAAGGCCGTAGCCGGACTGCTTGGCACCGCCGAACGGCATCCGGGGATCCACGGCACCGTGCTTGTTGATCCAGACGGTTCCGGCTTCGATCCGGGCGGCGACGGCGAGGGCCGCGTCCTTGTTCGAGGACCAGACGGATGCGCCGAGTCCCACGTCCAGCGCGTTGGCCATTTCCACTGCCTCGTCGACGGTGGAGTAGCGGACGATCGGCAGGGCGGGACCGAACTGTTCCTGCGCCACCAGCGGGTTGTCATTGTCGATGTCTGCCACCAGCGTCGCGGGGTAGAAGTAGCCCGGCTGGTCCTCCTCCGGGTTGCCGCCGGTGACAATGCGGGCTCCGGCGTCCTTTGCGGCCTGGACCAGGTCCGCGACGATGTTGAACTGGGCCTGATTCTGCAGCGGGCCCAGGACATTGTTCTCATCCAGCCCCACACCCATCGGCATGGCGGCTGCGACGCTCGCCAGGGCATCGACGACGGCGTCGTAAATATCCTCGTGCACATACAGGCGCTTCAGCGCGGCGCAGGTCTGACCAGTGTTGATAAAGGCACCCCAGAACAGGTCCTCGGCGATCGCGGCCGGATCGGCGTCGGGCAGCACAATGCCCGCGTCATTGCCGCCGAGTTCCAGGGTCAGTCGCTTCACCGTGTCCGCCGAGGAGCGGATGATCGCCTTGCCGGTCGCGGTGGATCCGGTGAACATGACCTTGTTGATGTCCGCGTGTGCAGCCAAAGCTTCGCCCACGTCCCGGCCGCCGGACACCACGTGCAGCACGCCCGCGGGCAGGGCCTGGTTCAGGACAGCGGCCAGCGCCAGGACGGAGAGCGGGGTGTACTCGGAGGGCTTCATGACCACGGTGTTGCCCATCCGCAGGGCCGGTGCCAGCTGCCAGATGCTGATCATCATGGGCCAGTTCCAGGGGCCGATCGCGCCCACCACGCCCAACGGCCGGTAGTGCAGTTCGGCGCGGCCGCCCTCGTCGTCCACCAGCACCTCGGGTTCCAGCTCGAACGACGCCGTGGCGCGCAGCCAAGCAGCGCAGGCGCCGACTTCGAAGCGGGCGTTGGGACCGTTCAGCGGTTTGCCCTGCTCGCGGGAGAGCAGTTCGGCGAGGCCTTCGGCAGCGGCTTCGACGGCGTCGGCGGCCTTGAGCAGGAACGCGGAGCGTTCTGCGTGGCCGAGGGCGGCCCATTCCGGCTGAGCCAGGCGGGCCGAGGCTACGGCCGCCTCAAGGTCGGCCAGGGTGTGGACGGGAGCGGCCGCAACTACCTCCCCGGTCGCCGGATCCAGGATGTCCCGGGTCTCCGGCGCGGCCGGAATAGCGCCAAGCAGGTCCTGGTAGCTGGTGAGGGATTCGGTGGTGTGCATGATTGCTCCTTTGCAACGGCGGGACGGATCGCTCATCCCACTGTGTGCCAGGTCACGCTTTATTGCTTGGCTTTGCGCGTGCGGCAGTTGTCTTCCCGTGCACGGATGCCGGCGGCGGCTCAGCGTCCGGAGCGGTATGCCGACGGCGACTGCCCGTAGGCGGCGCGGAAGACCCGGCTGAAATGTGCGGGGTCCGGCAGCCCCCACCGGGCGCCGACCGCCCCCACCGGAACGTCAGCCTGCAGGGGGTCGGCGAGGTCACGGCGGGCACCGTCCAGGCGGCGTGCACGGATCCACGCTGCAGCCGTGGTGCCAGAGTCCTCGAAGAGCTTGTGCAGGGTGCGGACGGAGATGAAGTGGGCGGCTGCAATGTAACCCGGGGACAGGTCCGGGTTCGCGAGCTGGCCGTCAATAAAGTGCTGCACGCGGCGCAGCAGCCGCTCCTGGCCGCCCGCTTCCGGATCCGGGAGGGCGTGGGCCTCGTCGGCAAGCAGGGTGGAGAGCAGATCCACGGTGTTCATGGCCAGCCGGTGTCCAATGGGGCCGTCCAGCTCCGGCAGCATCCGCCCGATCTGGGTCAGGAAGGGCACGACGGCGCGGCCCAGCCGGTGCCCGCGGCCCAGCCGGACGGCGGTCATCTCTGCCATGTCCTCCGGGGCGAGCCCGAGCAGCTGTTTCGGGAACATGAGCACCAGGGTGGTGAACTGTTCGTGGAATGTCAGTGTGTAGGGCGCGCCGGTGTCATAGATGGCCAGGTCGCCGGCTTCGAGAACTGCCTGCCGGCCGTCCTGGACCAGGATTCCCGTTCCGGAGAGCTGCAGGCTGAGCTTGTAGAACCCATTGCCGGCTCCGTTGATCAGCTCCGGTGTGCGCTCCACGCAGTGCGGCATGGCGTCAACCTGGACAATGGCCAGCTCGCGTAGCCGGCGTCCGGTCAGGCGCCCGGAAAACGCGGCAGCGCCGGGCGCTACCGGTGTGGCTTCGAGGGGGACGAATGAGTCGGAGACAAGCCTCTTCCACTCGTGGAAGTTCGAGGCATGGGCTGTGTCCGGTGCGGCCGGACCCGGAGTTGCCGGCGGCACCGCCGAGGCGGGTGAGGTAAGCGTCCTCACTGCTGCGTTCCCCATAGTCCCCCCTTGAAGTGGCGAGTCAGGTCACATTTATGCTGAACCTACCACCAGGGCGCTGGACTTCCATATTCGCGGCGGATCAGGTGCCGCTGCGGTATCTGCCACCGGTGTTAAGACCCGATTCTCCATGGCGCCCCAAAAGCGGTTTCCACACCGGGCGAGAACAAGACAGACTCCGGCCTGCCTGCAACCGGAAAACCGGCTGCATGGAGCAGGTTCGGATCATATTCCACCAGCTCCGCCGAGTAGAGGGGCCACGGCCTGTGTGAATTGGGGACGCCAAACGTCCTGCCCCACAACCGCGCGTGCGCGCAAAAGCGGGCAGTGACTTCCAGGGACAGTCCGTCGCGGGCGGGCGAATCAAAATCCGCACGGACGCTGAACCGTGACTGTGCCTGCTTCCCAAACCGCCGCACCTCATAGCCGTGCCGGCCGGGTCCGTTTAGCTGGCCGCAGCGGGACCAGATGTACGGAACGCCTGCGGCACGTGCACCCAGGACCACGGGAAGGCGTGCGGAATCGAGGCTGACGAACAGGACACCGGTACTCCCGTCGGAGCCGCGGGTGTAGAGGCGGACGTTGACCTCCGTGAAGGTGCCGAGCCACGGCAGCGGAAGGCGCCCGGCCAGCCGGGTCCGGTGCATCCGGAAGCCAATCAGCCCCAGCCAGGTCGATCCCAGGAAAACGTCCGGTTCGACGCCGGGAGGCAGGTACGGTTCCGCCATAGAGGGCGGAATGCGCCAGTGCAGGAACACGGCATCGGACCATCGCTGCGAGACCAGAACGGGCCCGCGGATACCCGGACCCGCAGGCCATGGTTCCGGATGTCCTCGCGTCTGGCGCTGCATGCCTGTCCCCTATGGTGTGACGACTGCCTTCAGCGCACCCTCGCTGGCCCCGGCAACCAGCGCCGCCTCCACGCCGTCGAGCCCGTGCCGCGAGGTGACCAGCCCATCCAGGTCCACCAGCCCTTTCTCCGCAATGGAGATAGCCAGCGGCCACGTGTTGGCGTAACGGAAGGTGCCGGTGATTCTCAGTTCACGGCCCTGGACCAGCGGAACCGGCAGCGCGATGGTGTCCGCACCCATACCCACCAGCACGCAGCGGCCGCGCGGCGCGAGGCGCTGCATGCCGCCGAGCACAGCCTGTTCCGCCCCCGTGGCGTCAATGAAGACCTGGTATTCCGGGGCCGCAACAGGACCGTCCGCAGCCGTAAAAGTGCGGGAAGCGCCGTACCGGGCGGCGGTCTCCAGCCGTTCCGCACGGACATCAGTCACGCTCACCTCGGCACCTGCGAGCGCGCAGACGGCAGAGATAAGCAGTCCAACCGGGCCGGCACCGGCAACCAGCACCCGATCCCCCAGCTGCACTTCCCCCGCAGCACGGGCGGCGAGCGCCACGCTTAGCGGCTCCAGCAGGGCGGCAGCATCATCGGAGAGCTGCTCCGGAACCGGGTGGGCGAACTCGGCCGGATGCACCACGTACTCGGCGAAGGCGCCGTCCACGGGCGGGGTGGCGAAGAACCGCACGTCCGGGTCCAGGTTGTAGTGCCCGGCCAGTGTCTGCTCCGAGTAGGGCCGCGGAATACCAGGCTCCAGCGAAACCCGCCGGCCCACCAGACCCGGGTCGACGCCCTCGCCCGCTGCCTCAATGCGTCCGGAGGCCTCATGGCCCAGCACCAGGGGCGCCTCGACCACAAAGCTGCCGATCCGGCCTTCCTGGAAGTAGTGCGTGTCTGACCCGCAGACTCCCACCGAGGCAATCCGCACCAGAACCTCCCCCGGCCCGGGGCGGGGCACGGGCCGCTCCTCCAGGCGCAGCTTGCCCGGTCCGTCCAGCACGGAGACGGACATCGGCTCTGTCCTGAACTCACTGCTGCTCACTTGACTGCACCCATCGACAGGCCGCGGACCAGCTGCTTCTGCGCCACCCAGCCGGCCAGGACCACCGGCAGGGATGCGAGCACGGAGGCCGCGGAGAGCTGCGCCAGGTACAGGCCCTCACTGGTCATCTGGGAGACCAGGAAGACCGGCACCGTGGCAGATTTCGCCGCCGTGAGGTTGAGGGCGAAGAAGAATTCGTTCCACGCGAAAATCACGCAGATCAGTGCCGTAGCGGCCAGGCCGGGGGCAACCATGGGCATCAGCACCCGCCACAGGGTTTTTACCAGTCCGGCACCGTCCATCTGCGCCGCTTCCAGCACTTCTGAGGGCACTTCCTGGAAGAAGGAGCGCATCATCCACACGGCGATCGGCAGGTTCATGGAGGTGTAGAGCACCACCAGCGTCCAGACGTTGTCCAGGACCTTCAGCTGGCCGGCAATGACGTAGATCGGCATGATCACCGCCACTACCGGCAGCATTTTGGTGGAGATGAAGAAGAACAGTACGTCCTGGGTCCGCTTCACCGGCCGGATGCTCAGGGCGTAGGACGCGGGTACGGCCAGGATGACCACCAGCAGGGTGGAAACGCCCGTAGCGATTATGGAGTTCAGGAAGTAGGTGCCGGCGCCGGCGTCCAGGACCGCCCGGTACTGGTCCAGGGTGGGGGTGAAGAAGAACGACGGCGGGTTGGAGGCTGCCGCTGATTCCTGCTTGAAGGAGGTAAGCACCATCCACAGCACCGGAGAGAAGAACCCGATGGCAATGATCCAGGTGAAGACCGTCAGCAGCGACGCCCCGGCCCGCGGCTTGGGTTTACGCCGCTGGGGAGCATTGGCGGGTGCAGATTCGGGGTTGCGTTCGGCGGGAGCCGGCTGGGTCTGGGTGGCCACGGCTTAGTCCTTTGTGTCGAAGCTGCGGAAGATCAGGCGGAGGGCGAAAGTCGCCACGATGATCGTCGCGATCACCACCACTACACCCATTGCTGCGGCCTGCCCGATGTCGAAGCCGAGGAATGCCCGCTGGTAGATGTAAAAGGGCAGATTGGCGCTGGCGGTACCGGGGCCGCCGGCGGTCATCAGGTAGATCTGGTCGAACGTGTTCACCACGTAAATTGCGCCGAGCAGCACGCCCAGCTCAATGTAGCGGCGCAGCTGCGGCAGGGTGACGGAGAAGAAGGTTCGCCACCAGCCGGCACCGTCCACCTGTGCGGCTTCCAGCACGTCCTTGGGCTGTGCCTGCAGGCCGGCCAGGACCAGCAGCATCATAAACGGCGTCCACTGCCATACCAGGGACATCAGGATGGAAGCGATCGGGTGGGCCGACGTCCAATCCACCGGGGAAATACCCACCAGCCCAATGAGCCAGTTCAGCAGGCCGTAGCTGGGATTGAGGATTGAAACGGACCACAGCAGGGCGCCGGCCACCGGCATGATCAGGAACGGTGTGATCAGCAGGGTCCGCACAATCCCGCGGCCGGCGAAGGAACGGTCCAGCAGAAGAGCGAAAATGATGCCCAGGATCATGGCGAAGAAGACACAGCCGAGGGTGAAGATGACGCTGTTCAGCGCCGCCTGCCGGAAGGTTGAGTCCGCGAAGATCTCTACGTAGTTGGAGAACCAGACGAACCGGTCCCCCTCGGGGTTCAGCAGGTTCCAGTTCTGCAGCGAGTACCAGATGGTGAACAGGAACGGGACCTGGGTGACGATGATCGTGAAGAGCAGCGCCGGAAGCAGCGGCCCCCTTCGCCGCCATCCTTCAGCGCGGGACATGCCCCCGGACTCGCGCGCCTCTGCGCCGCGGCGGGCTTTCGCGTTATGCCGTTCTACCAGCGTGGTCATCAGCTGTCTCCTGACTGGTAGCTTTCGGCGACGGTCTGGGCATAGCGCTGTGATTGGTCCAGCGCTTCCTGAACGCTTTTCTGGCCGGCGATGGCGGCGGAAATCTGCTGGGCCACTCTTGTGCCCAGGTCCTGGAACTCGGGAATCCCCACGAACTGAAGCCCCGGGTAGGGCACGGCTCCGGTCATCGATGTTTCCTGCGACGCATTAGCCATCGCTGAGAGCGTCGGTTCGGCGTAGGCCTGGGCAACTTCGGCGTATTCGGGGATTTCGTAGGTGGAGAGGCGGCTGCCCGGGGGCACCCGCTCCCAGCTGATCTCCTCCCCCACCAGCTCGATGAAGTCCTTGTCCGTCATCCAGGAAATGAAGTCCCAGGCGGCGTCCTTTTCCTCGCTGGTTTCGGGTATGGCCAGCGACCAGCTGTACAGCCAGCCTGCGGATTCGGTTTCCTGCACCGGAGCCGGGGCGTAGCCGGTCTTTCCGACCACCAGGGAGGAGTCCGGGTCCTCCACCGTGGAGACCATGGCGGTGGCGTCGAACCACATGGCGGCGTTGCCCTGGCTGTAGCGGGTGAGGCAGTCGCCGTAGCCGCTGGTGGCAGCTCCGGGCTGCCCGGAGCTGCGGATCAGGTCAACGTAGTCGGTGACGGCGGCTTCTACTTCCGGACTGTCCAGGGTGGCGTTCCAGTCCTCGTCGAACCAGCTGCCGCCGTAGGTATTGATCATGGTGGTGAGCGGGGCCATGACCTCACCCCAGCCAGCCAGGCCGCGCAGGCAGATCCCGGAGAAATCCTCTTCCGGGTTGTTCAGGGTCTCAGCGAACCCGGCGATGTCCTGCCAGGTGGGCTGCTCGGGCATGGTCAGCCCGGCCTCCTCGAAGAGGTCCTCCCGGTAGGCCAGGAACGCGGATTCGCCGTAGAACGGCACCGAGTACAGGTCATCCTCGTAGCTCAGGGCCTCGCGGATGCTGGGAATGAAATCGTCCGGATCGTAGCCCTGGGTGCCGTCGGCGTAGTCCTGGAGGTTGGTCAGCCAGCCGTTTTCCGCCCACATGGGCGTCTCATAGTTGGAAACCATAACGACGTCGAACTCTCCGCCGCCGGTGGCGACGGAAGCCGTGATCTTGGCACGTGCTTCGTTCTCCGGCAGGGAAACGAACCGGACGTCAACGTTCGGGTGCTCTTCCTTGAAACGGTCCTGCAGGGAGATCGCATCTGTCATCTGCGGGTTTGAAACGATCGCCACGACGATCTCCTGGCGGCCGTCGGCGCTGTCGCCTCCGCAGCCGGTCAGCACCAGTGCTGCGGCCGCCGCAGCCGCTGCCGCCTGCCGCCGGGCACGCCCGTGCCGGCGCCGCGGCTGTCTGCGTTCTGATCTCATACGTCACCCTTGCTCATTTGAGATTGTTCCGTGCGCTCATTTGGTGTGGAACTCTAGTCAGCTAAACTCAAATGAGCAATAACAGGAAGCTCAAAAGAGGTTAGGGAGGCTAAATCATTACCAGAACAGAGACCTCCCGCCATGAGCTTTTGGCACGCATTGGCCGGGACTATTACCTCAATAACCATTCCAAGGTGGACATTGCCCGGGACTACGGAATTTCCCGTTTCCAGGTCGCGCGGCACCTGGATGAGGCCCGGGCACTGGGCATCGTCCGCATTGATGTCCGCTTTCCGGAAGCAGCTGCCGACCTCGCGCCGGTACACCTGGCCGCTGCCCTCGGCGTCGAGCAGGTCCGCATCAGCCCGACTGGAACCGATGACAGGGCCACCCGTGAAGCGATGGCCCGGGAGGCTGCGGCAGAAATCATGGCCGCCGCCGCTCCCGGGGCGAACATCGGCGTCTCGTGGTCCCGCACCCTGGACCTGGCCGCCCGCTATGTCACCCAACTGCCGCCGTGCGACATCGTCCAGCTGGCCGGAGCCCTTCCCGTGCCCGGAAGCGGGAACTCACTGGAACTGATCCAGAATCTGGGCCGGCACGACGGCGTCGCCACCTGGCCGCTCTGGGCACCGCTGGTGGTGGAGAACAGCCAGACGGCGCAGGGACTGCGGCGCCAGCCGGAGATTGCCGACTCACTGGCCAAAGCCAGCACACTTGACGCAGCAGTGGTGGCCGTTGGCGCCTGGATGCCGGGCCTGTCAACGGTCTGGAACCGGGTAGACAACCACCTGAAGCTGGAAGCAGCCAAGGCGGGTGCCGTGGCCGAATGCTCCGGCCGCCTGATCGATGCCGAGGGACGGTCCGTGCGTTCCGAGCTGGATGAGCGGGTTCTGGCCGTCAGTCTTGACCAGCTCCGGAACACCCCCAAGGTGGTGGCCGTGGCGCAGGGTGCTGCCCGTGCCGAGGCCGTGCGCGCAGTGCTTGCCGCGGGGTTTGTCACCACCCTGCTGATCGATGAAGACCTGGCCGTAGCCCTCTCCGGACAGTGAGCTGCTTTCCAGGCCCTGCAGGTGACCTGGGCCACGCGATTAGTCCCCTCGGCAAGCGTACGGTAGAGTTCTAAGCACGACGCGGGGTGGAGCAGTTCGGTAGCTCGCTGGGCTCATAACCCAGAGGTCGCAAGTTCAAATCTTGCCCCCGCAACCAAAAGAAGGTCCTGATCCGGTTTCCCGGATTGGGGCCTTCTGCTTTTCCCGCCGAACCGGAACGCAGTGTGTGACACGCGTATGAAGGGGCCAAACCGGCGGTTTTACTAATATCGGCTCTGTGCTGGCTGGAGATAGATCGGCCACAGAGCTAAGGAAACCGTTGGAAACCACTCTCACCCGCAGGCTTGGCGTGCCCGGAATCGTCCTGATGGTCGTCGCCGCTGCGGCCCCCATCACCGTCGTTGCGGCTAACTTCCCCCTCATCCTCACCGTCTCCGAGTCAGTCGGCATGCCCCTGATGGTGCTGGCCGCCACAGTGATCCTGCTGCTGTTCTCGGTCGGCTACGCCTGGATGACCCCACACGTGCCTGATGCCGGCGCCTTCTACTCCTACGTCGACCGGGGGCTCGGCCGCCGGGCCGGGCTCGGCACCGCAGGGCTGGCGCTCTTCGCCTACGTCCTGCTCACGGTCTCGATGACCTGCTACCTGGGCGTGCAGGCAGGAAACCTTATTGACCTCTGGACCGGCGTCCAGCTTCCCTGGTGGGCGATCTCGGCGGCCATGATCGCCGTCGTCGGTTTCCTGGGCTACCGGGACATCAACCTTTCCGCCAAGGTGCTGGGCACCGTCCTGATCCTGGAAGTTGCTGCCGTCCTGGCCATCGACCTCGGTGTGCTGTTCTCCGGCCGGGAGCTCACCGCCGTACCGTTCAGCCCGGCAGAAGCCATGTCCGGCGCTCCCGGCCTGGGCCTGCTGTTCGCCTTCCTGGGCTTCTTCGGCTTCGAGGCGACGGCTGTGTTCCGCAACGAGGCACGGGATCCAGAGCGCACCGTCCCCCGGGCCACCTACATCGCGGTGCTTTCCATCGGCGCCCTGTACATCCTCTCCTCCTGGCTGATCATCAGCGGCCTCGGCGCCGGCAACGCCGTGGCCCTCGCCACGGACAGCCCGGACAGCGTGGTTGTCGGCTTCGCCGGAGAGATCCTCGCCCCAATCATGACGGACATCGTCCAGGTCCTGGTGGTGACAAGCATGTTTGCCTGCATGCTCGCCTTCCACAACATCGTCTCGCGCTACCTCTTCACGCTGGGCCAGCGCGGGGTGCTGCCTGCCGGCCTGGCCGCTGTGCACCCGGCTCACCGGGCGCCTTCCCGGGCCTCCTTCTGGGTTACCGGCGTGACTGCCGCCGTGGTGCTGGTCTCCGCCGTCGCCCAGCTGGATCCGGTCCTGGAAATCTACACCTGGTACTCCGGCGCAGGGGCCATCGGCGTGATAGTCATGATGACCCTGACCAGCTTTGCGATCGTGGGCTTCGGTACGCGCAGCGTGTCCGCTCCCGGCAAGGTGCGGGCTGCGGCTGTGGCCGGCGGTATTGGCCTGCTGGGTGTGCTGGTGCTATCCCTCTGGAACTTCCCGTTCCTGGTGGGCGGCAACCTCGCTGCCATCATCTGGGGTGCGGCGCTGGTGCTCGTCTTCGTGGCGGCCGCTGCCCTGCCGGCCAGCACCCGTCCGGCGCCGGCTGATTCGCCGGAACCGGCGGACGCCTCACGGGACTAGCTTCCTTCCCGGTTCCCGGGCCCGCGGATGAGTTCCTCGACCGTGGCCCGGGCGCCGGCGTCGTGCAGTGAATCCAGCGCCTGCGTGTAGGCCTGGACGAAGCGCTCGTTGGAGGCCAGGTTCCCGAACAGGTCGGGCTGGGAGATGAAAGCCTGCGGGTCTTCCCGGTTGCGTGCCGCGGCCGCCATCAGCGGTTCGCGCAGCCGGTCGACGACGTTGATCTCCCCGCCCTGCTCATCCGTCCCCTCGGCGTAGCGGGCCCAGCTGGCCACGATCGCTGCGGAGCGCCGGATGTCTCCGCCGGCGTCGAGGTTCTCGCGGATCACGGGCAGCAGCCACTTGGGGATCCGGTCGGAGCTTTCGGCACAGAGCCGGGCCAGGGTGTCCCGCACGTGTTCGTTGGAGAAGCGTTCGATCAGTTTGTGCCGGTATTCATCCAGGTTCACTCCGGGCAGCGGCTTGAGCGTGGGAGTTGCTTCCCGCTCCATGTAATCCAGCAGGAACCGGGCAAAGACCGGGTCCTGGCATACCTCGTGGGCGTACCGGTAGCCGGCCAGATAGCCGAAGTAGCAAAGGCCCTGGTGGCTGGCGTTGAGCAGGCGCAGTTTCATGAGCTCATAGGGCTCGACGTCGTCCACCACCTGCACGCCTGCGTCCTCGAAGGGCGGGCGGCCCAGCGGGAAATGATCCTCCAGGACCCACTGCTCAAAATCCTCGCTGACCACGGGCCAGGCGTCCTCAAGGCCGAAGTCCTCAGCCACCATGTCCCGGTCCGTGTCCGTGGTGACCGGGGTGATCCGGTCAACCATCGAATTGGGGAAGGCAACGTTCGCGCGCATCCACTCCCCCAGTTCCGGGTCCCGGAGGTCCGCGAAGGCGGTGAACATGCTGCGGGCCACGTCGCCGTTGCCCTGGATGTTGTCGCAGGACATCACGGTGAACGGCGGTATGCCTACCTTGCGTCGGCGCACCAGGGCCTCAGTGACCAGCCCGAAGACGGTCGCCGGCACCGCGCCGGGCGCGAGATCCGCCTGCACTGCCGGATTGGCGGCGTCGAACTCCCCGGTGACATGGTGGAAGTTGTAGCCGCCCTCGGTAATGGTCAGCGAGACGATTCGCGTCTGCGGTGAAGCCATCTTCGCGATGACGGCTTCCGGGTCTTCCGGGGCCAGCAGGTATTCGGTGATGGAGCCAATCACCCTGCCTTCGCGGGTGCCGTCCGGGTTTTTCAGCACCAGCGTGTAGAGACAGTCCTGCGCGTCCATGACGGACTTCATCGCCGCGTCCTGCGGAAGCACACCCACTCCGCAGATGCCCCAGTCCAGGGCCTTGCCGTCATTCATGAGCCGGTCCAGGTACATGGCCTGGTGGGCGCGGTGGAATCCGCCCACCCCGAAGTGGACTATTCCGGTGGTCACGGCGGAGCGGTCGTAGGCCGGAACGGCGAGTGTCCCGGACAGATCGGCCAGGGACTCGGTTTTTAGTTTGCTCATGGGTCACACCTGTGGGACGAGCGGATAGGTGCGGCTCAATTTATCATGTGAGCATCCATGTTCCACTCAGATGAGCAAACCCCGGCCGGTGACAGTGCTAATCAACCAGCTCTGACTGCGTTTCGATGAAATCCCAGTCCCGGACGTTCAGGATGGGATCAATCACGGGGCCGCCCGCTTCGGCTATCCGGTCCTGGACCTTGGGCGGAATTCCGTCCTGCCGGAGGTTTTCCCGAAGCCACTGCTTGGCCGTGGTGTCGAGATACGGCCACCATCTTTCGATCCTGATGGGCTGCATTCCCTGCCCCCTTTCCGTCGCGGTAGGTCCACGGTGCCACCGGCCCCAACAGGGCGCAAGGGGTGCCGTGAAGACCGCCGCATGCGGCAGGCAGAGAAAATTCACGGGTGGGGAAAAGGGCCTTGCCAGGCGCGGTTCAGAGCATAAAGCGGGTGCGTGCGGGCAGCTACGGAAGCGTGGTGATGCTCTCGATCGCGGCCCGGGCATCCTCTGCAAGGCTCCGCGGAATCGGTGCGGACTTGGCGGCATCAGCGGAGGCCTGCTGGCCTTCATCGCTGATGACGTACTCACCAAAGGTCTTCACGAGCTCCACGGTGTTGGCATCCTCGTAGCCGCTGCAGAAGATCTGGTAGGAAATCAGCACCAGCGGATAAGCGCCGGGGGCGGTGGTGGTTCGGTCCAGGTGCAGGGCAATGTCATTGGCGCTGCGCCCCGGAACCCGGGAGGACTGCTCGACGGCGATCGATGCGGCTTCGGCGCTGATCGGCACGTATTCCTCACCCACCAGCAGGTTCACCGTGCCAAGGGAATCATCCACCACGGAGTCGTCCGAGTAGGCGACGGATCCCTCGGTGCGGGTGACGGTGCTGATGACGCCGGCGCTGCCCTGGGCGTTTTCGCCGCCGAGACCGCCGGGCCAGGAGCCGGAGGGGTCGTTCGGCCAGGCGTCGGGAGCGGCTTCGTGCAGGTATTCGGTGAAGTTCTCCGTGGTGCCGGAATCGTCGGCCCGGCTGACGGGAGTAACGCGGGTATCCGGCAGGTCCACGCCGGGATTGTGGGCGGCAATCGCCGGATCATTCCAGAATTCGATTTCGCCGCGGAAGATTTTGGCAATCGTGGCCGCATCCAGGTTCAGCGACTCGATGCCGGGCAGATTGAATGCCACGGCGATGGGAGAGATGTACGCGGGAATGTCCAGGGCGCCGCCGGGTCCACAGACCTCGCGCGCTTCACCCAGCTCTTCGTCCTGGAGATAGGCGTCGGAACCGGCGAACTGCACCGCACCGGCCAGCAGGGCGTTGCGCCCGGCACCGGAACCGTCCGGGGAGTACTGGACCTGTACCTTGGGGTGCAGCACCCGGAAACCGCCGATCCAGGCGTCCATGGCCGGGCCCTGTGCAGTGGAACCCGAGCCGGAGATGATCCCGGAGAGCGTGGACGTGCTGTTCTCGGCCGCTTCGCGCTGTTCGTCTCCCAATGGGTAGTCAGAACCGCAGGCGGTCAGCGCCAGTGCTGCGGCGGCGGTGACTGCCAGGGCGCGAAGTGAACGGGAAGTGCGCACGAAGGTGCTCCTTTAGGGGCTGTTCTGGTGGCTTGCCGGCGGTAACGGCGTCGGGTGGACGGATGGCCGTGCCACCGGGCACGGCGGTGCCGCCACCAGTTCAAGGCTAGCGGCCGATTAGTCTCCACCGCCAACTGGGACCGCTGCCCACCCTTGGCCCGGGATGGCCCGGGTGGAAGGATGGGCCGGACCGCGGACCGCAGCGGACCGGCTGGCGAGCAGCCATCCGGCAGTGCGGTCCCCGCCCCGAGGGGGTTTTCGTGCTGGTCGCTGCCGCCATTTTCACCCTGGTTTCCGCCGCCGTCCATTTCTACTTCTTTGTGCTGGAATCCATGCGCTGGAATGTCCCGGAGACCATGGGCGTGTACGGAATCACGTCATCCCAGGATGCTGAGACCACCCAGCCCCTGGCGTATACGCAGGGTTTCTACAACCTGTTCCTCGGCGTCGGGGCAGTCCTGGGCGTGCTCCTGCTCGGGGTTAGCAATGCTGTGGCCGGGGTGACCCTGATCAGCTTCGCCACCGCATGCATGGTGCTGGCTGCGGTAGTGCTGCTGGCGAGCAGGTGGCCGCTCGCGCGGATCGCGATGGTCAGGGGCATTCCGGCGCTGCTGGCCCTCGTGCTGACACTTATGGCGTACTAGCCGCGGTGCCCGGCCGGTCGTAAGCGGCAGCGGTCCAGAGATGGAACAGTGCATAAGCGCGCCAAGGCCGCCACGGTTCGGCCAGTGCCGTCGCCTCCCGGGCGGTTCCGACGCCGAGCGCCCGCCGCAGCACCAGGTCACCGGGCACAAAACCGTTCCGGTCCCCTGCGGCCCGCACAGCAAGGTAGTCCACTGTCCAGGGGCCGATTCCGGGCAGCGCAAGCAGGGCCGTCCGCGTGCCGGCCTCGAGTCCCGGCTCTTCGGGAGTGCGTGTCCCTGCCAGATCGAGCCCGCCGGCGACTGCTTCAGCCAGTGCCTGGACGGTTCGGGCCCGGGTTCCCGGAACGCGCACCGCAGCCTGCAGCTGCTTCGCGCCTGCGCCCGCCAACCGCTGCGGTGATGGGAAGACGGAGAATCCGCCCGGCCCGTGTGTCCCGAATGCGTGCACCAGCCGGGCACCGAAGGTCCTTGCTGCCGCCAGCGAAACCTGCTGTCCCAGCACGGTGAGCACAGCCGTCTCCCAGGGATCCACGCTGCCGGGAATCCGCAGCCCTGGCCGTGCCGCTACCAGAGGGGCCAGGACCGGGAAACCGGAGAGGAAACCGTCGACGGCGGCTGCCGGAGCATCAAGGTCCAGCCACCGGCGCACCCCCTCCAGCACCGCGCCGTCGTTCACTGGGTCCCCGTCGGCCAGCCGGAGCGTTACGGTTTCCGGCGCACCAAATTCGACCTCGGCCCATACTGGCCCGCCTGGGGCCGGAAGCAGCCGTGCGACAGAGGCAGCCATGCCGTCGAACTGCACGGATTCGAGTCCGGGTACTGCGTGGGCGGCGAGGCTGCGGACCAGCGGCACCCAGGGGAACGGCTCCGGCACTGAAATGGTGCAGGTGCGCGGCGCTCCGGTGCCCGGCGTCATGAGAGTCCGGTCATGCGCAGGGTGATGTTGATGCGCCCTGCGTCCAGCCCGGTCTCCGGGCCGGCAGTGCCGGGGAGGGTTTTGGGCACGCCGTGATAGGCAAAGCGGGAAGGGCCGCCGAACACGAACAGGTCCCCGGAAGCGAGCTCCAGGTCCGTGTAGGGCCTGGTCCGCGTCTGTGTATTCCCAAACCGGAATATACAGGTGTCGCCGATGCTGAAGGACACCACCGGGGCGCTGGAACGCTCATCCTTGTCCTGGTGCATGCCCATGTGCGCTCCGTGGGCGTAGAAGTTGATCAGCGCAGTGTCGGGGGTGTAATCCTCCGGGGCGATGATGTCCGGCGCGTACCCCGCCTCACCTTCGGCCAGGTAGGCCGTACGGATGGCCTCGCGGCCCAGCTCCACAAGCCAGTCCGGGACCTCCGCGACCCGCCCGCCGCCGGCGTCGTCGGCGGTACGGGTGTATTTGTAGGGCTGCCAGTGCCAGCCCAGGCAGACGGTCTGGACGGACATCTTGTGCCCGCCGGGCAGCACCGCGGAACGCATGGGTACGGGCCCCACCGCCCAGGACCGGCAGGCCTGGACGATTTCCCGCTGCCGTGCGTGCTCCAGCCAGCCGGGAACGTGCACCGCTCCGGCGGAGGGGGCGGACCGTTCGCGTGGAAAGAGCTGCCCGGTCATGCTGCGGCCTCCATCGCCAGGAGGGTGGCTTTGGCGTCGGTGCCGCCCAGGTAGTTGCCGATTTTCCCATCCGAGCGCACCACCCGGTGGCAGGGCACCACCACGGGCAGCGGGTTCCGGGCGCAGGCTGTTCCCGCGGCACGGACGGCTCCGGGACTCCCCGCGAGCGCAGCAAGGGCGGCATAACTGGCTGTTGCTCCGTAACCGATGTCCGGCAGGTGCTCGACGACGGTGCGCCGGAAACCCGTAGCCAGCCGGAAGTCGAGCGCCAGGTCGAACTCCCGGCGGGTCCCGGCAAAGTACTCCTGCAGCTGCCGGACGGGTTCAGCCAGGCGTTCCGGAGCCTGCAGGATCCGCGGACTCACCCGCAGTGCGAGCTGCGCCAGCACGGCGTCGTGCCCCTCTATGCCGAACCCGACCCGAACCAGACCGGCGGGGGTGGCGGCAAGCAGCAGCTCCCCCACGGGTGAGGGCATCACGGTGTAGGCGACGTCCAGCAGGTCCTGCTCCTGCGCTGCGCCGGTGAGGCGGGTATGCAGGCGGGCCAGGGCTTCATCTTCACCGGCGTTCAATCCGGCCAGGGTGTCCGTGGTCATCGCAGCTCCTCTGCTTCCAGGGTTCGGAGTTTTTTCATGCCGTCCGCAGCGGCCCGCCGGCAGGCGGCCTCCGTACTGCCCAGCAGCACGGCGACTTCAGCGAACGGCAGCCCGCCCAGGTGATGATAGGCCAGTGCTTCGCGCTGGCGCCGGGGCAGGGAACGCAGTGCAGCCCAGAGCCCGTCGTGCTCGCCGGGCACCGGCGCCACCGTGCCGCGCTCAGGAAGCTCAGGAACCAGGACGGGACGGCGGGCAGCGGCCCGGTGCGCGTCGATCGCCTTGTGCTTTGCGATGGTCACCAGCCAAGCCTGCACATTCGCTCCCGCCGGGAGCGACGGATAAGCGCGCAGCGCGGCGAGGAAAGTCTCCGACCAGGCATCCTCGGCCTCGTCCGGGCCCAGCACAGCCCCGCAAACGCGCAGCACCATGGCTCCGTGTTCCCTGACGATCGCTTCGAACGGTTTCACTTCCACATACTGTAGACGCGCGGCAGGACGGGTTTGTGAGGTTGCCGGCTGGATCCCTTCCCGCTCAGCTCCAGGAGATCCCCTGCCCGTCCCCGCCCGGGAACGTTCCCGCACCGTTCGCGGCGAAGCCGGCCGCAGGGTCCGCACCGCCGAGCAGGCTGCGGGTCATGGCTTCCCGCTGGCCGGAGAGGTCTTCCGCGGCGGAGCGCAGGCGGGCGTCAGCGGGTTCCTCCCCGGCTTCGGCTGACGCCAGAATGGCCCGGCGGATCAGTTCCCGGGCGAACGACGCCGTCGCCCCCTCTGCCTTCCCTGCGACCTCTTCCAGCGCCGCGTCGGAGAACGTGTCCGCGGGGGCGTAGAGCTGCAGCAGCCGCAGCCGGTCGGCTTCGTCCGGCAGCGGTATCTCCACCGCCAGGTCCACCCGTCCGGGACGCTGGGCGAGGGCCGGTTCGAGCACATCCACGCGGTTGGTGGTCATGATGAAGGCAATGTCCGCGTCGGCGTCGAGCCCGTCCAGGGCGTCAAGGACCTGGAACAGCAGCGGCTGCGGGCCGTGGCCCATACTGCGGTCCTCGGCTACCAGGTCGATGTCCTCCAGCACCACCAGTGACGGCGCCATGGCCCTGGCCAGGCTGGCGGCCTGTTCGACGGCGCCAAGTGCCGCGCCGGTGAGCAGCACCGCCGTCGTACCCGGGCTTTCGCTGAGCAGGTGCCGGACGGTGTGGGTCTTGCCCGTTCCAGGCGGGCCGTAGAGCAGCACACCGCGTTTGAGGTGCTGTCCGGCTGCCCGGAGGCGGCTGCGGTGTCCGGCGATCCCCAAAACATGGCTGCGGACGCGGTCAAGGACACCGTCCGGCAGGATCACCTCGTCGCGGGAGAGCTGCGGCCGTTCCAGGAACGTCACGCCGGCACCGCTGCGGCCGTACGGGTCAAAACCCAGCGACACCACCTGTCCGCGGAGGACACTGTTGACCCGGAGGTCCTCGTGGAGCGCTGCCAGGACTGCAGCAGCCGCGGAGCGCCCGGCCGCCATGACGGCAAGGGTCAGGTCCGGGCTGCCGGTCTGCGGGTTGCCGTTGCGCTGCATCACGGCCACCGGCACGCCGTCGTGGTGGAACAGCCGGATGCCCAGGGCTACGGCTTCCCGGCTTTCCTGCGGGCCCACGGCCACGTTCACATAGTCGGGCTGGCCGACGTTGATGAAGCCGTAGCCCTCCTCCTGCGCCACGTCAGCCAGGCTCAGATGCTGCCGCTGCTGGCCGCCTCCCAACCCGATCAGTGTGTTCGCCTCGTCGGCTGCGGCGAGGCGTTCCAGGGCGATGTCCGCGTCGGCGAACCGGTGGAAGGGAATCTCCTCGGTCACGATGGGCACGTCCTGGGCGGGCACGCCCAGGTGCCGGCTGATCACGTCCCGAAGCCGTTCCCGGTCCGAGGACCGGGTGTTCTGCGACTGCGCCAGCTGAACGGCAGTGTTGAAGCTGGCCAGGAACTCCGCGAGGTTTTTGTCCATGGCCGCAGACCCTATCAGCGGAAGGCGCCGGTGCCTGCGATTGAGCGGCCCAGGATCAGGGCGTTGATGTCGTGGGTGCCTTCGTAGGAGTAGACCGCCTCGGCGTCGGCGTGGAAACGGGCGACGCCGGTATCCAGGGTGATGCCGTTGCCGCCCACCACTTCCCGGGCAAGGGCGACAGTTTCCCGCAGCGACGTGCAGGTGAACATTTTGGCCATGGCCGAGTCCTCGTCGCGGAAGATGCCTTCCTCCTGCCGCTGGGTCAGCCGCACCACCATGCCCAGGGACGCCGTGAGGTTGGCCAGCATGGTGGCCAGCTTCTGCTGGGTGAGCTGGAAGGAGGCCAGCGGTTTGCCGAACTGTTCCCGGCCAAGGGTGTAGCGGACTGCTGCCTCGTAGGCGCCGGCCTGCATCCCGGTGGCGATCCAGGCAACGTCGGAGCGCAGCCGGCGCATCAGTGCGGCAACGTCCTTGAACGAGTTGATGTTTTCCAGCCTCGCGGAGTCCGGGACGCGGACGCTTCGGAGGTCAATGTCGAAATTCTGCATCATCCGCAGCGAAGTCTTGCGGAGGATCTTCGTGAGTGTGACGCCTTCCGCCTCCCGCGGGACCAGGAACGCTTTGATCTGCCCGTCCGCGTCGTCCCGCGCGAAGACAGCCAGCACATCCGCGGTGCCGGCACCCCCGATCCAGCGCTTGGCGCCGTTGATGATCCAGCTGTCCCCGTCGCGGCGGGCGGAGGTGGCGAGGCCGCCGGCAATGTCCGACCCGTGGTCCGGTTCCGTGAGCGCGAAGACCCCGGTGTATTCAAAGGAACGGATTTTCGGGTCCAGCTCAGCGGCCTGCTCGGCGCTGCCCCCGTGCAGGACAGTGGAGCGGAACAGACCGGACTGGGCGTTGTAGTAGGTGGCTACCGACGCGTCCGTGCGGGCCAGCTCGAAGTTCCGGAATCCGCCGTAGAGTCCGGAGGTGCGGCCCTGGCTGTCGGTGGCGCCGTCGGGGGCCATCAGGTGCAGGTCCACCAGGGACTGGCGGATCTGTTCCGGGAACTCTCCGGCCTCCCAGTAATCCGCCAGCAGCGGTGAGACCTGTTCGTCCAGGACGGCACGGAGCTTGGACAGTGCCTCGAGTTCCGGGCCGGTCAGCAGCTCTGAGTAGCCGTAACGGTCTGCCGGGTAGAGCCCGCTCATGATCCCAGCCCGAGCAGCCGGACGGCGTTCTCCTTCAGGATCTTGGGCCGGACCTCGTCCTTCATCTCCAGGGCGTCAAAGTCACGCCGCCAGCGGTCGGGGGTGATCAGCGGGTAGTCCGAACCGAAAAGGACCTTGTCCTGCAGCAGGGAGTTGGCGTGCCGTACCAGGTTCGCCGGGAAGTACTTGGGCGACCAGCCGGAGAGGTCGATCCAGACGTTGGCTTTGTGCGTGGCAACGGCAATGGCTTCGTCCTGCCACGGAACGGAGGGATGGGCCATGATGATCTGCAGGTCCGGGAAGTCTGCGGCGACGGCGTCGAGCAGCATCGGGTTGGACAGCCCAAGTTTCAGGCCGAACCCGCCCGGAAGGCCGGAGCCAATGCCGGTCTGGCCGGTGTGGAACAGTGCCGGAACGCCCAGGTCCTGGATCAGGGACCAGAGCGGGTAGAACGTGCGGTCGCTGGGGTCGAAGTTCTGCACCGTGGGGTGGAACTTGAAGCCGCGCACCCCGTAGTCGCCGGCCAGGACCTTGGCGCGGGCCAGGGCATCCGCGCCGGAGGTGGGGTCCACCGAACCGAACGGAATCAGCACGTCGTTGTTGCGGGCTGCCCCTTCGGCGATGTCCTCGCTGGAGTTCGGCGGGTGGCCCAGGGCCTTGGACGCGTCGACCGTGAAAACGACGGCGGCGGTCTTCCGCTCCCGGTAGTAGGCGGCGATTTCATCCAGGCCGGGGCGGGGTCCGTCGGTCTTGAAGTGCTTGGACGCGGCGTCAACCAGCGGCTGGGGAAGGGCGTTGTGCCCGTGATCATCCACTTCGATGTGGACGTGGGTGTCAATGGCGTCCAGGGCCGCGACGTCGAG
Organism: Arthrobacter sp.; assembly: GCA_040274025.1. GTDB lineage: Bacteria > Actinomycetota > Actinomycetes > Actinomycetales > Micrococcaceae > Arthrobacter_B. Next base: position 133,502 of record JBELZL010000002.1, on the reverse strand, counting down.
GCCGAGTGTGTAAACCATGGATGGGGCACTTCCTGTTGAGCTGACCTGCGGATTCACCTCATCCTGTCGACATTAGTTGAGAAAGTCAACGGTTTCCTCTCCTTTCGAGAGGCCAGTTACGGCTCCTACGGCCGCTCAAAAGAGCCGTATGTGGCCTTTCGGCGGTGCCTGCGCGGCCCCTAGGCCAGGTTCCCCGAGAGCTTCTCCCGAATGGCGGCGGAGGCATGGTTCAGCCCGGTGATCTCCACGGTCTTGCCGCGGGACCGGTACTTTTCCGTAATTGAATCCAGCGCCGCGACCGTCGAGGCGTCCCAGACATGGGAACCGCTCAGGTCGATGACCACCCGTGCAGGATCCAAGGCGTACTCGAACTGGGTGTACAGATCATTGGAGGAGGCGAAGAAAAGCTCGCCGTGGACCAGATACGTGACCGTGCCGCCGTCGTCCGCCAGGGTGCGCTGCACGGTGACGAAGTGGGCCACCCGCCGGGCGAAGAGCGCCATGGCCGCCAGCACGCCGGTGCCGACGCCGATCGCGAGGTTGTGCGTGAGCACCGTGGCCAGCACGGTGATGAGCATGACGGCAGTTTCCGACCGGGGCATGCGGCGCAGCGTGGAGGGGCGGATGCTGTGCCAGTCGAACGCGGCGTACGCCACGAAGATCATCACGGCCACCAGCGCGGCCATAGGTATCAACGCCACGACGTCGCCCAGCACCACCACCAGGATCAGCAGGAACACCCCCGCCAGGAACGTGGAGATGCGGGTGCGCGCACCGGAAGCTTTGACGTTCATCATGGTCTGGCCAACGACGGCGCAGCCGCCCATCCCGCCGAAGAACCCGGTGACGATGTTGGCGATGCCCTGCCCGGCGGCTTCCCGCGGTTTGGAGGAACGTGTATCGGTGATGTCATCCACCAGCTTGGCGGTCAGGAGGGATTCGAGCAGCCCGACGAAGGCCATCGCCACGGCGTAGGGCAGGATCCGTTCCAGGGTTTCCAGGGTCAGCGGCACGTCCGGGAAGATCAGCGAAGGCAGGCTGTCAGGCAGTGCACCCTTGTCCCCCACCGTGGGAATGTTCCATCCCGCGGCCACCGCGGCGATTGTGAGCAGCACGATCGCAACCAGCGGTGCGGGCACCGCCGTCGTCAGCCGCGGCAGCAGGAAGACGATGAGGAGCCCGACGGCGACAACCGGGTAAACGAGCCCCGGCACGCCGATCAATTCCGGCAGCTGGGAGGAGAACACCAGAATGGCGAGCGCATTCACGAAGCCCACCATCACTGACCGCGGAATGAACCGCATGAGTTTTGCGACACCCGCCAGGGCCAGCAGGATCTGCAGGATCCCGGCGAGGATCACCGTGGGCACGAGGTACTCGACGCCGTACTTCGCCACCACGGGGGCGATCACCAGGGCCACGGCGCCGGTGGCCGCGGAAATCATCGCCGGCCGGCCGCCCACGAATGCAATCGTGACCGCCATGGTGAAGGAGGCGAACAGGCCCATGCGCGGGTCGACGCCGGCGATCACCGAGAACGCGATCGCCTCCGGAATGAGGGCCAGCGCGACGACGAGCCCGGCCAGCACTTCGGTCTTCAGCAGGCTCGGCGAGCGCAGGGTGCTCAGTACGGTCTGCCGGGGTGCGGTTGCGGTGTCCGGCGCGGGAATGTGTGCTGAGCCTGGGGCAGGAAGGGACAAGGCGGTTCCATTTCGAGTGCGGGGAAATCCGGCGGCCGGGGCCCAGTGCCGGGGCCGTGCATGGGATTCGGTTCAAGATTACCGCCGTGCCGGCCGGTCCCGATCCCGGTGATGCGGGCCGGAGTGGCCAATACTGGTGCCATGCCGAAAGATGTCACATCCCTGCCGCCCTGGCCGGCTAATGCGCCCAGCTGGGGGCGTGTGCTGCTGCGTCCGGTCAGCAGCCGTGATGCCGGTATGGCGATGGCCCTGGCCACGGATCCCTACGTCTGCGCCACCGGGACGCTTCCGTTGAACGCCGATGAGCAGGAGGCGCTGGACTGGGTGCGCCGGCAGCAGGGCCGGCACCGGGAAGGCCGGGGCTTCTCCTTCACCATCGAAGAACAGGCCTCCGGCCATCCGGTGGGGCACTGCGGCCTCTGGCTGCAGAACCTTGCGCAGGGACACGCGAGCGCGGGGTATGCCGTCGCTCCGGGTTTCCGGGGCAGGGGTCTGGCGGGCGACGCACTTGCCGCCCTGACTGCCTTCGGCTGGTCCCTGCCCGGACTGCAGCGGATCGAGCTCTTTATTGAACCCTGGAATACCGCTTCAATCCGAACCGCCGAGCGTGCCGGGTACGTTCCCGCAGGCATGCACCGGGACTATCCGCTGGCGGGCGGAGAGCTGCGGGACATGCGGGTTTATGCCGTGCTGCGGCCAGGTCCCCAGCCCCCGGTCAGACGGGCTCGCCCGCCCACGCGGCACGAATGATGCCCTCGACATCGGACACCTGGAACGGACGGGGGTTTGAAGCGGGAATCGCCGCGGCCGCGAGACGTGCTGCTTCGGGAATGTCCTTCTCCTTCAACCCCAGTTCGGCAAGCGAGCCAACGATCTCCAGCGACTCACGCAGCTTGTACAGTCCGGATGCGGCATCCCCGCCCCCAAGCGCAGACGAGACGCGCTCGGCCGCCTCCGGAGCGGCCGGGGCGTTGAACGCAGTCACGTGGGCAAGCACAATGGCGTGCATCTCGGCATGGGACAGCCCGTAGGCGCCGCCCAGGACATGGCAGATCTTGTGGTGCATGCCGCTGCCGGCCGACGCGAACGCCACGGCCGCGAGGTACGCACCGTATAGCGTCTGCTCACGCGCGGGGATATCGTCCGGGTTCTCGTGCAGGGCACGCAGGCCCGGGAACAGTGCCCGGATGCCCTCCGTGCCGAGGGCGGCGTTGATCGGGTCCGCGCGCGGAGCCCAGAACCCATCGACTGCATGCGCGACGGCGTTGAGGCCACTGGCCTTGGCGAGGCCACCGGGCAGCGATACCGATAGCGCAGCGTCATAAACGATCACCTTGGGAAGCACCCTGTCGTTGACGCCGGTAGTCTTCCGCTCCGCCTCGGTCTGCCCCCACACGTTCGTTGCCTCGGAACCCGCGAAGGTGGTCGGGATTGCCACGATCGGCAGCCCCGTATCGCGCGCCACCACCTTGGCCAGTCCGGTTGAGGATCCGCCGCCAATCGACAGGATGGCGTCGGCGCCGGTGCGCTCCGCGAGTGAGACGGCTGCGCGGCCGTTCTCGATCGGCACGTGCTGCACAATGTCGTGGATGCGTTCAACGACCGGCACGCGGGCAGCGATGGCGTCGGACACTTCTGCCGCGAAGGCGTCAGCAATCAGCAGGACGCGGGTAGCACCGAGACCTTCGATCGCGGCGACGGTATTCTCGACTGCCGCGCCCGTTCCGAACAGCACCCGCTGCCCCAGGGTGGTGTGATCGAATGTGATGACCATGATGTCCTTTCAGTCCCGGCTCAGGACGGCATCGTCCCGGCTTAGCACGGCATCAGTTTGCTCCAGAACGGACTCGTCCCGGCTCAGGACGGCGTCCAGCGCCGCGGTGAGCACACCCTCGGGGTCCTCCGCCATCGATACCGCACGGAATGCAACGATCTTGTCCGGGCGCACAAGCAGCACGCCGTCCTCATCGATGCCGCGCAGCCGGGCCCAGTCGTAGTAAAGATCGTTGACCTCGCGGCCGGGGCCAATCACCACGGCTTCCAGTGGAATACCCGTTTGCTCGGCAATCCGGCGGGCCGCATCCGCCCAGGGGTCACCGGCAATACCCGTGATGACCGTGAAGTGCGTGGAACGCGCGAGGTCGAGCGTGGACACCTTGTGCGCGCTGTCGCCGACCCAGGCGTGGGGCAGCGGCGCCCCGGGTGCCGTGCCGGGCGTGTGGTACAGCTCGGGATCGAGCCCCTCGGTTGAGGGCTTCCCACTTCCGTCCGAGACGACCGCCCCGGACGTGTAGAACTGTCCCATCTCGACGCCGTGCGCGTTGAACTCGTAGTTCTTGAGCTTCATCGCCTCGACGAGCGCCTGGCGGCGGTCGCGGCCGACCACGGTGTCTTTGGTGCGCTCGGCGATCGCGTCCAGCATGTCCTGCGCGCCCTCCGCGCTCGTCACGCCGAGTGCGTCGAAGAACCCGCCGAACTCGCGTGAAGACTGGTTCGCCCGCGTCACGATCTGCTTCGCCACAGGGGCACGCTCAGCCTGGTAGCTGTCGAGAAGACCTTTTCCTGCGTACCCCTTGAGCACAGCTGCCAGCTTCCAGCCCAGGTTGTAGGAGTCCTGGATTGACGTGTTCGAGCCAAGACCGTTTGACGGCGGATGGCGGTGGATGGCGTCCCCGCCGCAGAATACCCGGCCGTTCGAAATGGTCGTTGCGTACATCTCATTGTTGCCCCACAGGCTCGTGCCGGTGATCTCGACATCGATGTCGCGGGTTCCGAGGAGGTCGAAGACGATCTCTTTCGCGGCGTCGAAGTCGATCGCCGGCGGCGGCTGGGTGATGTCGTAGCCCCAGACGATCAGCCACTCATTCCACGGGCGCACCATGCGCACGAGGCCGGCGCCGATACCGCCGACGTTGGCCCCCGGCTTGACGACCCAGTAGAGGACCGAGGGACGGTGCCCCACGAGGTGCTCAAGGTCGGCCTTGAAGGTGATGTTCATCGAGCCGGCGATGTCCATTTGCCCCTCGAACTCGAGGCCCGCATCGGCCGCTACCTTGGACCGTGCTCCGTCGGCACCGTAGAGGTACTTCGAGCGCACCGTGTACTCAAGACCGGTGACGCGGTCGAGCACAGTGGTTGTGACGCCGGTGTCGTCCTGTTCATGCCGGACGTATTCGGCGGAGAAGCGCACCTGGGTGCCGCGCGCGGCGGCGTGCTTGACCAGGATCGGCTCCAGCAGGTGCTGGGGCATGTCTGAGTTGAGCACTGGCGACGCGGACTCGTAGTCGGCGTGCCGGCGGGGGCTGGTGCCCCATGCCATGATGCGGCCGAACTCTTCGCCGGCGATGGATGAGCAGAACACGGTGTCGCCGATCAGCGCGTGCGGAGTGGCCTCGCGCTCGACATCGGCGAGCACGTTCATGTCGCGGAAGAACTCCATCGCTCGCTGGTTGGTGATGTGGGCGCGCGGGGTGTTCGCGGTTGATCGGTACTTGGTGACGTTTACGTTCGGGATGCCGTATGTGGATAGTGCCAGGGACATTGCTGCCCCGCTGGGGCCGGACCCCACCACCAGAACGTCCGTGTCCACCACGCCGTGCCGTCCCAGCTCCGTCGCCGCAATTCCGTCGTCGAATACCGCCATTGGTCTTCCTTACGAGAGTGTGTCTGGGGGCACCGCTCTGTGCCCTCCACGAGAGCTTCCCACGGCATCGGCCCTCTGGACCGGATGTGGCCGGAACAGATTAGTGAATGTCCGGAATCGTGCCGGAAACCTGGCCGCCTGCCGACGCAGCCACGTCTGCAGGCGTTTGTTCGAAGCGCTCCCGGAAAACCCGCGAGAAGTGCCCGGCGGAAACAAAGCCGCAGGAAAGCGCGACGTCGCGCACGCTGGGCGCGTCGGGCCGTGACAGGATGCCGTGGGCCAGGTCGAGCCGCTGCTCGAGGATGGTGCGGGCGACGGAACTGCCGCGCTCAGCGAACGCACGCGAGAGAGTGCGTTCGGACACGCCGACCGCCTCGGCGACCGTTGTGACCGAGATCGATGGGTCGCGCAGGTTGCGCATGATCCATGCCAGGGCCGCGGCCCGGTGCGCATCTGCACCGCGGTCCCGGGCGGGGGCGAGCATGGTCCGCAGCAGCTCGATCGCACTGTCTTCGGTTGCAGCATGCGATGCAGCCGAGGGGTTGCCGAGAGTACGGCGCATAAGCCGCGCCAGCTCTGCTGCGTGGATGTCGCCGCCCGGAACATCAGCGAAGGAACGCACGAGGGGCTGCCGGGGCAGCCGCGCCGACACGGTGTCCTCGAACACCCCCCGCGGTACCGTCAGCACGAACTCCTGCAGACCGTGCGCAAAGCCCCGCAGGAAGGGCTGCGACACGTCGCACACGAGCAGGGTTCCCGGCCGCTGCAGGTGCACGCCGCCCTGGTGATAGAAGAACGCATCACCCGCGAGCGAGAAGTACAGTGCGACGCCGTCGGCCGCGCCTTGCCGGATGTGGTCGGTGGTGCGCTCGACGACGTGTGGGCTCGCCTTTACCCCCGCGAATGTCAGGCGCGGAAGCCGGACGTTGTGCTCGGTAGCTTCCAGTTCGTCCGCCTCGCCAAGTGTGCGGACAGAAAGGGGCAGGAGCGCACGGGCATTGTGGTGCTCCCACAGCTCGATCCGGTCGACCGAGGACAGACCGCGGGTCGAGAAGTGCTGGTATGCAGTGCCGTCCTTCATTGAGGCTTCCTCTCTCCCGCCATCAGGCGTTGATAACCATTTCGGCGAGGGGAAGCCGCTCGCGTGGCTTTCCCTCCCAGGTGCGAAGGGGCTCCGGAAGGCCCTCCGAAGTCATAACGGTTCCTCTGCGGGGCCAAAGACGATCGGAGGGGACGCACTCACGCGCGCCCCCTCCGATTCGAGTGACAGGTGTCAGATCTCCACGACCAGCTTGCGGTGCTGGCCCTGGGCGATGGTCGGCCAGACCTCGGGAAGGCTGCTCAGCGGCACGCGCTCAACATCGAGGGTGATCTGACCGGCGTTGGCCCAGCCAACGAGCTGCTGGTAGCTGGCTTCCCACTCATCGAGCGGGACGAGCGGCTTGAGGTGCCCGAAGACGCTCCGGCCTGTGAGGAACGGGTAGGCGATCGTCGTGGCGGGCTGTCCGCCGGACATGCCTACCACCACGTAGCGTGCGCCGATCTTGGTAGCAGCGAGGGCCGCGGAGAAGGCCGGGCCCATCACCGTATCGAGGACGACGTCGTAACCGACCAGGGCGGCCTCCTTGAGCGCATCGGTGTCCCCCGGCTCGCCCGTCAGCACAACGAACTCATCGATGGAGCCTGCAGCCTTGAGCTTCTCGAGCGTCTCGACGCTGCGGCCGGTACCCACCACGCGGCTGGCGCCGAGAAGCTTGGCCACCTGCGCGCCGATCTGACCGACGGCACCCGTTGCACCGAGGATGAGCACTTCGTCGCCGGCACGCAGCTGGGCACGCCACTGCAGGGCTGTCAGAGCGGTGATACCGGAGGTTCCCAGGGCTGCCGCGAGTCCATCGTCCAGGCCGTCGGGAATCGGGTAGTAGCGCGAGCGGTCGCCGAGCAGAGCCTTTTCGGCGATGGCTCCGTAAGGAGCCTTCACGTCGCTGAAGTAGACCCGCGTACCGTCTTCAAGACGGCCAACACCCTCAGCACCTACAACTGACGGCACGATGGGCGGGCCGAACGGCCCCCCGGCCGCCAGGCGGAGGTCGATCGGGTTGAGCGCGGCAACGGTCACGTTAACGACCTGCTCGCCGTTCTCCGGTTCAGGCGAGGCAAATTCGCCGATGACCGGAACGCCGGCCACTTCCTGCAGCACAGCTGCCTTCATGGTGGTCTCCTTCTTAACTCCCGCCTCGCCGGAGCTGTCCTTGGACACGCCGCCCCGCGAGGTGATCTGGTTGCGGAACATATCGGTTGATCGTGCGCCGAGGCCGAGCACGTAGCGGATTGACCGCTCCCCCACGAGATCCCAGTCCATGAACGCATGGTTGGCGATCACGTCGATGTCGCGGCGGAAGCGCTGCAGCGGATCCTTCGTCTGGTAGGGGCTTGAGCCCATGCCGTCGCACAGGATGTGGATGATCTCCTGCGCCGCGTGGACGATGGTGGTCTGATCCAGTTCGATCTGACCGATCTCCTGCTGGCTCCAGGGCTCAAGCGCATCACACTTCTCGATCGAGTCCTCAAGGATCTTGTAGTACAGCAGCTGCGCCATGCGGAGTTTCTCCCAGGCGGTTGCGAAACGCATCCGCGACTGCGGCAGGTCCTGGCGCGTCGCACCGCCGAATGCGCGGGTGGTGCCCAGGCGCTGTTTGACGATGTCAACGACCGCCTCTGCGGAGCCGAGCGCGATTGCCGTGATCATCATGCCGAGGCTGGCGTACGGGGGGTACCGCAGGAACTTCTCCGCGTGCACGGTTCCCGGGTGCCTCTCGATCGAGAGCATCTCCTCGAGAGGGATCGCGTAGCGGTTGGAAACGAAGACGTCGTCCATGCTGACGCTGGCGCTGCCTGTTGAGGCCATGCCGGACATGAACCAGTCGTCGTTCACTGTGACGCCGGGCTGTTCGAGCGGCACGAAGAAGGTCATCGCCGTCATCACACCGTCGATGGTGACCATGGAGGAGGCAAACGTATGGGTGGAGTTCCACAGCCCGGACGCGTACCGGAAAGTTCCGGTAACGCGGTAACCGCCGTCGACCTTCTCTGCTTTGCCTGCCGGAGTCAGTGGCGCCGATGCAAGGACGAACGTGGTGTCCTTGAAGATCTCTTCCTGGGCCTCCAGCGGCAAGTGGGCCGCCATCCAGCTGTGCTCGATCAGGAACCCGAGCGTCCAGGCAGCCGAGGTGTCACCGTGCGCCAGGACGCGTGAAACCTCGGAGAGTGCCCGTGAGCCGAGTCCGTGGCCGCCCCACACCTTGGGCGTGAGGATGTCCATCAGGAACTCGGCGTCTTTGATTGTCTGCGGAGGCTGGTAGCGCAGCGCTTCCGCCTCCTGTGCCCGCGCCCGGAGGGTGGGGACGAGCACCTTTGCTCGCTCAATGAATTTGTCGGTAGCAGCCTCGAACTCCGGGTCACCGGCTCCGTAGGATGCGGGCTCCGCCGCGGCGGTGCGCGTCACTTCGGCAATGCTCATGTGCATGCGCCCTTCTCTGATTTTCGGCGGTGCCGAAGGACGCATCCTTGCGTTTCGGCAGACTCCGCACCTTCACGGTTCGGCACCGTGGTGCCTTTCCGTGAGCCTATGTGAAATGCCTGACAATTGTCAATTGTGTTGTAGTTTCAAAAAATCAGACTGCTAGGAAGCAATCTGGGCTTGGACGTAGTTGTGGCATGCCACGCGTCCGCCGTCCGCCTCCCGGTGCACGGGAGGCGCCTCGGTCCAGCACACTGCCGACGCGATCGGGCACCGCGGTGCGAACGGGCACCCTTCACCGGCGGCCGGCTCCGGACGTGGATCGCGTGTGCGGGGCGCGCGCAGGGTTCGCGCGCCGGTCACGGCTGACTGGGGCGCCGAAGCGACCAGCGACTGCGTGTATGGATGCCGCGGGGACAGCGCCACGGTCCGCGCCGGGCCGTCCTCCAGGATCTGCCCCCGGTAAAGCACGATGATCCAGTCCGACATGTAGCGCACCACATCAAGGTCGTGGCCGATGAAGCAGGTACTGAGGCGCCGCTCGGCCCGCATTGCCCTCAGCTGGTTGAGCACCTGCGCCTGCACGGAGACGTCGAGGGCGCTGACCGGTTCGTCGCAGACGATCAGCCGCGGTTCGCTCATGAGGGCGCGGGCAATGGCCACGCGCTGGCGCTGGCCGCCGGAAAGCTGGGAGGGGTACCGCGCCGCGACGGAGTACGGGAGGCCGACCCGCTCGAAAAGATCGGCAATGCGTGCGAACGTTTCAGCACGCACGCGCCGCCCGCCGCGTACTTCCTCGGCGACACTGACGCCCACCGGGAGCGACGGATTCATCGAACTGTACGGATCCTGGAAAATGGCCCGGACCTGCCCCGAACTGCTGCGCTGCCGGCGGTGCTCATCGCTGGACACATCGACACCGTCGAACGTAATTGACCCCGCGCTTGCCGGCAGGAGCCCCATAATGGCCCGGCCGATAGTGGTCTTGCCGGAACCTGACTCACCGACGAGTCCCACTGCCTGCCCCTCGGCCACGGAGAAGGTCACGCCCGAAACCCCGGGGACACGCTTGCCTCCGCGCCGGTACTCAACGGACAGGTCTTTGACTTCAAGCAGCGCCTCAGCCGACATTCGCTGAAACCTCTTCTTCCTGGGTATCGATGGGAGCGTTGCCGAGTGGATGGATGCAGCGCGCGTCGTGGCCGGCCACAACGGGAACAAGGGCAATGGGCCCCGCCTCGCACGCTTCCGTCCGGAAGTCGCAGCGCGCGGCGAAGCGGCACCCCTCCGACCAGCTTCCGGGAGCGGCTACCGCCCCGCGGATGGTGGGCAGCGGAAGGGCATCATCAACGATTTGGGACGGCCGGCAGGCAAGCAGCCCGGCGGTGTAAGGGTGCAGAGGCGAGTTGACGACGTCGGCAATCTGGCCGCGCTCGACGATCTCGCCGGCGTACATCACCACGGCACGGTCGCACATCTCGGTGACGACGCCCCAGTCATGGCTGACCAGAATGATCGCCATCCCGTAGGTGCTCTGGATCGAACGCAGCAGTGCCAGGATTTCGGACTGCACCGTGACATCAAGAGCCGTTGTCGGTTCGTCCGCAATCAGAAGCTGGGGACGTGCTGCGATCGCACGGGCGATGCCGATCCGCTGGGCCATTCCACCCGACAGTTCGTGCGGGTAACGGCGCGCGACCGACTGGGGATCGGGCAGCTGGACCTGCTCGAGCAGTTCCTGCACACGCGCATCGATCTGCTTGCGCGACCCGCCGTCCGTCGCCTTCACGATGCGGCGGAGCAGCACACCGACCCGCAGAGTGGGGTCGAGGGCGGTCATCGGATCCTGCGCAATGTAGCTCACCGCACTGCGGCGGTAGTCGTAGAGCCGCCTGCCCCGAAGCCCGGCGACATTAATATCGCCAAACCGCACCGTTCCGCCTGAGATCTCACCGCTCCCAGGGAGCAGACGTGCGATCGCCCGGGCCACGGAGGTCTTGCCGCATCCCGATTCGCCGACGATCCCCAGAGTCTCGCCCGCGGCGATGTCCAGGTCAACGTCGCTGACCACCTGGCGCGCGGCGCCGTCGACCGAGAACGCAACGGACAAGCCGCGGACCGTAAGCAGGGCGTCGCCGCCGGTCTGCGCAGACTCGGCTGCGGGGGAAGAATTGTTCGCGGAGCGGTGCTTGGGGCCGGGCTGCGAAGCCCCCGACGGCGCCGTTGCCTTTGCGGCCGTCTTGCTGCGGGAACGGCGTGAGCTGCGCGGGCCCGCGCCAGCCCATATGTCCACAGTGACGTCACGGATGCCGTCGCCCACCAGGACCAGGGCCAGCACGGTGAGCCCCAGGGCTATGCCGCCGACGAGCAACGGCCACGGGCTCTTGTTAAGGACCAGGGATCCCTCCGCGATGATCTTTCCCCAGTCGGGGTTGGGTGGCTCCACACCGAATCCGAGGAATGACAGCCCGACGGCGAACTGCAGCGCGATCGCGGCAGCCAGGGCGGTCTGGACCAGCACGGGTCCCATGATCCGCGGCAGTACGTGCTTGAGCACAATACGCAGCGGCGACAGGCCCGCGAGCCGGGCGGCATCGACAAACAGCTCGTGGCGCACCGCCATGGCGGGGCCGCGGATGTTCCGGACGATCGGGGGCGCCAGGACAAGCCCGAGGATGAGCATTGCCGCCCAGGTGTATCCCCGGAAGAGGGACATCACTACGAGCATGACGATGATGGCCGGAAGCGCGAGGCCGATGTCGGTGACGAACATGATCGCGCGGTCGACGCGGCGTCCCGCATACCCGGCCGCCAGCCCCAGCGGGACGGCGGCCAGCACGGCAACGAGAGTGACCAGCAGTGCGTAGAAAAGTGTTGCCTGGCCGCCGTATAGGGTGCGCGCGAGGAGATCGCGTCCCAGCTGGTCGGTGCCGAGCCAGTGGGCGGCGCTGGGGCCGGCCAGCGAATCGGCCAGAGAGCCCGCCCCCGGCCCTTCGGGGAAAGTGAGCGGTGCCGTGAAGCACGCGGCCACAATGACCACGAGCAGTGCGAGAGCACCGGTTGCGAGCTTGTTGCGCAGGAATGCCCTGAGCACGCTCATCCAGGTCCGCGGCGGCGGGGCCGGCACCACCAGGGTTGAGGTAAGACTCATTGTGTACGCACCTTCGGGTTGAGCCAGCCGTAGAGCAGATCCACGATCACGTTCGCCACGATGACCACGAGGCAGAAGACGACGGCGACGCCCTGGAGCGTCGTGATGTCACCGCTGCGCGCGGCCGACACGGCCAGGGTTCCGATTCCCGGGAGGACAAAGACGGATTCGATAAGAACTGTGCCGCCGAACATGCCGACGAACAGCACGCCTGTGCCTGTGACAATCGGGATCGCCGCGTTGCGCAGGGCGTGGGAGAAGATGATGCGGCGCTCGGAGAATCCGTCGGCTCGCAGGACCATGATGAACTCCGTGCCCATCACCTGGCGCATTGCATCACGGGTCTGCTTGGCGATCGCAGTCACTCCCATAAGGGACACCGCAATGATGGGCAGGATCAGCGACCGCAGCCACCCCGGTGGATCCTGCGCGAAGCCGACGTACCCGGTGGCGGGCAGCCACGCGAACTGGACGGCGAAGATAAGCACCAGCATCAGGCCGAGCCAGAAGTTGGGGATGACATACCCGCCGATCGCGAGGACGTCCGTGATGCGCCCCAGGACGCCGCCGCGGATGGCGCTGATCATGCCGAGCGCGATGCCTGCCACCGCACTTACGGCCGTCGCCAGGAGGACGAGTGAGAGGGTGACCGGCAGGCGGTCACCGATCGCGGCACTGACTGCCTGTCCGCTGACCATTGAAGTGCCGAAGTCCCCCACGACCGCATCCTGCAGCCATCTCCAGTACTGCACGACGATCGGATCGTCGAGCCCGAGCGAGATGCGCATTGCGGCCACGGCCTCGGGCGTCGCGCCGCTGCCGAGGATGGTGGCGACCGGGTCTCCGGGCGCAATCGCAGTCAGTCCGAAGGTAAGTGCCGAAACGACTACCAGCAGGACGACTGCCAGCCCCAGCCGGTAACCGACGAGCCTCAGCACAGCGGCGCCTCTCGGCGAGTTTTCCTAGACCTACCCCGCAATTGCACTTGCTGCACCGTTGCTCCAGTCCCGACGCCAATGTCGAAGATCGTGTGACGCTACTCACTTCCAATTGTAGGACAGTTTACATACTGCGGGGGTCGGCGGCAACGGCTATTTTGCCCGACCGCATCTCCGAGATCACGCGTCCGCCGGCCTGGGCCTCGTCGCCCTCCGTGACCGCCACCGCCGCGACCGCCACCTCGGGAGCGACCTCACTTCGAATAGCCTCCGCGAAGGCCAGCGCCCCGGACCTGGCCGCCGAGAGGAGAGGCTTGGATGGCGCCGAAGGCTCCACGGCTACCACGATGAATGCTCCTGCGGACCGGCGGAGTGCGGGCAGTCCAGCAGCAATCCCGTGCACCACCCCCAAAAGGTTGATGCCAAGCGAGAGCGACCAGTCATCCGGCCCCGCCTCCTGCCAGGGCACCGCGGGGTTGAATTCGGCGGCGTTCACGATCAGGTCGAGGCGTCCGAAGAGTGCCTCTGCGGCCTCGATGGCCGCGCTCCACGAGTTGGGATCGGTGACCCGGAGCACGCGCCGCGCAGGCTGGCGCCCGGTCCGCTCGGCGATCTCATCTGCCACCTCGTTGAGATGGGGGACGGTAACATCCGTCAGCAGAAGCTGCGCCCCCTCATCCGCCAGCGCCCGGGACACCCAACGCCCAACCGGCGTGGCTGCACCCACGATCAGTACGCTCCACGCCGGTGTGGCACCCATCGTTCTCCTCTTCTTACGCGGTTTACCCCGCGGGTTGGTCGAGCCGCTCAGCCCCGCCAGGCCTCGCCGTCAATCGGGCTAAACGGGTTGGACGTGATCGAGAAGAACTGCTCCGGAACGTTCTGCACCTCGGAGACCACCGCCTGTACCGTCGGAACCTGCGCGATCGGCACGGCATACACAAGCTCATCCAGGCGCTCAGTAACCTGCGCCGCCAGGTCCGCTTGTTCGGCAGGGTCAGCCGCAGCGGCCGAAGTCAGAAGCGAGGCGAGCTCATCATCCAGCGGCACCTGGCGCGGGTTCACAAGCCCTCCGCCGGGGCGGAACATCGTATAGATAGCCGCCGAGATCCCGTTGCCGCCGTTGGTGATGATCATGGCGTCATAGTTCCCCTGCTGTAACGCGACTTCTCCGGGATTGCCCTCGAACGGCACCAGGTCGATCGTCACGCCAATCTCCGCGTACGCCCCCGCTAGAGCCTGGCCCACCACGCTCCCCGGGTCGAAGAAAGCGGGGTCAAAGACACTAATGGTGAGGCCGTCGGGGTAGCCTGCCTCGGCGAGCAGCTTCTTCGCCTTCTCGACGTCGGTCGCGTAGAGATCCTCGCTGCCCTCCACGTATCCCTCCGCCCCTTCCGGCACCATCGAACCGGTCGGCGTCGCATGCGGGCCGTAGAACGCCGTAGTGATTTCCTCACGCGGCATCGCGTAGGCCAGGGCCTGACGCACCCGCAGGTCGGACAGCGGTCCCGTGTCACGTGCATGCAGCGCGAGCACGGAGTAAGCGCCGTGAACACCCTCGGAAATAGTGAGCCCGGCCTGCTCCGCGGTGGCCTGGTCGGCCGGAGCGACATTGGACGCCCAGTCGACCTGGCCGGAGCGGACGGCATTCAGGCGGGCAGCCGGGTCCAGCATGGGCTGGAGAATGACCTGCTTGTAGGCGATTGCCTCCTGCGCGTAGTACTCGGGGTTCGGAACGTAGACGTAACGAACCCCCTTCTGCGTCTGGGCCGGGTCCAGCTTGTACGGCCCGGTGCCGTCCGTCTTGTCTGCAATGAGCGAACGATCGGCGGAAGCGGCGGGACTTATGACGTAGCCGACGCTGTTCTGGCCAGTCAGGGAATAGAGGGCATAGTGCTCGGTGACCGGTTCGGAGAACACGATGTCCACCTCCAGGTCTCCGGCCGCGCTGGCGGCGGAAATCGGGTAGCTGAGCGCCGCAAAGGGTCCCGGCGCGGTGAGGAAGGACATGAAGGACGCGGCAACCGCCTCGCCGGTGACAGGCGAACCGTCGTTGAACCTGGCGTCATCACGCAGCGTCAGCCGCAGGGTCGTATGGGTGTCGTCAACCCAGTTCCACGATGTCGCCAGGCCGGGCTGGATCGATCCATCCTCCGGAGACAGCCTGACGAGGGTGTCGTAGGCGACAGTGCAGAAGACCGCAGGGACACAGTTTGCCGTGTCGAGATCCCGGGCGTCTCCATAGAGCGCGATCGTGAGCGTGTCGTCGCTTCCAGTGGCGTTCGCCTCTGCCGGATTCGAGTTTCCCCCGGAACATGCGGCCAGCCCGCCGGCCAAGGCCACGGCGGCAGCAGCGGCCAGCGAACGCCGAATAATCCTCATGTGCACCATCGCACACCCCTCTGGGCCCACACCGGGCTTCTTTGTCTGAGTATTAGGTCAAACGGGATTGTCTGAGTCATTGCAGAACTTATCCGGGGTCCAGTTTTTCGTCAATGATTTTTTGCCCAAGGCAATTAAACAGCTAGCTCAGACAGCTTAGTATTGCCTCGTTGCCTAAATGTCTGACAGTATGTCGACTTCCACATTGTTACGAGCGACAGGAGTTCGGCATGTCAACGACGCATCCGATCGATCCCCTCAGTTTCCGCGAGGTCATGGGCAATTACCCCACCGGCGTCACGGTCATCACGGGAATCGTCGACGACTCCCCCATCGGGATGGTGGTGGGCACTTTCACGTCGGTATCTTTGGATCCGCCGCTCGTCGCCTTCCTGCCGACGGTAGCCTCCGGCACTTTCGCGAAGCTGCGGCGCGCCAGCGCGTTCTGCATCAACGTCCTCGCCCACGACCAGGTTGACCTCTGCCGCCTGCTGTCGACCGGCGGGCCGGACAAATTCGATCACGTTGCCTGGACACCGTCACCGAGCGGGGCCCCGCAGCTCGAGGGCGCGGTCGCATACATCCATTGCCGGCCGGAGCGCCTCGACGACGCCGGGGACCATTACATTCAGCTGTGCGCCGTGGACGCCCTTCAGGCGAATCGGCAGGCTGCTCCACTGCTGTTCTTCCAGGGCGGTTACGGCGGCTTCTCACCCCAGGGCATGGTGGCAAGCGGCGACAAGGACCTCATTGCCGGCATCCACCTCGCCGCGATCGCCCGCCCCCAGATCGAGCAGCTAGCCAGCGAGCAGCAGTGCGAGGCAGCCGTGCTGGTCGCCGTCGCGGAGAACGAGCTGACGACGGCGGCAACAGCCTATGGTGGCTCCGCACAGATGACCGAGCGCCTCGGGGAGCGCCTGCCCATGAAGCCCCCGCTCGGTGAAGCGTATGTCGCCTGGGCTCCCCACGAGGCCATCGAACGGTGGCTCGCCCGGTCCTCGAAAGACCCTGAGGAGATCGAAAACTTCCGCCGCAGGCTCGAAACCCTTCGTGAACAGGGCTACGCCGCGTCACAGATCGGAGCGGAAGACAGCGATGACCGCGAGCAGCTCATCTCACTGATGGCGCAGTACACGAGCACGGAGCTGACGCCGGTGCGCGAGCGTGAACTGCTCGCCCAAATGGCGCAGCTCATGCACTTCTTCGACACCACCGGTTTCATCCCCGACCGCCTGTACAACATGGGCGGAATAATGGTTCCGGTCCTGAGCTGCGACGGCGAGATCGTCATGCTGCTGCGGCTCTCGCAGCTGCCGCAGGGGGTCAGCGGCGCACAGGTCCAGAAATGGATCGACGGCCTTCGTGCGGCCGCCGCCGCGGTTGAATCTGAACTGCGCAGTGTTGACGGCGACACCCGGGGTGCCACAGACGTCTGGACGCGCCCGCAGTTCGCCTAGCTTCACTTCTCGCCGCCAACTGCGGCGGCGCCTTCTTTCCTCGGCACTGCCGGCGGGAAGAAGGCGCTGTCAGCCCGCCTGCGGGGCGGGCATAGTGATGAGACTTTTCGCCCCATGCCGCGTTGCCGGATCCGCCAGGACTTTCAGGACACCATCCAGGCTCGATCTGGGTCCAGCCATCGCTCTCAGGTCCAGCCTCCCCCGCACCTGCAGGTCGATGACGGGGTCAAAACCGCCGAGGTGCCCCATGCTGAACGAGTGCACAGCGCCCTTCACCATGGTGCTCATGGAGGACAGGGGCGCCGCGGGCCCCCCTACCCCGAGCTGGAGAATGTGCCCGCCGACAGCCAGGCCCGCCTGAATGCTGGGCAGCACTGCGGCGGCATCTCCTGTGGCGTCAACAATAAGATCTGCCCCCCGGCCGTGGGTCGCCTCGGCGATCACGTCTTCAGGACAGCCATCGCTGCCCGCACCGGATGCTGCGACATCTGCCCCGAGGGCCCGGGCCAGACCGAGGCGGACCGGGCCCGGATCAAACGCACACACCACCGATGCACCGGCACAGCGCGCCAAAGCCACGGCAGCCTGGCCGATCGGTCCGGCACCGAAGACCGCCACGCTCATCCCGGGGCGCAGATGACCGTCCGTCACGAACATCCCGACGTACGCAATCGCTGCTGGCTCACACAGAACTCCCAGCTCGTAAATGCCGACGCCGGCGCTGGCTGCGCTTAGTCCAACGAGCGAGCGCAGCCGGGCGGCCGGCACCACCGCATACTCCGCGAGGCCGCCGTCCTGGGTGAACCCGGCGAAGCCGCCAATCTGGCAGGAGTTGGCCCGCCCGGCGAGGCACGCAGCACATCTGCCGCAGGGGCGCAGCGATTCGACAACGACAGGGTCACCGGCCGAGAAGCCGCTCACAGCGGACCCCACCTCGACCACCTCCCCCGCAAACTCGTGGCCGGGTATGACAGGCAGCGCCATGCGGTAAGGAAGCAGGACGTAGCCCTCGTCATCCGTGGAGGTCATTCGCAGGGTCGAGACCGCTATGCCGGCGGCCCGTACCCGGATGAGTACGTCCTGCGGCCCGCGGAGCCCGGGATCCGCCACCTCCGTCAGCTTCCATCTAGGCTCACGCCAGACCTGTCGGGCCTCCCGCGCCCACCTGCCTTCTTCTTCCTCAGCCGTGACCCGGTAGCCGGGACGCGGACTCCACTCACCGTCGAGAACCAGTGCACGCATACGGGTGATTGTAACAGTCCACATGATAAACGTCAGATAATATACAGACTGGCATCGTGCCGGTCGACAGGAGAATCGACGGAGAATAGTCGGGATTCACGCATGCCTGCGCGTTACACTGGGGACCATGTTCCAGCCTGATCCCGTCCGTCGACCTCGCGAGCAGGTCGAGAAGCAGCTGCGTGATGCCATTGTGACGGGGGTGTTCAAGCGCGGCGACAAGCTTCCAAGCGAGGCCGCACTCTCCAAGGAGTTCCAGGTCGCCCGGTCCACGGTGAGGGAGGCCCTGCAGTCCCTCGCCGCCGACGGCCTCGTGACAAAGACCCCCGGGGTAGGCGGGGGCAGCTTCGTGCAGAACATCGACCACGAGTCTCTGCGCAAACTCATCACCGGGTCTCTTGAAACCATCCTCAAGATCGGCGCCGTGACAATCGATGAGGTGACGGCAGTGCGCCGGACCCTCGAGATCCCCGCAGCCCGTCTCGCCGCAGAGAACCGCACCGATGAGCAGGCCGCCGAACTGCAGTCGCTCATCGCACGCCAGAACGAACTCGTTGGCGACCCCGCGCGCGGCGAGGGCGACCCCGAATTGTATGAGATCGGCCCGTCCATCTATCGGCTGATCGGCGAGGCCACAGGAAACCGCCTGCTCGGATCGTTCGTTTCTGCGGTCAGCCGCGTGGCGATCAGCGTCTACATGCGTGAGCTGCGCGGTGACGGAGCCGAAAGAGTCCGCGCCTACACAAGCCAGCTGGTCGAGGCGATAGTTGCCGGTGATCCCGACGCCGCCGAAAAGACGATTTCCGAACTCCTTGCCGAGGTCGACCAGACTGCAGCCTCCGATTAGCCGAACTCGGGCGGCACGCATGTCAGATTAATGTCAGTCTTTTGCACTCTTCCATATTTGGGCTAATGTCAGACAAAGTCCAACTATGGAACGGAGTAGCGCCATGAAGCTTGCATCCCTGCGCACCGAGGCCGGCATCGTCGCCGCCGCGGTGGTCGACGGCGAGGTCGTAGACCTCAGCATTGCAGCACCCGAACTGCCCGGTGACGTTATCGGCATCCTTGCCCTGGGCCCGGCGGGTGCCGAAGCCGTAGCCCGCGCGATTGGCAGCGGCGCCGGGCGCCGCCCGCTGGATCTGAGCGAGCTGGAGTCACCGGTACAGAACCCCCAGAAGTTCATCGCGGTCGGCCGCAACTATATGGAGCACGTCAAGGAGATCGGCGAGGAACTGCCGAAGGACCCGACCGTATTCTCCAAGTGGAACAACACCATTGCTGCGCCCTACGCCGATGTCCAGCTGCCCGCTGTATCGGACCGCCTCGACTTCGAGTGCGAACTGGGCGTTGTGATCGGGCGACGCGCACGGCATGTCTCAGAGGAAAACGCTGCGCTCGTGATCGCCGGATACACGTGTATTAACGACTTCAGCGTGCGCGACTATCAGATGATGGGCGGCCAGTGGGTGCTCGGCAAGTCATTCGACGGACACGGCATCGTGGGCCCGTGGATCGTGACGCCTGACGAGATCGACCCGCACAACCTGCCGATCCGCACCATCGTGAACGGTGAGACCCGCCAGTCCTCGAATACGAGCAACCTCATCTTCACGGTTGAGCACCTCATCGCTCACCTGTCCGGCGCCATGACGCTCGAACCCGGTGACCTGATCGCCACCGGAACACCCGGTGGTGTCGGCGTCATGGAGAACCGGTACCTGAACGCGGGTGACGTCGTCCGCGTCGAAATCGACGGGATCGGCGCCATCGAGAACCGCATCGTCGCGGAGCCGGCGCCGGTTGAGTTCATCGCGGACCACGCGGCCCTGTAGATTCAAGTACAACGACGGAGGTCCCGGATCGATGATCCGGGACCTCCGTCGTTGTGTGCCGAGTTTTAGGCGATACCGAGGTGCTGCTTGGCCCAGGCGCGGGCCATCATGTCTTCAATAACCATGGTGACGTGTCCCCACGCCTGGGAGAGATCGCGGTAGGCGCGCTCAAGACGCTCTCCGTTAACGGCTGCGCTCGATCCTGCCGTGCGGTAGATGGTCTCCTGCACCGTGTCCCATGCCAGGCGCGTGGCTTCACGGCACATCATATTGATCATCATGTCCTCGGCCGTGGTGAAGGGCTTGCCGCCCGCCGCCGCGCGCAGGCATATCTCCATCCAGCGCTCAGCGGCGTCGTTGACGATGGCCTGTGCCGAGTTCAGTTTCACCGTGGCCAGCCCGTACCAACGCTGGTAGTCCGGGTCGTACAGCCGCGCGGCGGGTGGACGTCCGGCGTCCCCTGCGGTCTTGCGCTCATGCAGGAGCCGCTCGTATTCGTCGAGCGCTCCGAAGGCTCCGCCGATGAACACCGTGGCGAGGTCCAACCCAAAGAACCCCTGGCCGGGGGCCAGATGCATCGGGTTGCCGTGCAGCTCGAAGCCGGGCGAGGTGTTCGCGGTCTGCAGGTCCACCTGCATGGTCTTCTCGAGTACATAACGATCCGGGATCACCGCGTCCTTGAACACAATCGTGTTGGACCCGCTGCCCTTGAGTCCGAGGGTCCGGCCCCAGTCGTCCAGGATCTCGTAGCGGTCCCGCGGTGCGATGAAAAACAACTGCTGCGCCGGCTTACCCTGCGAATCGAGCTCAAACGCCTGACCGAGGTAGTGCGTCGAGTACGGGCTGCCGGACGAGTAGGGGTGCTGCGTGTTCAGAGTCCATCCGCCATCACCGTTGCGGGTAGCCGGCCCCCCGGGCCGGGCGGTGGACGGGATAACGACGTGCCCGTCGGCAAAGATTTCATCCTGCACGTTCTTGCCCCAGAGGGATGCGACGAGCAGTGCGTGGCTGGAGCCCAAAGTGAGCCCCCACCCCGTCGACATACAGCCGCGGGCCACCGACCCCATGACCTTCAGAAAGCTGGGCATGTCGTACGCGTAGCCGCCGTACATGCGGGGAATCAGAAGCCGGTAGAAGCCGGCGTCATGGAACTGCTGGTGACGCTCGGGGGAATAGGTTGTACGCACTTCGACGTCGGCCTGGTCATTCACCAGCTCGGGACGAAGACTCTCCGCACTCGCAAGCGCCGTGGCCAGTGGAAGCTCCGAGGGTGCGGCCGCCGTGGGCTCACCCAGCACGGAAACGCTGTGTCCGGACATAGTCACACTCCTGTTGTTTTGCGGATCACTGAACGGTCATTCCGCCGTCAAGAACGATGACCTCGCCGGTCATGTAGCCGGACTGCGGGCCGGCCAGGGCAAGCACCCAGGGAGCCAGCTCCCGGTCAGGGTCGCCGATGCGCCGGGCCGGCACTGTCTTGAGTACCTTCGACAAATACACCTCGTTGGACCGCAGTTCGGCGTTGATGTCGCTGGTGAAGTAGCCGGGTGCGAGGGCGTTGACCTGGATGCCGTACCGCGCCCATTCCACGGCGAGAGACTTCGTCAGTGCAATGACGCCGGCTTTGGAAGCCGAGTAGGCGGCGTGGTGCGGCACGCCGGTCAGCGCGAAGTTCGAGGCGATGTTGATTATCTTGCCCGCACCCTGCGTCGCCATGTGGGAACCGACCTCCCGGGTTACGAGGAAGGTACCGCCGAGATTCGTCGAAACGATTCGGTTCCAGTCGTCGGCATCCTGCTTGAGCAGCGGAACGGTGCTGAGCACTCCCGCATTGTTCACCAGGATGTCGATGCGCCCGAACTCGGCTATAGCCGCCTCAACCAAGCCGGCCACCGATTCTTCGGAGGCGACATCAGTGACATGGGCAAAAGCGCGCTGCCCTCGGGCAGCGGCATCCTCGACGACCTTCTCCAGTGCGGCGCCGTTCCGGCCTGCAACGACAACGCTGACACCAGCGTCGAGCAGCGCGTGCGTGATCGCAAGGCCGAGCCCGCGGCCTGCACCTGTGACGATCGCAATTTTCCCGTCGAGTGAACCGACCGCGGTGGTCTTGCGCATGCCGCGCCTCCTCTAATCGCACGACGACTCTGACATGCGTGTAATAGTCTGATATTTTCCTACTGCGCTAGTTTGGACACCTGACGTACGAGATGTCAAGCAGTGGCACGGGCACCGTCGCCCGTCTAACCAGGAGCGGAGAGCATTGATGACCAGTCCCGATTCCCCCACCGATCCCACGTGGCAACCCGACCCATTGGCAGTGACCCGCAGCCGGATCGCGGAATTCACCCGACAGGTCGAACAGCGGCACCGCACGAACCTCCCGGACTACGACGCACTGTGGCAATGGTCGGTGGACAACCTGCCGGAGTTCTGGTCAGAGGTCTGGGACTTCTTTGAAATCCGCGCGTCCGCACCGGCGGCCACGGTTCTTGACTCGATGCAGATGCCCGGCGCCCGATGGTTCACCGGCGCTGAGCTCAACTACGTCGACAACGTCTTCCGCAGCCGCGATCCCCAGCGTGCCGCGATCATCGAGATCACCGAGGATGGACGGACCGAAGAGCTCACCTGGGGTGAGCTGCAGCGGCGGGTCGCGGCAGCGGCGACGTCGTTCCGCCGGCTCGGAGTGCAGGCCGGCGACCGCGTGGCAGGCTATATTCCACACGGGTCCGCAGGCATCATCGCATTCCTCGCAACTGCCTCGATCGGAGCGGTCTGGTCCTGCTGCGCCCCCGACTACGCCGCCGATGCAGCAGCGAAACGGCTGGCACAGCTGGAGCCAGTGCTGCTCGTCGCCTGCGACGGATACTCATTCAACGGCCGCACGTTCGACCGCCGGGACCAGGCCACGGAACTCACCCGCCTTCTTCCCACCGTGCGCAACGTCGTGCACATCGAGCACGCCGGATTGGGGAAGCCCGGCTACGGCCGCCCGTCGACGGCATGGGAGGACGTGCTGGCCCCGCCTGCGGCCGAGCCGCTCGCGCCGCTGTCTGTTCCCTTCGACCACCCCCTGTGGGTGCTGTTCTCCTCGGGCACGACCGGCATCCCCAAGGGAATCGTGCACGGACACGGGGGGATCACCCTCGACGCACAGAAGAACCTGGGCCTGCAGATGGACATCACCGCTGACGACCGCCTGTTTTGGTATACTTCGCCCAACTGGATGATGTGGAACTTCGTAGCAAACGCGCTCCTGCTGGGCGCATCGATCATCACCTACGACGGCAGCCCGACGTTCCCGGAAGCCGGGCGTCTCTGGGACATCGCCGCCCAGCACGACGTCACGATCCTCGGAGCCAGCCCCGGGTACCTGCAGGCGTGCGAGCGCGCAGGGTACGAGATCCCCCCGGTTCCCCGCCTGCGCATGGTGGGAGCAACCGGGTCTCCGGTCCCGCCGGGAGCCTTCGCCTGGCTGGCATCCCAGTTCGGCCCGGATGTCCCCCTGGTCTCCATGTCCGGAGGAACGGACATCTGCTCGGCACTGGCCAGCGGAGCGGCAAACAAACCCATCTGGGCGGGCGAACTGCCGGCCCGCGCCCTAGGTATGGCCGTGGCCACGTGGGATCCGCAGGGCAGGCCCGTCACCGGTGAGGTCGGGGAACTCGTCGTGACCAAACCCATGCCGAGCATGCCGCTGTACCTGTGGAATGATCCCGACGGCGCCAAGTACCACAGCGCCTACTTCGAGACCTTCCCCGGGGTCTGGCGTCACGGGGACTGGGCCACCATCACTGACCGCGGGTCAGTGGTGATCCACGGGCGGTCGGATGCCACCCTGAACCGCTTCGGCGTGCGCCTGGGCAGCAGCGACATCTATGACGTGGTTGAGCGCCAGCCCGGCATCGTCGAATCACTCATCGTCGGTGTCGAGCAGTCCGGAGGCGGGTACTGGATGCCGCTCTTCGTCGTCCTCGCGGACGGAGATGAGCTCAATGACGAGCGGCGCGCCCAGATCGCCTCGGCGATCCGCGCCGCGACCTCTCCCCGGCACGTGCCGGACGAGATCATCGCGGTGCCGGCAATCCCCCACACCCGCACGGGCAAAAAGCTTGAGGTTCCGATCAAGCGGATCCTTCAGGGCGCACGGCCTGAGGACGTCGTGAGCCGCGACGCCGTCGACAACCCGGCCGCCCTGGACACGTTCACCCGGCTTGGCCGCTCGGTACTCAACCGTTGACACGTATAAAAGTCTGACATTATTATCAACTTTCTGTCCGGCCATTCGGTTGGCATCACCTCAACGAAGAGGAAGCAGAGCTTCATCATGCGCAAACGCTCGCACCGCCCCGTCCCGATCCTCGCCGCACTGGTGGCCTGCATCCTGGCGCTCGGCGCCTGCAGCAGCTCGGGAACCGCATCCACCGGCGCGTCCTCCGACGGCGCCTCCGTCGACACGGCCCAGGCCGCAAAGATCCTTGAGCCCTACGTCGGTCAGGCGAGCGCCTTCCCCGTCGACGAAAAGCTTGAAAAGCGGCCCCAGGGTGCGACGATTGCCTACCTCCAGTGCGCGACGCCGTTCTGCGCGATCTTCGCGCAGCTCCTCGCACCAGCCGCCGAAGAACTGGGGGCAAAACTCCTCGTCACCAAGGCCGACTCATCCGCCAACGGGCTGCAGCGGGCAGCAGAGACCATCATCAGCCAGGCACCCAACGCAGTGATCGTCGCAGGCACAGATCCCGCCGCGATCAAGAACCAGCTCGCAACCCTCGACGAAGCCGGTATCCCGGTCCTGTCGAACGGGGCGATTGGCGGTGCCGACTACGGCATTGACGTCAGCTTCAATGACACAGCGGCGATGGACATCGTCGGCTCGGTACTGGCCGCGTGGGCCGTCGACACGCGTGGCGGATCGACGAATGTGGTGTTCTACAACATCCCTGAACTCACCTTCTCGCAAGCCGTCCAGGACTCGTTCACCACCACTATCACGAAGCTGTGTCCCGACTGCACCGTCCGCGTCGAAGACATCTCGGTCACATCGATCGGTTCCACGGCACCCCAGGAGGTCGTGAGCGATCTGCAGGCGAACCCCGACACGAATCTCGCCGTTTTCGCCTCTGAGGAAGCCGCGACAGGCCTGCCTGCAGCCCTTCGCATCGCAGGGCTCGATGAGCAGGTTCTCCTGAACGGTTTCGGTGCGACACCGGCACAGCTCGAGGAAATCTCCAAGGGGGACCTCGCCGGATCGATGGCCGTCGACGTGCCCGTAATAATGTGGACCCTAATCGACGCCGCCGCGCGCCTCATTACGGGACAGGACCTGACCGCGGGCCAGAAGGCCGGCGTTCCTCCCCTGGAGCTGGTCGATGACTCTTCACTCGCGGGCAAGGACGTCTCCAACGGTTACTCGGCTTACCCGGACTTTCCGCAGCGCTTCGCCGCGCTGTGGGACGGCGCGGCAGGCTGAGGCGGAATGCCGTCCTCACCGGGCGCCCCGCTGCTGAGCATTCGTTCCCTCAGCAAGACCTTCCCCGGGCTGCGAGCCCTCAACGGCATCGACCTCGACGTTCACGCCGGAGAGATCGTCGGCCTGATCGGACAGAACGGCTCCGGAAAGTCGACACTCGTCAAGACCCTCTCTGGAATCCACGATCCCGACCCGGGCTCTGTCATCGGCGTGATGCGGGCGGACGGTTCGATCAATGAAGATGCCGGCGTCGTCCGCCGGCGCCTGCATTTCATCCATCAGGACCTTGGTCTGGTGCCCACCCTCAGCACCGTTGAGAATATCGACCTCAACAAGCGATACGGCGCACGGGCGTTGTGGCCAAGTCCCCGCCAGGCACAACGGGAACACGCACGCTCGCTCCTGGACCGGCTGGGCTCCTCGATCGACGTCGAGGCACCGGTCGGGAGGCTGTCGGCGAGTGAGCGCGCCATCGTTGCGATCGCCCGAGCGCTGGACGGCTGGGAAGGCGAGGACCACGTCCTCGTGCTCGACGAGCCAACCGCTGCGCTGCCCGCGCGCGAGGCGGAGCGCCTGTTCTCTGCAGTCACGCAGCTTGCAGGGGGCGGGACGGGAGTCGTCTTCATCTCCCACCACCTGCACGAGGTGGTGGACCTCGCCGACAGGGTCATTGTTCTCCGCGGCGGGGAGATCGTTGCCACCCTGCCCGCCGCTGAGGTCGACCACGCGACCCTCGTTCAGCTGATAGCAGGGGGCCGGCGCATCGAAGGTGGGAGCAGCGACCGACGGATGGGTGAAGAGGTGCTGCGCGTCGAGAATCTGCACGGAGTCGAGGTGGACGGAGTCGATTTCACGCTCCGGGCCGGGGAAGTGCTTGGCGTCACCGGGCTGCTCGGCTCGGGGCGCGAGGAGATAGCGGGTCTCATCTTCGGAGCCACGCCGTCATACGCCGGGAGGGTGTCCGTAGCAGGGAAGACAGTGAAACGAGGGGATCCCCGGGCCTCCATCGCGGCGGGGATGGGGTTTGTTCCCGCGGATCGCCCCGGTGCCGGGGCGGTGATGACGATGAGCGCACGCGAGAATCTCACCCTCTCCGCGCTGCGGGGTGTGACGGGCCCGCTCGGGGCGATCTCCGCACAGGCGGAGAAGGCCGAGGCGGACCGCTGGGCGGACGAGACCGACCTGCGCCCGCGCGACACCAACCGCCCGCTGGGCCTGTTCAGCGGCGGCAACCAGCAGAAAATCGTGCTGTCAAAGTGGCTGCGGACAGCTCCGCGCATCCTGTTGCTGGATGAGCCCTCGCAGGGCGTCGACGTGGGAGCGGGGGCCGCGATCTCCCAGCTAATCGAGCGGGCGGCAAATGAGGGGACGGCGGTCCTAGTCGCTTCCTCGGACACCAAGGAACTCACCGCACTGTGCGACCGGGTGCTCGTCATGCGTGACGGCGCAGTGGCCACCGAAGTGCCGCGGGAGTTCCTAACAGAGGAGCGCCTGCTGCTCGAATCGATCGGAGAAGAATCATGACAAGTACATCCCGCCGGAGCTCGATCGCCCGCGCCCTGTCCTTCCGCAACATCAGCGCGCTCTACCTGTTCGCGGTGATCTTCATCGTGTTCAGCCTCTGGGTGCCGCGAACATTCCTGAATTGGAACACCTGGCGCTCGGTCGTCGACACCGAGTCGATCACGGCGATCGTCGCCATCGGCCTCACAATCTCCCTGGCCGCCGGGGTGTTCGATCTCGCGATCGGAATGCAGGTCGGTCTCGCCGGGATCGTCGTCGCGCAGCTACTCACCTCCCTGGAGGTTCCGACACCACTGGCCATCCCAATCACAATCGCGGCGGCGGCTCTCGTCGGCCTGGTGAGCGGGCTGCTGGTGGTGAAACTGAAGATTGACTCGTTCATCTCTACGCTGGCCCTCGCCTCGGTGCTGACGGCTCTCGTGCACTGGATCTCCAACAGCCAGCAGGTACTGAACCTGAAGGCCGGCTTTCAGTCGCTCGGAACACAGGACTTCCTGGGAATCACCCTCCCGGTGTGGATCATGGTCGTGCTGGCGATCGGCGCGTGGTACGTCCTGGACCGCACACCTGCTGGCCGGCAGATCTACGCTGTCGGCGGGAATCCCGTCGCTGCCCGGCTGGCGGGCGTACCCGTACAGCGCGTCATCCTGCTCAGCCTTGTCGCCGGAGGTGCGATAGCCGCGGTAGCCGGCGTCCTCTTCACCGCCCGCATCGGCGTCGGCGACCCGACTGTGGGTCCTGCGTTCCTGCTGCCGGCCTTCGCCGCGGCGACCCTGGGATCAACCCAGTTCCGGGCGGGCCGCTACAACATCGCGGGCACCCTGGTCGCTGTCTACGTGCTTGCCGCCGGGAGCAAGGGGCTGCAGCTGGCCGGAGCCCCGGTGTGGATTCCCGACCTGTTCAACGGCCTCGCCATCATCCTCGCCGTCGGCTTGGCGAAGTGGGAAGGACGTTCCCTGCGGGCCCGCGCGGTGCGACAAAAGCTCACTCGCCCGGAGCGCGCCGATACAGAGTTCCTTCCGGTGCCGTAAGTCTGGTAGATTGTCCGACAATTGGCATTTAGTTCATAGTCCTACAGAGAGGTAGGCAGCAATGACTGCAATCGGAACGGTAACGGAGGTCGGCTACGTCTCCCTGCGGACGACGGATCTGAAGGCGTCGATCGACTACGCCGAGAAGTTCCTCGGGCTGCGGGTTACAGAGACCACTGCCACCAAGGCGTACCTCGCTGCGCAGGACACACACCACGAACTCGTGTACACGCAGGCTGACGAGAACGGCACCGATCACCTCGGTGTCCTGGTGCCAAGCGCAGAGGAGCTCGCAGCCGTCCGCGACAAGGTGGCGCGCAACGGCTTCCGGGTCATCACCGAGAACCCCTTCGAGAGCCACGCCGAGGCAGGCTTCGCGTTTGTAGACCACGAGGGATACACCTGGAACGTCTACCAGGAGGCCGACCGTTTTGATACCCGCATCGGTGCCACCAACGTCGACCGCTTCGGTCATGTGAACCTCAAGGTGCGCGACTCGATCAAGTACCGCGACTTCCTGGTGGACGTGTTCGACCTTAAAGTCTCGGACCAGGTCGGTGAAGACATCGCGTTCTTCCTCCGGTGCAACACCGACAACCACGGCATTGCGATCATGAAGCGCAGCGACGTGGCTCTGCACCACCATGCCTGGCAGGTGCAGAGCATCGCCGACCTCGGCCGGCTCGGCGACCGCCTCATCCATGCCGGATCCCGCCTTATCTGGGGTCCTGTCCGGCACGGCGCCGGCCACAACATCGCTGCCTACTACCTCGAGCCTGCAGGCGGCATTGTCGAGGTCTACGCCGATATGGAGCAGATTTTCGACCCCGAACGGGGCGTCAAATACTGGGACCCGGAAGACCTCCGCTGGATCAACCAGTGGGACGGCCAGATCCCCGAAATGCTCCAATACGGTTTCGCCCCGACGAAACGCTAAGCGCAGACCCACCCAGGAGGTATCGGTATGGCTGAAGCGGTCATCGTCGCGATTGGGCGTTCCCCGATCGCTCGCGCCCGAAAGGGCGGACTCGTCGACGTTCGCGCTGACGAGCTCGCCGCGCAGGTGGTCTCGGGAGTGCTTGGGCGTGTTCCAGGCGTCGAACCTGCGGACCTCGAGGACTTCATCCTCGGGTGCTCGGAGCCCAGCGGCGAGCAGGGATTCAATCTTGCCCGCGTTGTCGCTGTCTCGCTCGGGATGGATCACCTGCCGGGCACCACTGTGAACCGTTTCTGCGCCTCATCACTCCAGGCGGTGCGCATGGCGTTCCACTCGATCGCCGCAGGGGAAGGCAGTGCCTTCCTCATCGGCGGGGTGGAGTCCACAACCCGTTATCCCCTGCTCGATCCCAGCCCATCCGAGCGACTGGGCGGTACCGAGCGCACCTCCGCGCTGATTTCGGAGGGCCGCACGTGGACCGATCCCCGCGACGAGGGCCTGGCTCCCGACGGGCAGATCACGCTGGGCTTCGGGATGGGACTCACCGCCGAACACGTCGCCCGGATGACCGGAACGACCCGCCGGATGCAGGATGACTACGCCCTGCGTTCGCAGACGCTCGCTGCCGAGTCGGCGCGAAACGGCTTCTTCGCGCGGGAAATCGTTCCGATCACCCGTCCGGACGGTTCGGTCTTCGACGCCGACGACTGCATCCGCCCCGCCACCACGGCGGAGGGGCTGGCCGGGCTGGCGCCCGCGTTCACTCCGGACGGCACTGTGACGGCCGGCAACTGCAGCCCCTTTAACGACGGGGGCTCCGCAGCGGTGGTCGTGTCCGCCGACTTCGCCCGGGACCGTGGGCTGACCCCGCTCGCCCGCATCGTTTCAACCGCGGTTAGCGGACTGTCGCCGGAGATCATGGGCCTTGGCCCCGTGGAATCCTCGAAGCGCGCGCTCGAACGCGCAGGGCTCACCATCGGCGACATCGACATCGTTGAAATCAACGAAGCGTTCGCTGCCCAGCTTCTTCCCTCCGCTGAAGGACTCGGGATCGACATCGAGTCCCAGCTCAACCCGTTTGGAGGGTCGATCGCCCTTGGCCACCCGTACGGCGCTACCGGGGTCCGTCTGCTGTCAACCCTGCTGAACGGCCTTCACACGCGGGACCAGAACCTCGGTCTCGCCACACTTTGCGTCGGCGGCGGCCAGGGCATGGCCGTCGTCGTCGAACGCCTGAACTGATTGGACGAACGGATGACGACTCCCGATTCCCACGGCCCGAACCAGCCGCACCTCACCGACGATGAGCGGCGCGCCCAAGGTTTTGCCCTGCGCCGTGATGTGCTTTCAGACGGACACGTGGACCGCGCAATCGCGAAGACGACGTGGCTCACGGAAGACTTCCAGGACTTCATCACCCGCGTGGCATGGGGCGAGGTGTGGTCGAGGCCGCAGCTGGACCGCCGCACGCGCTCGGTGGTGGTCCTTTCCTCGCTCATTACCGGGGGACACCACGCCGAGCTCAAGATGCACCTCGTCGCCGCGTACCGGAACGGGCTGAGCGTCGAGGAGATCCGCGAGATCATCCTGCAGTCGGCGATCTACGCAGGCGTGCCGAACGCGAACGCTGCCTACCGCGTGGCAGTCGAGGTCTTCGGGGACGGGTCGGTCATCCCGCCCGATCCCGAGTGACCGGGGGTTGAGCGAGATGATGTTCTCTTCCGCACCCGTGCCGCCCGGCTCCCGGCGGACAGGGCCTCTGGCCGGCCTGCGTGTCATCGACATGACGACGTCGTACGCCGGCCCCACAGCGGCGATGTACCTGGCGGACCTTGGCGCTGATGTCCTTAAGGTCGAACGCCCCGTCACCGGCGACGATGCACGCACCTGGGGGCCGCCCTTCGTTGACGGAGAGTCTGCCTGGTTCGCTTCGGCGAACCGGAACAAGCGCTCCCTCGCCCTGGATATAGCCTCCCCCGGCGGCCGCGCCGTGCTGGACCGCCTGCTCGCCACGTCCGATGTCTTCCTCGAGAACGTCCTGCCGTCCAAGCTCGGCCGGCTCGGCATCGCTCCCGATGAGGTCCTCAAGGCGCACCCGCATCTGATCTACTGCGCGATGTCCGGTTTCGGCCTGGACGGACCGGCGCGTGACCAGCCCGGTTACGACCTCGCCGCGCAGGCGCGGTCAGGACTGATGTCTGTCACGGGTGCCAGAGGCGGTTCGCCGCAGCGGGTCTCCACAGCCCTTTCGGACATCGTCACGGGTATGTGCGCTGCCCTCGCCGTCAGCGCCGCCGTCGTCCGCCAGCGCGCGGAGGGAATTGGTGAGGTAATTGACGTCTCGCTGCTCGACTCAGACCTCGCTTTGATGGCTCCCCGGGTCGCCGCCTTCCTCGCCGGCGACCCGGAGCCTGCGCCCAGCGGCGGCACGGACTCGGTCCTGGCGGTGTATCAAACCTTCGCCACGGCAGACCGTGACATCGTAGTGGCGATCGGCAACGACTCGATGTGGCAGCGGTTCTGCGTCGCCATCGGACTTGATCACCTCGCCGCCGACGCCGAGCTGCGCACCAACGACGGCCGGCGCCGTGACCGTCCACGCATCACCGGGCTCATCGGTGATGCACTCGCGGCACGTCCTGCGGGCGAGTGGATTGCCGTCCTCGCTGCGGCCGGCGTCCCTACCTCTCTCGTGCAGGGGCTCGGCGAGGTAGTCGCCGACCCCCAGGTTGCAGCGCGCGGCAGTGTGCTCCCCGTCCCCGGCGCCCCCGGGCTCCACGGGGTCCGCAGCCCGTTCCGGCTGCGTTCGATTCCCGAGCCGCGAAATGAGAGGTTCCCTTCCCTGGGTGCCGACACCCCCGATGTACTCGCCGAGCTGGGTCTCTCCGCTGATGAGATCCGGTCGCTGCTCGACGAAGGCGCGGTGGATGCGGCATTCGTTGATTCGATAGGAGACGTCCATGCCCGATGACGAGATTGTCCTCGCAGAGACGCGCGGCCGTGTACGGCTGCTGACCATCAACCGCCCGCACGTCTACAACGCCCTGAACACGGCCGTGCTCACCAGCCTCGCGTCGCTGGCGGCGTCCGCGGTGAAAGACGGCATGCGCGCCGTCGTCCTCACCGGCACCGGGAACCGGGCCTTCAGCGCCGGCGCGGACTTGGATGAGTTCACGGGCCTTGATGCCGTAGCCGCGCAGGCCCGCCTGCGGGCAGGCCAGAGCGTCATGAACGCGATCGAGTCCCTTCCCGTCCCCGTGATCGCGGCGGTGAACGGGCTGGCCCTGGGCGGTGGATTCGAGCTCGTCCTGGCATCCACCTTTTCGGTTCTCTCCACCCGGGCCGCCCTCGGGCTGCCCGAGTCCGGGCTCGGCATGATCCCCGGATACGGCGGCACCCAGCGCCTTCCCCTGGCGGTCGGGCGGGCGACGGCGACGCACGCCATGCTGACCGGCGAGCGCATTCCCGCCGAGCGTGCCTACGAACTCGGACTCACGCCTGTTCCGCCCGTAGCACCCGAGGAGCTGATCGACCGGGCGCTCGGCATTGCGGACACAATTGCAGCCAAGGGACCGAACGCGCAGTCCGCGATACTCGCGGCACTGCGGACCACATCACCGGAAGCACACGGTCTCGCCCTCGAGGTGAATCTCGGCGCGGTCGCCGCCGGGAGCAGCGAAGCCGCGGAAGGCATCGCTGCGTTTCTCGAAAAGCGCAGCCCGGACTTCGAGGCGGCGGCGCGATGACCCTGTCTGCACTGATCAACGCCGATCACGATCCTTTTTTGCGCACCCAGGTACTGCCCGGGCTGCTTGATATCGACCACGACGCCGAGGCCTATCTGCAGGCCCACGCCCTCACCGATGAGTCGGTCAGCGACGCCCTGCTCACCGTGAGGGAGCGTGAGGTGCGTGACCGCACTCGGGCACTCGCCGCTCGCGAGCTCGCTCCCCGAGCCGCCGATCTGGACCGCACCCACGCTTTCGCGCACGAAAGCTATCAGGTGCTCGCTGCGGAGGGCCTCGCCGGGTTGGTTTTCCCGGAGGAACTCGGCGGATCAGGCGACACCCATGTGGCCTACGCCGCCGCCATGGAGGAAATCACGGCAGCGTGCGCCGCAACGAGCCTCATCTTCATGACCCAGACGCACACCGCGTACCCGATACTGCTCGCCGGCAGCCGTGAGCTGGCAGAACGCTGCATCCCGCCGCTGCTGGACGGCAGGGCCTACGGATCGATGGCGATCACCGAGCCGGACGCGGGCAGTGATGTCTCCGGCATCCGTACACGCGCCACTCTTAGCGCCGACGGCGGCTCCTACACCGTCCGGGGGTCGAAGACCTTCATCACCACCGGAGACCGGGCAGACACCATCGTCTGCTTCGTCACCGTGGACCCGGCCCTGGGGCGGGACGGCGTCACCGCAGTTGTGGTCGACGGGGCAGCCGACGGTGTCGAGGCGGGCCCACCGTTCCACAAAATGGGGATGAACGGGTCATCTACCTCGGAACTCTTCTTCCGCGACGCAGTCGTTCCCGCCGGCAACCGGCTCGGTGAGGAGGGATCAGGCTGGCGCATCGTCATGTCCTCGGTCATCAAGTCCCGGATCAGCGCTGCGGCCCAGGGCGTGGGACTGGCCCGCAGTGCGTACCTGCGGACGCTGCTCGCGCTCCGCGAGATCCACGGGGCCCGGCTGCCGGATGACATCTCTTTCTCACTCGCCGAACTGCGCGGCCAGATCCTCCAGGGCCGCCTGCTGCTCCTCGCCACCGCGCGCGAGGTGGATAACTCCCCCAACCCCTCAACCGCGCACATCGGCATTATGAAGCAGGCCTGCACCGATCTCGGCTGGAAAACCGCCGTCGCGGCCACTGCACTCCTCGGGCCCTATGGCGATCTCACAGAACTCGGCGTGGAGCGGAGCCTTCGCGACGCGAAGGTGACACAGATCTACGACGGCACCAACGAGGTGCAGCGGCTGCTCATCGCACGCGACACCTCACGTGCACTCGATGCACTTATCCCAACGCAAAGGAGCGTTTCGTGACTCATCCTCCCCGCACCGTCGCCGTCATCGGCGCAGGAACAATGGGCTCCGGGATCGCCGCCGTCATGGCCGGCGCCGGGCAGCGGACCATCCTCTACGACCTCACCGAGGACCGGGTGCAGCGCGGCATGGACTTCGTGCACGGCTTCGCCGACAAGAGCGTCCGCCTCGGCAAACGCACAGAGGCCGAGGCGGAGGCCGTGAAGTCGTCCCTGACGGGAGTGACCGACCTGGGCGAGCTCGCCGGCGCCGATGTGGTGGTCGAGGCGGTCTTCGAAGACCTGGAGGTGAAGAAGGATCTGTTCGCCCGGCTCGATGACATCGTTTCCGAGCGGACGCTGCTGCACACGAACACCTCCACGCTGTCTGTGACCGCGATCGCGGCAGGCTCCCGCCTGCCGGAACGGGTCGTCGGCACACACTACTGCAACCCCGCGCCGCTGATGAAGCTTGTCGAACTTGCCGACGGCCGTCACACGGCGTCCTGGGCGCACGATGCAACCCTGGACTTCCTCAGCACGATCGGCAAAACCTCGGTAGTCACCAAGGACCGCCCGGGATTCATCCTGAACCGCTTCCTGATTCCCTGGGAGAACAGCTGCATTCGCGCGCTTGAATCCGGTCTGGGCACCATCGAGTCGATCGATGCCGCGGTCACCGGCGCGCTCGGCCACCCGATGGGACCGTTCCGTCTGCTGGACATCGTCGGCATGGATGTGCACTGGCAGGTCTCGATGCGCTTGTACGAGCAGCTGCGTGACCCGCGTTTCGCTCCCCCGCCGATGGTCGAGCGGATGATCGCTGCCGGTGACCTGGGCCGCAAAACCGGCCGCGGCTTCTATAACTACTACGACACCGCCCTTTTCGGCGCCTGAGAACGGAGTCAGCATGGCAATCTACGAGAGAGTCGCGGTCCTCGGCTTCGGCACGATGGGCGGCGGAATCGCCCAGGTGGTCGCCCAGTCCGGCCGGGAGGTCTGGGTCCTGGAAAACGAACAGAGCCGAATCGACGCGGGACGCACCGCAGTCGAGAAGTTCCTCATCAGCGGTATTGAGCGTGGGAAAATCACGCCGGAGCAGAGCGAGGAGATCCTCGGCCGCATCCACGGCACGACCTCGGTGTCAGACCTCTCCGGCGTCGACCTCGTCATCGAGGCCGTGACCGAACGCCGGGAGGTAAAGGCCGCACTGTTCGTTGAGGTGGCGGCTGTTGTGCCGGAGACTACAGTGCTGGCCACCAACACCTCCGCATTGTCGGTTTCGGACCTGGCGACGTCCGTGCCGCACCCCGAGCGGTTCGCGGGCCTGCACTTCTTCAACCCTGCCCAGCTCATGAAGGTGGTTGAAGTTGTGCGCGGCCTCGCTACGTCTGCCGAGGTGAATGAGAACCTCATCGCCTTCGTCGGTGACATCGGCAAGAATGCGGTGCCGGTGAAGGACCGTCCCGGGTTCCTGGTGAACAAGCTGCTCATGCCGTACCTCAACGACGTCATCCAGGAGTTCGACGACGAACTCGCGAGCGCCGAGGACATCGACGTCGCAATCCGGCTCGGCCTTGGCTACAAAGTGGGCCCGTTCGAACTGCTCGACCTCATTGGTCTCGACGTGCATGAGCACGCCACCCGCAGCGCTTACAACGCGACCCTGGACCCCGTGTTCGCTCCGCCGCCCCTGCTGCAGACTATGGTCGCGGCCGGCCGCCTCGGCAACAAATCGGGCCGCGGATTCCGGACGGAGGCGTCAAAATGAGCCAGTACGAAGACATCCGCGTGGACCGTGATGGCGCCGTCCTGGTCATCACGATCGACCGCCAGGAGGCCGGCAACAAGCTCCGCGCCCAGACCTGCCTTGAGCTGGTCGACGCGATCCGCGTCCTCCGGCTCGACCCGTCGCTGCGTGCCGCTGTGCTCTCCGGCGCCGGGGACAAGTTCTTTTGCATCGGCGGCGAGCATGACGAGACCACCACCGTTGACCCCTCGCAGGTGATCCCGATCGTTGACGTTTACCAGGCCATCGACACTGTGCCCAAGCCCGTCATCGCCGCCGTCAACGGCTTCGCTGTAGGCGGCGGGAACGTGCTGGCCAACGTGTGCGATCTGACGATCGCGGCCGAGAACGCAGTGTTCCGCCAGGTCGGACCGATGGTCGGCAGCTTCGACGCCGGCTACGGCACGTGGTACCTCGAGGACTCAATAGGCCGCAAGCGTGCCAAGGAGCTCTGGTACCTGAACAGCAAGTACACCGCTGCCCAGGCTCTCGCGATGGGACTCGTCAACGAGGTCGTCGCCCCGGGCGGGAGCGTCGTGCGCGCCGTCGAGGTTGCCGCAGAGATCGCCACCCGCAGCCCTCTCGCCATCGGCGCCCTTAAGACTGCGTTCTCAGCGCGCCACAACGGCGTTGCCGGCCAGTCCCGCCTTGCACATGACCAGTACCTCACTCTCTACCTTCAAACACGCGAGGCACACGAGGTTGGCGCCGCCTTCAACGAACGCCGCACCCCCGATCCGGAGCAGTTCTGGCGATGACGTGGGTTGACGTGTTCCTGACTGAGGACCAGTGCGATGTCCGCGACATGGTCCATGAATGGCGCGAGTCGCTCACGCCTATCAACACCGATGACGATGCCGACGCGGTCGAAGCGGCGCGTGCCGGCATGGTGGAGCTCGGTGTCTGGTCGATCGGTATGCCCGAGACCCTGGGCGGCGGCGGGGCGGCGCTGGATCTCCTCCTCGTCGCCCTGGCGGGCGTCGCCGGCCGCAGCGCTGCGCTGGCCTGGGCATGTGCCCAGGCGCACGCCGCCGCCGAGGTGCTGGCGGATGCCCCCGGCTCCGGTGATCTCCCCGCACGCATCGCCTCGGGCGAGCAGGCCGTCGCTGTCGTCGACCGCGCGTCGGCCGCGAGCCGGATCACGATCGATGAGGGCCGAGTATCGGGATCGTTCGACCGCGTGGATGCGGCTGCGGCCAACCCCGCTCTGCTGATCCTTGATACGGGTGGTACAGCCTGGCTGCTCGATGCGGACGCGCTCCGTTTGAGCCAACCGCACCGCCGCACCGGCTTTGCCGGTGCCCGCACCTCTTTGGCCCAGATCGACGGTACTGCCGTCCGCATTGAAGCCGTGGATGTCGCCGGCGTGAAGTCGCGTCTCCGGTTGGCGGGAGCCGCGATCGCGGCTGGGGTCGCCCTTGACGCGGCGGGACTCGCCGCGGACTACGCATCGTCACGCGTGCAGTTCGGCGCTCCGCTCACCTCTCTGCCGACGGTGCGGAGCTCGCTTGAGAACCAGCGGCGCCTCGCCGCTGAATCGCTCACGGTCGCGGTGGGCGACGACGGTTCCTCGCTCGGCCGCGCGGCTGCCACGCTTACGGGCAACCTCTCCAAGGCCGTCGATGTGGCATCCGCGGCCCTGCAGTCGCACGGCGGTTACGGCTACATCGAGGAGTACGGCACTGCACGTCTGCTGCGGGATACGGTGTCGCTGCGCGGGGCGGTTGCCGTCCTGTGAAACAACGATGGAGACCGCTGCACACAGCGGTCTCCATCGTTGTTTAAGGAGTGCGGCTCAGCGCCCTACCCGGCCGAAGGCAGCGGCCACTGAACGTATCACCAGGGGCCGTGCCGCGGTCAGCGCAGCGATGATGAGCAGCATTCCGCCGGCAAAGAACACCACTCCCCACCAGCTCGAGGCGTCCTCCGAAGCCGCGAACATGTGGTTGAGGTTGCGCTGGGCGCCGGTGGCGAAGACAAGGATTACGTGCACGAGCGTGAACAGCACGAACAGCAGCATTACCGGGAAGTGCACGGCGCGAGCCCATTCGATCCGGTAGATGCCGCTCAGCTTGGACGCAGCGGGCCAGAACTCCGCCAGGCGCACTCCGCTGAGGATCGCGAGCGGTGCTAGCACGAACACCACGCCGAAGTAGCTCAGCTGCTGCAGCGCATTGTAGTTCGCCCACCCGTCCTCAACGGGCCAGTCGAAGGAGACGTACTGCAGGGCAGCACTCAGCGCGTTTGGCAGCACATCCCAGGACGTCGGCACGATGCGCGCCCACTGCCCGGTCACGAACAGCACAATGACGAAGATGACTCCGTTTAGGACCCAGAGCAGGTCGAGGGCATTGTGCAGCCACTGGTGGATCGGGATTTTCTTCGGTGCAGCCTTGGTGCGCAGCACGCCCTGGTTTGACCGCGTCCAGTATGCCGGCGGCCGCTGCACCGTTCGTATCTGCCATCCGGTGCGGACTATGAGGACGAGGAAGAACACATTAAGGAAGTGCTGCCATGCGAGCCAGCCCGGAATTCCCACCGGCGCCCACGCAGGCAGCGGCGCTTCACCCGGGTAGGTCTCGAGCCAGGCGGCGACGTCGGGCTGCACACGCAGCCAGCGTGCCCCGAACACTACGACCACCGCGAGGACAGCCACGAGCGGCACGGCCCAGGCCAACGTGGACCAGCGTGAAGTGCGGACCGCCGAAAGGAGTCCGTTTTCCGAACCGCTCATGGTGTCTTCAGAGCGTCAAGGATCTGCGGCACGACGTCGAAGACGTTCCCGACCACTCCGAGATCGGCGATCTCGAACAGGGGTGCGGAGGCATCCTCGTCGACGGCGATGATCGTCTTCGCGGTCTGCATGCCCGCGCGGTGCTGGATCGCTCCTGAAATTCCGAGGGCGATATAAATGTCGGGGCTTACGGAGGCCCCTGTCTGGCCAACCTGCAGAGCCGGTGCCGCATATCCTGCGTCTACCGCGGCCCGGCTGGCACCGACGGCGGCACCGAGAGCGTCAGCCAACATCTCCACGGCCCCGAATCCCTCCTTCGACCCAAGGCCGCGGCCGCCGGCGACGACGATCTTCGCGGAGCGCAGCTCCGGACGGGACGATCCATTGGCGAGCGGAACGACCGACTCAACCGTGGCGTCCGCGCGCGCATCGGCGGGCGCGTCGAGCACGAGGACCTTGGGCGCCGGCGCCGCCTCGAGTGCACCCTCACGCACGGTCACGACGACGGGTCCGTCACCGGTCGCCGTCACGGCGTAGTTTCCGCCGAACACCGAGTGCTTAGCGATGACCAGGCCTTCCCGGGTTTCGAGGGCGACCACGTCGGTGAGGACAGCGGCGCCCAGCCGCACGGCCAGCCGGCCAGCGGTTTCCCGGCCCCCGGCCGTGTGCGGAAGGAGAACAGCAACCGCGTCGTGTGACCGGACAGCCGCGGCGAGTGCCGCAGCCCGGGCACTAGGGCCGCCCTCGACGCGGACCGCAACCGCGGTGCCGATAGCGGATGCCGCAGTGACCAGTTCGCCCGAGGACGCCTTCGGAGCGCCGTCCCGTGCGGTCTCTGCGTAAACCAGGACAGTGCCCATCAGATCGCCTTCCGTTCGCGGAGGAGGTCGACGATCGCCGAACCAGCGTCGCCCTGGTCGGTAAGGATCCGGCCACCGGAACGTGCGGGACGTTCCAGCACCGAAAGCACCGTCGAGCCGGAGCGGGGTTCGATGCCGAGATCCGCCGCGCCGACGACGTCGATGGGTTTCCGCTTGGCGCCCATGATCCCCTTGAAGTTGGGGAAACGTGCCTCGGGGACACGCTCCGCGACTGAGATGACCGCCGGAAGCGGCGCCGAGAGCACGGCTGAATAGGCAGCCGTGATGCGGGTCCCGCGGACCGAGGCCGGAGCAATCCCGATATCCCCGACACCGCCAAGCAGCGGCTGGTCCAACAGCTCGGAGATCATCGCCGGTACGACGCCCCCGGCGCCGTCCGTCGATTCGTTGCCGGCAATTACCAGGTCTGCACCCTGGGTCCTGATGACGGCGGCCAGGGTCCGGGCGGTGAGGAGCGCATCGGCTCCTTCCAGGGCGCCGTCCAGCACGTGCACCGCGCGGTCGGCCCCCATCGACAAGGCACGGCGCAGCGAATCTCTGACCGAAGCAGGCCCCATGGCGACGGCCACGATCTCGGTGCCCTTGTTCGTGTCCTTGAAGCTCAGGGCCACTTCCAGTGCACGCTCGTCAATCTCATCAATTACCCGGTCGACTGAATCGCGGTCAATCCACCCTGTGGCCGGGTTGAGCCGGCG
Source organism: Arthrobacter sp. (assembly GCA_040274025.1). Classification (GTDB taxonomy): domain Bacteria; phylum Actinomycetota; class Actinomycetes; order Actinomycetales; family Micrococcaceae; genus Arthrobacter_B. Next base: position 93,545 of record JBELZL010000002.1, on the reverse strand, counting down.
TTCCCCGTAGGTGTCTGGTACCTCTTTGATCAAAACAATGATTCTCATGGTGTCACTCCTGTTTCACGCCTGCTTCGCGGGCCATATTCCGTGACGGCCGGGAGAGAGAATGCCGTTCGGATCAACGGCGTCCTTGATGGTTTCCGCGAGCCGCCGGTAGGCGCCGTCGTTCCAGTTGTAGATATCCTGTGCCTCATCCATGAAGTCCACGTGCGCCCGGAACTCGCCGTAGCCGAGCTCGCCGACCTCCCGGACGAGCTGCTTCGCGAGGGCATAAGCCTTCGAGGCACCTTCATGGTCATTGACGTCGAAGGTCAGGCCGGCGACCACACATGCAGTCCGCTGGTTGAGCGCGAACAGGCCGCCAATGAAGTTGAGTCCGTTCTCGCGGAAACGCAGCTTGATCTGGTCCATGACGTACCGGACCTCGCTGCCCAACAGTGGCACGATCGGTGCGAAGGCTGCGTGGCCGAGACTGGCGGGCCACTGGCCGGACTCGATGAGCTTCATCGTCGGGATGCCGGCCTGCACCTTGTCCGTCTCGCGGTCGATCTCCCCGTACTCGTGAGGTGCGAAGATCCGGTGACTGATGACCTTCGCTCCGGGGATCGTCTCCCAGACCTCGCGGATGCGGGCAAGGTTCGCGTCCACAATTGACCTGCGCCCCCAAAGCGCGGTGCGAACCGACCAGGCACCGATTCCGTACTGGCCGGCAAGCGCACGGATACCTTCGTCGTCGATAAGCTCCGGCGGCGGAGCGGGGGCTTCAAAGATCGTCGTGAGCGTGGTGAAGGTGGACATGATCGCCGGAATGCCTGTGACCGTACGCTCCAGGAGCAGCTGGCGCAGGGAGTCGATGAGGGCTTCAAGGTCCTCCTCATTCGGCACCGTGAGCAGGAGCGGCGCGTACGCCTCGGGCTTTGGCTGGAGCCAGACACCGGCTTTCACGACGATGCCGTAGTTGCTCTGCGCGAACATTTCGCCGAAGGAGGGCCCAAGGCCGCGGCGGTAGAGATGCCACGCCTTATTGTCCGGTATTGCCCCCATGCCGGTACGGACCAGCTCTCCCGTTGGCAGGACCACCTCCAGGCCGCACAGCAGCTGGAAGTCGGCCCCGTACGGTTGGTAGGTGACACCGTTGTCCATGGAGTTGCCGATCACCGATCCCCATCCGAGGTCGGTGATGGAGAGCTGCAGCGCGTGCCCTCCCTCTTCGATCGCGTCGTAGAGGTCCATCCACCGCACACCAGGCTCGACGACGGCGTAGGCGAGATCCTCATTGATCTCCAGCACCCGGTTCATCCGCCGGAGGCTGATCTGGATTGACCCGCGGACCACCGGCGACGGACCGCCGTACCCGCCCCTCCCCTGACCGTGCGGCCAGACGGGGACGCCGTGGCGGTTCGCGAGCCGCATCACCTTCTGCACCTCCTCGACTGTCGTCGGAAAAACGACGGCGGAGCCAACATACGTGTCATCGCCGGGAATCCAGTACGGATCCTTGAACTCATCGACACCGGCCTGCTCGGTGACAACCCGGTCAGGACTGAGTGCGGAGATGAGATCGGTGAGGACGGCACGCGGCAGGGCCGGGCGTTCACTGCTGCTGCTTCTGGAACTAACCGTCTCGTCGTGGTTTGTCAGCATCAGCCTTGCCAGGCCTCCGCTGCAGCCGGGCTAAAGGGGTTCGCCTCGATGGTCCAGTACTCGTCCGGAACATTGCGTACGTCGGCGTTCACGGCCTGGATCGTGGGGATGCTGGCGATCGGCACCACGTAGACCAGCTCATCGAGCCGGGCCGTCGCTTCCTTGACCAGCTCCTTCTGTTCCGCAGGATCCGCACTGGTGGCGGCAGCGTGGAGCCGGGTCACCAGCTCGTCGTCCAGCGGAACGTTCTTCGGGTTGGCCAGGCCGCCCATGGGCCGGAGCATCGTGTAAACGGCCTGTGAGAGACCGTTGGCACCGTTGGACATGATGACCGCGTCGTAGTTGCCAATCTGCATAGCGACCTCGCCCGGGCCTCCGTCGAACGGAACAAGCTCCAGCGTCACACCGATCTCTGCATAAGCGGTCTTGAGCGACTGTCCGACTGTGGAGCCCGGATCGAAGAACGCGGGGGCGAATGCGGTGATCGTAAAGCCGTCATCGTAGCCTGCTTCGGCGAGCAGTTCCTTGGCCTTGTCCTGGTCGTAGCCGTACATGTTCACGTTGGCGGCACTGTAGCCCTCCGCACCTTCGGGAATCATGGAGCTGGTCGGCACCGCGTCGGGACCGTACAGCGCGGTGGCGATGTCATCGCGCGGGGTCGCGTACGCCAGTGCCTGGCGGACCCGGACGTCTGCCAGAGGGCCGGAGTCCCGCGACAGGAGCGCGAGCGAGGCGAACGAGCCAAGCGGTCCGCGCGAGGCCGTGAGGCCGGCGTCGCCGACTGCCGCGGCGTCGGCGGGTGCGATGTTCGCTGCCCAGCTCACCTGGCCGGAGCGGATCGCATTGAGCCTCGCGCTCGGATCCATCATCGGCTGAAGCACGACCTTGTCGTACTTGATCGCCTCCTGGTCGTAGTACTTGGGGTTGCGCACGTAAACGTACTTCACGCCCTTCGTCGTCTCGGACGTGTCAAGCATGTACGGACCAGAGCCCGCAGTGTCCTCAGCAATAAGACTCCGGTCTGCGGCGGCGGCCGGGGAGACAATGTAGCCGACCCCGTTCTGTCCCGCCAGGAGATAAAGCGCGAACTCGTCGGTCAGCGGCTCTGCGAAGGTAATGTCCACCTGGTCCGCCCCGGCCGCCGCTGCACTGACAAGCGGGTAGCTGAGTGCCGCGAAGGGGCCGGGGGCCGTCAGGTATGACGTGAATGATGCTGCGACAGCCTCGCCGGTGATGGGCGTGCCGTCCTCGAACTCCGCGCCCTCCCGCAGGGTCAGCCGAAGCACGGTCCGGGTGTCATCCGTCCACTCCCACGAAGTTGCCAGGCTGGGCTGGATCGACCCGTCAGCGGGAGACAGATAGGTGAGCGTGTCGTACGCGACACTGCAGTACACGATCGGTGCGCAGTTCGCGGTGTCCAGGTTCATCACATCGCCGGAAAGGGCTGCGGTGAATACTCCGCCCCGTCCTGCCTCGGCCGGGTCCGACGCGCCGCGGCCGGTCCCCGTTGCCCCTCCCGAACAGGCAGCGAGCGTCATGGTGAGAAGTACAGCTCCCGAAATGGTGATGGCTCGTGGGTGCCAGCGGTTCTTGATCGACATATGCAAATCCCCTGTCCGGGTTCTACTCAGGCTACATTGTCTGAGTTTTGTCTGAGACGTCATTGTCTGACTTTTGGTCGACCTTATCCATCGACTACCGGGGTGTCAACGATATGACTATATGAAGACCGGCACGCCAGCCCGTCGGCTGGGGGAACCGTAAAATATCGGATGGCCCGGCTGGGACTCTACGTGTTTCCTGGCCGAAGCGCCGGGATATCCCAGTGCTCCACTATCCGGTGGTCTGCCAACCTGAAGATGTCGGCGCCGAGCCCGGACTGGTCCCCGACACGGACATGCTCGAGGAACCACACCAGATCGCCCTCGGCGGCAACAGCGATCACACTGAAGCTCGGCCGAAAGGCGTCCGGCAAGCTGCCGATCTCCTCCAGCGAGCGGCGGAGGGCGGACGGACCGTCAGGGATGCTCTCGTTGTGCTGGAGGTAGACCTCACCCCACTGTTCGGCCACGACGCCGGGGTCGAAGTCAATGAACCGGGCGAAAGCAGCAGAGGCTGTCTCGCGGTTGACCGCGGCAAGCGCTGCTGCCTCGTCCCGTGTCCCCCGCGCCGCCGGGTAGGCATCGCTGAACACCGACCGCCCGCTGACCGTACTGGGCGGCACGTCGACGTTCAGCTGCCAGTGCTCCGTGACCCGGTCACCCGTGAAGCGGAAGAACTCGCACCACGACTCACCGCTGAACTCGTCCCGCGGATCCGCCGCAGCGTGCCAGTGCACCGCCACCAGGTCACCGTCTGCGACCGTGCGCGTCACCGTCGCGGCAGCTCCAGGAAGGCGGTCCAGCAGTTCGAAGTACAACTGCCGCGCCCCGCCAGGTCCGTCTTGCAGCGCTTCGGAAGCGCTGTGGTGGCGGGCGGCCGGCGAGAAGACCGCGTCGAGGACATCACCTCCCTCGGTGTCCAGGCGCCCGGCGGAAAGGTCCGCATAGATGCGCAGGATCAGCCGGCGCCGGCCTTCGGATTCAAGCATTAGTGCTCATCCCCTCCGGCCGGTGCCAGCCGCCGGCCTCAGGGGCACAGCAGGCCGGCATCATGCCCCGTCCGGTGCCAGCACGATGTCGAACCACACACGTGTCCAGTCACCCTGGACGCTGCGTCCGTCCGGCGTCGGAGTCCCGGCAGCCTGGACCTCGAAGTCCTTGATCAGGGACTCCTTCACCCCAAAGACGCTGTCCGCCCAGCCGATCTCATCCCCGCGAACGAAAATGTGCGTCACGAGACGCCGCCGCTCCGGGGCCGTCACCATGAAGTGAAGGTGTGAAGCGCGCATAGGCGAACGCCCCGTCGCCTCGAGCATCTGCCCGACTGGTCCGTCGTGAGGGATGGGATACGGGGTGGGAGTGATGGCCCAGAAGGAGTACATCCCGTCTGCGTCGGCGAACAGGTGAGCGCGCGCCGCGGTCCGGTCATCGCCGTACTGCACGTCATAAAAGCCGTCCTCATCAGCCTCCCACACCTCGATGCGGGCGCCCGGGATCGGGGCGCCGTCGGTGCCGGTGACGGTGCCTTCCACCCAGCACGCCTGCCCGGCCGCGCCGAAGGCAATGTCTCCTCCGACCGGCACCTCCGGGCTGTTCTCCACAAAGAACGGGCCGAAAACCGTTGCCTCGGTCGCGTTCGCGTAGGCCTCGTTGTTGATCGCGATGGTCTGCATCGAGATTCCCAGCACATCCGAGAGCAGGATGAACTCCTGACGGCGGTCGTCGGTGATGTGGCCCGCTTTGGTGAGGAATTCTATGGCCCGTTCCCACTCGGCCTCCGTCAGACGGACCTCGCGGAGGTAGGCGTGCACGTGCTTTACGAGCGCCTGCAGCAGGAACTTCAGCCGCTCGTCCTGGCAGTTCTCGAAGGATCTTACGACGAGATCAACGAGGTCCTGCTCGCGCTCGCTCTGTTCGGCTTTGGTTGTGGTCATGACATGTCTCCTTCCCGGGCCGCACAAACGCGCGGTCGGATTATCTGTGTTCACCGCGGAGGCGTCGTTGCCTGCGGCCTGTGGTGCCGGGGTGTTCCCAGGGGAACGAATCAGGGCGTGCCCCAGGAGGCGTGACCTGTGATGACGTCGAGCAGACGGTCGATGTCGGCGGGCAGCTCGTCGCCGCGCCAGACTACGTGGTGATCCGACCGCACAAGGGCAGCGCCCCGCTCGTAGAGAGGAGCGAGCACCTGGCGGTCCGCGTCCGACGGCGCCCAGACGGTGAACGGGATACCACGTTCAGCGGCTCGTGATCTGAGGCCGTCCGCGTCCAACCCGCCGAAATCGAGCAGCGTGAACCCCTGGCCCAAGTGGTCATAGAGCGAGCTGCCGTCCTCGAGCCAGCGGTGCGGGGCCCGGTTGCCGGGGGCCGCGCTCTCAGTGAAGTCGGCGAACGTCGGTGCCGGTTCCACCGAGCCGTCGCGCACCACGATCGGGGACAGGGAGTACCGGTAGCCGAGCTGGCCGCCCATGCGCTTGAACTGTACGAGCTTCTTGTCGAGTATGTCCTGCCTGACGGCTTCGCGGACCGCATCACCTGCCTCACCGGGAGCCTCGACGCCGTCGCGCACGAGCTCGCGTGCACCGATCGCATGGTTCGCTTCGGAGCCCAGCTGGATGAAGCGGACGGCCTCGCGGCGGTCGATGGAGTAGCTCGGCAGCAGGCCGGGACCTCCCCACCCGTCGACGAGCGCCGCGAGCTTCCATCCCAGGTCGGCGGAGTCGCCGATACCGCTGTTCATCCCGAAGCCACCCTGCGGCGAAACCAGGTGCGCCGCGTCGCCGGCGAGGGCGACGCGGCCGAAGTCGAACCGGGGAGCGAGCAGCGAGCGCTGCGCGAAAGCACCGCCGGAAAGCGGCTCCGCATCGATCTCCTGGCCGACTGCCTTGAACAGCAGCTCCTTGACCTGGTCCCAGTCGTCGGCATCAATGCCTTCGGGTACGGGCCCCGCGAAGTACTGCCAGGTATCGGGCCCCTGGGCGGTCAGCAGGTCACTGCCGCGGTCCTCGTTGTAGAAGTAGACCATCGACACCACGGGACCGGCGCCGTTCTCCCAGATTTTCTTCAGCTGGGTGGAGCGGAAGTGCCACGACGTGCTCGGGGCGAGGTTCGGGTTGCCTTCGAGGCGCACATTGAGCACCTCGCGGCGCAGCCTGCCGCGGCTGCCGTCCGCGATCACGAGGTAACTGCCGCGCAGCGTATACGGCCCTTCCGGTCCGGTCAGCTCGACTGTCACGCCGTCCGCATCCTGTGTGAACGTGTCCACCTCAGTGACGTTGCGGTAATCGATCATCGGCAGCTGGGCGACGCGCTCCCACATGGTCTTCTCAATACCTTCATTGGGCGCCCACTCCGCCCGCTCGCCGGCAAAAGGAAGCGGCTCGGGCCACTCGTACGAGTTCGGCAGGTTCAGGATGAGGTCGCCGTTGAGGCGGGTCACGAACGAGACGTCCCGGCGGACATCCTCAGGCACCGGATCGTTCTCACGCAGTGCATCGGCGATGCCCCAGCGGCGAAAGTGCTCCATCGACCGCACATTCGTCATATTAGTGCGCAGCTGGAAGGGCTTTCCCCGCTCGCGGCGCTCAATCACAATGCTGGCGACCCCTCGCTGCGCCAGGTCGATGGCCAGGGACATCCCCACGGGACCTCCTCCCGCGATGATGACCGGCGCATCCACTGTTGTGCTCGTACCCATTGATCGACCCTTCTCCTTTGAAGTGCACCTCGGTGCGGGCTTACCTCTGAAAAAAACAGAGTAGCTAAATGTCCGACTATTTGATAGACACAATAAGCAGAACTCGATGAAGAGGAGAAGTCGCATGACGATCAAGCCCGCCAACACGGCAGCGGTGAACAACGCGCTCGACGAGATCACCAAGGTGCTCGGCCCCGAGGCGGTGTTCACGGAGCGTGCCGACCTGGATGAGTACCGAGATCCTTTCTGGGTACTCGGCGACAGCACCAACGACGTCGCCGCGGCCGTTTTCCCCAACACAGTCGAAGAGATCCAGAAGGTGGTGAGGATCGCAAACGACCACGGGGCTCCCCTGTGGACCGTCAGCCAGGGCCGCAACTACGGCTACGGCGGTTCCTCGCCGCGGGTACCGGGGTCCATTCTGCTTAACCTTTCGAAGCTCAACCGCGTCCTGGAGATCAACACCGAGCTCGGCTACGCCGTCGTTGAACCCGGCGTCCGGTGGTTCGACCTCGTCGACGCGCTGGAGGCCGCGGGGGGCGAGTGGTGGTCATCCATCCCGGACCTCGGGTGGGGATCCGTCATTGGGAACAGCCTTGAGTACGGCCGCGGGCACACCCGCATCGGTTCGCACGCCGAGAACGTCGTGGGCATGGAAGTGGTCCTGCCCAACGGTGAACTCATGCGTACCGGCATGGGTGCCATGACCGGCAACCGCGCGTTCCACACGTACCCGTTCGGCTTCGGCCCGATGGTGGACGGCCTCTTCTTCCAATCCAATATGGGCATCGTGACCCAGATCGGATGGCGGCTCATGAAGCGGCCGGAGAAGTACGCATCCTGCTGGATCCACTTCGACGGTGACGAGATCGTTGTGCCGGTGATCGATGCGATGCGCGAGCTTATGCTGGACGAGACGATCAACAACTACCCGTTCCTCGGCCGCGGCGTCGCAGCCAACAAGGAGGGGCAGCCTGACCTCGACGCCGCCAGCGAGGCATGGGCGCTTCGCTTCGCACTCTACGGCTATGAGGACATCGTTGAAGCGAAATGGAAGATCGTCGAGCGCGTCTTCGGTGCCATTCCCGGCGTGACCATCGGACGCACTGTGTACGACGGCACCGACCGCGAGAGCCCCCAGGAGGGCATCCACGACGACAAGGTCCAGGCAGGTATCCCCGGCATGGAGCTGCTGGACCTGTACAAGGTGCCGTTCGGCCCCGACACCGGCCACCTCGACTTCTCGCCCGTAGCTCCGCTCATCGGCACAGAGGTGCTCAAGGTGATCCGCCTGGTGCGCGGCCTGTACGAGGAGTTCGGCGAGCCCTACGCGGCAGGCTGCATGCTGCTGCCGAACTCGATCCTCGTGGTTTCGGTGATGTTCTTCGACCCGAAAGATGAGGAGAAGACGCGCAAGATTTACGCCAACTACGACTCGATGCTCACGCGGGTGTCGGCCGAGGGTTACGGGCTGTACCGCTCACACATCTTCAAGATGGATGCGGTGGCTCAGACTTTCGACTTCAATGACCACGCCTATCTGCGGTTCGTCGAGACGATCAAGGACGCGGTAGATCCGAACGGCATCCTGCAGCCCGGCAAGCAGGGTATCTGGCCAAAGGCGCTGCGGGACTGATCCCGAAGGAGAGAGGGCAGTTCGAAGAGAGCCGCCTTCTCTCCTTTTGCGTGCTCAGCCGGGAAGGACCAGGACCTTAGCCGCACTGCTTTCAGTCGCCCGGCGTACAGCTGCCACTGCGTCGGCAAGAGGGTACCGGTCGGTGACCATAGGACGCAGGTCGATCCGGCCGCTGGCGTGCAGGGCGATTACCGGGTCGGTGCCGCCGATGTTGCCGATGGATCCGTAAATGCTCGCCCCCTTGACCATGTAGGCCATAGTGGCCATGGGCGCGATCCCCGACTGGGAACCGAGCAGCACCACTTTGGCACCGACGGCGAGTGAACGCTCGATCTCGGGCAGTACTGTCCGTGCACTGCCGGCCGCTTCAACCGCCATGTCCGCCCCGAGGCCCTGCGTGCGTTCAAGAACAACTTCCCCTGCACCGATGCCATCGTGTGCCAGGGCGCGTACGTCGTAGGCTTCGTCAGCGCCCATGGACTTCGCGAGCTCGCAGCGGGCCGGGTTCGTCGCGAAGGCGATTACGTTCCCCGCGCCGGCCGCACGGGCGAGGGCGATCGCGGCGAGGCCGATCGGCCCGCAGCCGTGCACGACTGCCACTCCTCCGGGCCGGACTCCCCCGGCGCGCGCAAACATCCCCAGATACGCGACACTCGCCGGCTCCGAGAGCGCCCCGATCTCAAAAACCTCCTGCTCACCAAACCTCTCCCTCAGCGCATTCAGCGGGCGCAGGTTCATGTCCCGCGACACAACATATTCGGCCATGCCGCCGTCCAGATTGAAGCCGCGGTCGGCTCCTTCGGTGCAGTGCGCGGGCATCCCTGCCCCACAGGCGGCACACGATCCGCAGTACTGGAGTGTGGTCACGGCTACGGCGTCGCCAGGGGCAAGACCCTGCACGGCGGAGCCGACCTCAACGACCTCTCCCGCAAGCTCGTGGCCCGGCACGAGCGGCAGCCGCACCCGGTATGGCAGGAGGACGTAGCCGTCGTCGTCAGTTTCGTACAGATGCGCGTCCGAGCCGCAGACCCCCACAGCCCTGCTCCGGACGACCACATCGTGAGGGCCGCCGACCTGGGGAACGGGCTGATCGACAACTTCCCAGACAGGATGGCGCCAGGCCCGGGTGGCATCGTAGGCCCAGCGCCCGTCAATCTCTTCCGGGGTGAGCTTCGCGTCGGGACGCGGTGTCCACTCGCCCCGGATCTGAACAGCCCGCATCGTCGCCATAGCCACCCTCATTCGTCCATGAATACTTTGGTTGATAAAAGTCTGACATTCAATATACTAACCAGAGTCGTCCACCCCCGGACGATCGAGAGGAGTCATTATGCATGTCCGACGTGTCGTCACGGGCCATAACAAGGAGGGCCGCAGCGCGGTCATTTCCGACCAGCCCGCCCCCCGCACGCATGACTTCGCAGCCATTCCGGGCTTCAGCAATACAGTTGTGTGGGCGGTCCCGGATGTTTCCGCCCCCGCGGACGTTCCGGTCGATGCCACTCCCGCCCTCACTTCACTAATGCCCGGCCCAGGCGGCTCCGCGCTCACAATCGTCCAGTTCCCCCCGAGCGCAGTGTTTGCATCCATCGATCCCGCCGCCGCTGCGGAGGAGGAGGCGGCCGCACTGCCGGGTCTCGCCGACACTTTCGACCCGGAGATGCCCGGCTTCCATACGACCCAGACCATCGACTATCAGGTTGTGCTGAGCGGGCAGCTGCTTCTCGCGCTGGAAACAGGCGAGCCGACTCTGCTGCAGGCCGGCGACGTGGTCATCCAGAACGCCACGAAACATGCATGGAGCAATCCGACCAGCGCACCGGCCGTGCTTGCAGCGGTATCCATAGGCGTCGAAGCGCAGCAGCACTTCTCTAAATCCTGACCACGCCTCAGCCTGTCCGGAGCAGTCCCGACAATGCCCCCAGAGGCTCCCATACTCCGTCCTCCGATTTGGGGCCAGCCCCAGGGTTATATTCGCTGCAAGCACATCCCACCGCCGGGACGCCAGACCATACGCCCCGTCGTGAAGGACACGGCCCGCGCGCGGGCCAGACGAGTGGACCGGGAAAACCCGTTACGGGACGCGGCGTCATTCAGGATGCAATCAACGGTTTCCGCAATGATGTCTGGGAACATAGCCGCATACTAAGGCTCAGCGGTAAAGCCTGTCCGCCGCGGCCAACGGAAGGAATCCACAGTTGTTCACCGGTTTGAGCGCTTTTCCCCTGACACCGCTTCGGGAGGATGCCCTGGACGAGGGCGCCTTCATTCGGCTGATGGAGCGCCTTGCCGGTTCCGGCGTCGATTCAATCGCGGTACTGGGATCCACCGGCTCCTACGCTTACCTGGACCCGGACGAGCGACGGCGCGTGGTGCAGCTGGCTGCCGCGAATGCCGGCTCGAAACCGCTGATCGTCGGCGTTGGCGCCCTGCGCACCTCCGAGGTCCTGGCGAATATCCGGCCGGCCGAGGAGGCTGGGGCGGCGGGGATCCTGCTGGCGCCGGTCAGTTACCAAGCCCTGACGGACGACGACGTGTTCAGGCTTTTCTGCGATGTCACCGATGCCACTGACTTGCCGGTGATTGTGTACGACAATCCGGGAACGACCCATTTCACGTTCAGCACGGAGCTTTACGGGAGGATCGCGGAGCTGCCGGGCATAGCGTCGATCAAGATCCCCCCGGTTTCCGCGGCGGCGGCCGCCGAAAGAATCAGCGCCGTGCGGGCCGTGATCCCGGACCACGTGACCATCGGCATTTCCGGCGATCCCGCCGCAGCCGGCGCACTGAGCGCCGGCTGCGATGCCTGGTATTCAGTCCTGGCCGGCACTTTGCCGGGTCCTGCGCTCGGGATTATGCGCGCCGTTGCCGAAGGACGTTATGACGACGCCGCTGCCGAGTCCGTCCTGCTGGCGCCGCTGTGGAACCTCTTCGCCGAACACGGCAGCCTTCGCGTGATCGCCGCCGCCGCTGAACACCTGGGCCTGGCACCGCAGAACTGCCTGCCGCTCCCGGTGCGCGGGCTGGGGACGGAAGAGCGCCGGCAGGTTGCCGAGGTCCTGAAAGCCCTGGGACTGGTAGTCGGGTAAGGCAGCTTACGGCGAAGCTATCCCAGCATGTCAGGGCCGTACTCGGCTAGGTCTTTCTCAATCCGGGCCTGTGTCTCCAGCAATTCGGGCAGGAATTCGTCCTGCAGCCGGTCCAGGGACACACGTGCCGTGTGGACGGCGACGTTGATCCCCGCAATCACCGTTCCGGCCGCGTTCCGCAGCGGCGCGGCGATGGTTCGGACTCCGATTTCGATCTCCTGGTCCATCAGGCACCAGCCCTGCTCACGGATCCGTGCAAGGTCCTCGGCGAATCCGCTGTCCTGTGGAATCTGCGGCGCGGTCGCAAACTGCTCCCGGCGCTGCAGGTAGGCCTGCAGGTCAGTCTCCGGCAGATTGGCCAGCAGGACCCGGCCCAGGGCCGTAATCACGGGATCGATCCGCGTGCCCACCTGCACGTTGAACGTCATGATGCGCTGCTGCGCGGAAGCCCTGGCTATGTACACCGCATTGTCGCCGTCGAGCACTCCGACCGAACAGGCCTCGCGCAGCTTGGCGTTCAGTTCCGAAAGGTAGGGATTCACCAGGGCAGGGAGCTCCCCCGAGGTCAGGTAGGAGCCGCCCAGGTCCAGGACCCTGGGACGCAGGCGGAACCGTCCGTCTTCCTGGGATACATAACCCAGTGCCTGCAGCGTCAGCAGGAAGCGCCTGGCACTGGGCTTGGATAACCCGGTTGCCTCCGCAACTTCCGTCAGCGTCATGGTGCGCCGGTCGCTGTTGAATGCCTTGATCACCGAGAGCCCTTTGTCCAGTGACTGGACGTAATCTCCCGGGGCGATCGGGTGCACGAACCTACTCGGGTCCATGCCCCTCCCTTCTGACCTGCCCCTTGGCAGGCCGGCGCTGATACTTTGCTGATTCATGTGCCGGACCTGCCGCCGGGCAACTTCACTCTAACCGTGGGTCGAGAGGTAGGAAGCTACCACCGTGTTGAAATCTTCGGCGCGTTCCACCTGGCTCCAGTGCCCGCACTGCGAAAACAGGTGAAGGTCAGCATGCGGGATCACTTCCAGCAGCTGCAGGCTGCGGCTCATGGGGATGACCTTGTCCTCCCGGCCATGGATAAGCAGCACCGGGATTTCGAGCCTGGAAAGCACATCCATGTCCAACGGAAGGCTCTCCCTGTCAATATCCCGGGCTGCGACCACGGCACGGAAACGCTCCGTCGCTCCCTCGCGCGACGCGGCTGCATAGCGCGAGTTCACCAGCTCATCAGTTACCAAAGAGGGGTCCACCACAAAATCCAGCAAAGCCTGCCGGATCCCGTCCGGTGTCATCTTCGGCTTCGCGTGGCTGGTCAGCGCCTTGGTCCGCGGGGCGCCGCCGGTACCCATCGAGATAATTCCTGCCAGGCGCTCAGGGTGGTCGATCGCGAACTGGAAAGCGACCCATCCGCCCAGCGAGTTGCCGACCAGCCAGGTCTTTTCAATCCCAAGCGCATCCAGGATCCGCACCACGTGCTCCACCCACGCCTTGATGCCGAACTCGCTGTCCGGTGCCTCAACTGTCTGCCCAAACCCAAGCAGGTCGACGGCGATGGTGCGGCAGTGCCGGGAGAGCTCCGGAAGGTTCAGCCACCAGTTCGCGGCGGCAGATACCCCGCTGCCTGAGCCGTGCAGGAAGACAACCGGCGTACCCTCCCCCAGCTCGTGATAGTGGGTCAGCTCACCAGGCGCGGTTTCAACCCACGCGTCCTCCAGCCCGAAGAACGGTTCTGTGGTGAAGTCCGGAATCGTCAGAGTTCCCATATCATTTCCCTTCCGGCGCGAAACCAGCGACCAGTCCCATGCCCGTCACCCAGCGGTGCACCGGCTCATATGCGACGGTCTCCACCGGTCCGCCCCAGGCGCCAAGCCCTGCGATCCAGCAGCGCACTTCATGGGCGCCGTTGCCTGCAGCCGTTTCCATTTCTTCCGGATTGATTGCCAGCAGTGCCTCGACGTCGCCGCCGGTGAGGTGCTTCAGGAAGTCCCGGTCCCAGGCATCGTTGATATCACCTTCGACGCCCTTGGCAATCCTTTCGGCCAGGCCGGCTTCGCGTGCGGCGTTGTACTCCACCACGGTGTCCCGCCCGTCGATGAGGAATTCCCGGGTCTCGGCATCAATCGCCGGGTCATAGGGAGAAGAAGCCTTGACCCAGTGGGACAAGCCGCCCGAGGAGATGACCAGCACCCGGAGGTCTTCCTCCAGTTCCCGGATGGCCTTGCCGACTGCCTGTCCGAACTCGTAGGACCTGCCGAAGGAGGGCCTGGGGGCTGCACCGCAGTCAACCATGATGGGCAGGACAGGCACGGTCTTTTCCGGGAGCAGCACTTCGTACGGCTGAACAATTCCGTGGTCGATTCCCATTCGGAGCGAGAACGCCGGGTCAAAACCCTGCTCCCGGACGTTTTCAACGACCTTACGGCCAATGCCCTCCATAAAAGGGACAGATCCCTTGTGGCTGCCGTAATCGCCGAAACTGACAATCTCGCCTGCCCCAACGCAGAACGCGGGCATCAGGTCGAAGAAAAAGTTGCGCATGTGATCGGGGCCGAAAATGACCACCAGGTCTGGTGCGAGTTCCTGCACCTTTTCCTTGACCGCCAGCGCACCGGCTGCGAAGTCCGCACCTGGACCCTCGACGTCGAAGGATTCATCCCAGAACGGGGAATGGGACATGGCGACGTAGCCAACAATCTCTGCCATCTGCTTCTCCTCTTACTTGCTCGTCAGGGTTTTGCTCTTTACCGGCAGCACCGCACTGAATCTGCGGGTCATCGAGTTCGCCTGGCCGCTGGAGCACGTGGCTGCCAGGTAACGGTCCGGCCGGATCACGATGATGTCGCGGTCACTCCTGGTACGTGCCCAGTCGCGGAAGCCGCCCTGGACGTCGTCGAGCACCACCGTCTCCGAGCCGGCGCTGAGCATGTGGCTGCCGGCGCGGGACCGGTTTACCCGCAGGAAGCGGGCGCCGAGCGAACGCCAGTACTGAAGGGACTCCTCATCCAGGTGGTCAGCGGGATCGGTGTTGATTCCGACGAGGGCAAACCAGTCCCCCGCCGCTTCGTCGAACTTCACGCGTTCCCCGGAAGGGAGCTCCACATCAGGCTGGATGAACATCCGCCCCACGGGGTCCTTCGGTGACGGGTCCAGGACAACGCCCTCGGCGTAAAACGGCATGGGCTTGAACTTCATCTGCAGCAGGTAGTCACGCGTCGCGGGAATCCGCTGCATTGCGCGCAGCCCGTAGCTGCGCAGCTTTTCACCTGCCATCGTCTTGGGTCCGTAGACACGGCCCAGGGTGGTGGCCAGTTCCACCAGGGCCCGGGCGTGGCCGCGCCGTTCCTGGCCGTAGGTCTCCAGGACGCCGGGCTCCGCACCATGGCGGACGACGGCGGCAAGTTTCCAGGCAAGGTTGGCCGCGTCCCGGATTCCGGAGTTCATGCCCTGGCCAAACCACGGCGGCTGCAGGTGGGCGGCGTCCCCGGCGAGGAAAGCGCGGCCCACCTTGAACCGGTCCGCAACCCGGGAATGGTGTGAGTACACCCTGGAGCGTTCCAGGCCGGGCATGGGGCCGGTCCAGTTGAAGTGTGTGCGGATGAGCTTTTCCACAGCCTCCGGGCGGATCATCTGCTCGTCCGTCTCATCATCGTTGAGCCGGAACTCGAAACGCCGGTATCCGAAGGGGAGGTCGATGGAGACGAACGGGCGTTTGCTGCTGATGTAGTTGCCGGAGAATGGCGCGTGATAGGTGGAATCCTTGATGTCCACCACCAGCCAGCGGGCACCCAGGGTGCTTCCTTCCAGGACGGCGCCGATCAGCTTGCGGACGGTGCTGCGGCCGCCGTCGGCGCCCACCACGTATTGGGCGGTGATCGTCTGTTCCGTCCCGTCAGCCCCGACAACGTGGGCCTCCACCCCGTCCCCGGTTTCCTTCAGGCCCACAAGCTCACGTTCCAGGAGCAGCTGCACATGTTCGAAGCGCTCCAGTCCGGTCCGCAGCTTGGTTTCAAGCATTGGCTGCAGGAAGGAGTTGCGCCGCGGCCAGCCGAAGGGCTGTCCCGACGGAGCAATTTCGGCGAGCTTCGTCTGGTTCGAATCGAACCAGATGAGCGCCTGGTTCTGGATCATGTCTGCATGGACTTCCCGGCCCAGGCCGCAGGCCTGGAAAACACGCAGGGATTCGTCGTCGACGCCCACACCGCGGGGATAGTCGATGACGTCGGGTGCGCGGTCCAGCAGGATGGTGCGGACCCCGTACACGCCGAGCAGGTTGGCGATCGTCGCTCCGCATGGCCCCGCACCGACAATAAGGACTTCGGTATTCATAGGTAGTACTCCTGGATTGGGTAAGCTTGCAGGCTGTGCCGGCTTACCGCCTAGAACTTGGTGCTGAGCAGCTGGAGGGTGGAGCGGTAGCCTTCTGCCCCGGGGTACGGAAGGCGCACGGGGTCTCCGATAACGTCGGCGCCTGCCGGCAGCGGCGCCTCAGGCATGGTTCCGAATTCGAAGACATGCTCGGCTACTGATGCCTGTCCCTCGGCGCTGAACATCCATGCGACCAGCAGGCGGGCGGCGTTGGGGTTCGGTCCGCCGTCGAGCACGCCGTAGGCCACGTCGGAGAAGTACGCACCGTCAGTCATGGCGGAGAATCCGAGCGGGGCACCCTGTTCGACCTGGCGCATGTAGCTGCCGTAGCCGGCGACGAACGCGAGGTCGGTTTCCCCGGTAACGGTCGCCTGGAGCGCGTTTGCCACTGAGGGGAAGATCTTGGGGTTGGCCTCTGCCTTGAAGGAGTCGATCCACGCTTCGTCGATTACGCCCTCCTCGATTGCTGCGGAAAGGACCTGAGGGGTCACTCCGGACTGCTTAGGCGTTGCCGTTGCGATCTTGCCGGACAAGTCAGCTGCGAGCAGGTCATCCCAGGTGGACGGCACTTCATCTGCGCTCAGGGCATTGGTGTTGTAGGCCGTCGCGTACAGGTGCTGGGACGGGACGCTCCATGCCTCGTCCGGTCCGATGAAGGCCGGGTCCAGCTCCTCCGTGCCGAAGGGCTTGTACGGAGCGAGGTAGTCCTTCTCCTTGTAGCGTTCGACGTCGGAGACGCCGATGTGCACCAGGTCCGCCGCGAAACCGCCCGCGATCTGCTCTCCTTCGAGCCGCGAGTCCAGTTCCTGTCCGAAGATGTCCGAGGTAACGATCTCGATCCCGGGATAGGCAGCCTTGAAGTCCTCGTAGACGGCGGCATACAGGTCTTCGGTCGGACCGTA
Organism: Arthrobacter sp.; assembly: GCA_040274025.1. GTDB lineage: Bacteria > Actinomycetota > Actinomycetes > Actinomycetales > Micrococcaceae > Arthrobacter_B. Next base: position 76,608 of record JBELZL010000002.1, on the reverse strand, counting down.
GATAACAACCTGTCCTTCATCCTGCGCTGCTTCATACAGCTCTTCGACACTGGTTGCTGTGGGGGCCGCTGCAGCCTCAGGTTCGGCGTCCCCGCAGCCGGAGATGAGCAGGGCGGATGCCGCGGCGAGCGCAGCGAAAGTGCTGGTCTTTTTCATGAGTGGTCCTTTGTTATGCGAGCTGTTAAGCGAGGGCGGAGATCCGCGGGGAGGAAGTGGTGCGCTGGCCGCCTTTTCGGGTGCCTGCGACTACGACGACGGTTCCCTCCGGCGGAAGTCCGACGGCGGTCTGTCCGGGCTGGATGTCCTTCGCGTAGCCGGGGCGGACACGGGCAACGATCTCCGCTGCGCCGTCGCTCAGCACGATTTCCACGTCGTCACCCAGGTGGGCCTTGGACAGCACGGTGCCGGTGAAACCGTTCTCGGAGAAGCTGCCGTCGCTGGGTTCCACCCTGACCAGGCGTGACCTGGTGGCCACGGTGACCGTGCTGCCCGGCTCCAGCTTGGAGGAGGTGGCCGCAGTGAAACGGTTGCCGTTGCCGACTTCCACGCTGGCGCGGTCATCGGATGAATCAAGGACGGTGGCGTCAAAGAAGTTGTCGAACCCGACGAACTCGGCGACGAAGGCCGTTTTGGGAGCTACGAAGACGTCCCTGGGGGCGCCTTCCTGGACGATCTTGCCGTCCTGCAGCACCAGGACGCGGTCGGCGAGGCCGCCTGCGTCCTCCTTGTCATGGGTTACGTAGACAGCTGTGGCGCCCAGATGCTGCTGGATCCGGCGCACCTCACGGCGCATCTGTGCCCGGAGGTTGGTGTCCAGACTGGAGAGGGGCTCATCGAGCAGCAGGAGGCGGGGACGCGGCACCACTGCGCGGGCCAGCGCGACGCGCTGCTGCTGGCCGCCGGACAGCGTGCCGGGATAGGAGTCGCGGAAGTCCCACAGATCCACCATCACCAGCGCCTCACGGACGCGATCGTTAATCTCCCGTTTCGGAGTCTTCGCCCGCTTCAGGGGGTAGGCGACGTTCTCGAAAACGGTCTTGTGCGGCCAAAGGGCAAAGCTCTGGAAGACCATTCCCAGCTTGCGCTGTTCGGGAGCCTTGTTGATGCGGCCGGCACCATCGAAGACGGCGTCGTCACCGAGGTAGATGGTGCCGCCTTCCGGGCTTTCCAGGCCTGCAATCGAGCGCAGGAGGGTGCTCTTGCCGCAACCTGAGGGGCCCAGCAGGCAGATGAACTCTCCGTCCTCGACGTCGAGGCTGACGTGGTCCAGCACAGTTTTGGTACCGAAGGACTTGTGCAGGTTCCGGATTGAGATGCCGGTCATTGGGGAACTCCTTGGACTTCCGCGGCGGTGCGGGTAGAGGAACGGCGGACGAGGGCCCGGACAAGCAGCCAGGCCAGGAATGCAGCCCCGGCGAGCGCGGCCATGGCACAGGTGAAGATGACATAGAGGGCGGAGGCGAGGACGGTTTCTCCGCTGTTGTAGAAGCCAAAGCTCACGGTGGCGATCATTTCCGTGCGGGCGCTGCCCAGCAGGATCGGGACGTCGAGGATGCCGGACATGGTGATGGCGACGAGGAACCAGGCGGAGATGAGGCTCGGCCCCATCAGGCGCACGGTGACGGTTCCGACGGCCCGGAGGAAGTTGTCCCCGGCGATGCGGGCGGCTTCTTCCATGTCGACGCCGATCTGGGCCAGGGCACCTTCCAGCGTGCGGGTGGCCAGCGGCACCGTTGCCACTGCGAGGCCGATCACCAGGATCCACACCGTGCCGTACAGGGAACGGGTTCCGGGGGTGAGCAGCACCGACCACAGGAACGCCAGGCCCAGCACCAGTCCCGGCATGGCTGCCGGGACCCAGGAGGCCAGCTGGATGAAGCGGCCAAGCTTGCCCTTCATCCGCACGAAGGCGAAGCTGACCACCAGGGCGAGCACCACCGTGAGGACGCCGCCAACGGTGGAAACGATGATGGTCGTCTGCAGTGCCTGCATCACGTTCGGGGTGTTGAGCAGGCGCTCAATGTTCTGCAGCGTGAGGGTCGGAGCACCCAGATACGGCTGGAACGCACTCAGAATGACTTGGGCAATCGGCAGCACCAGGGCAATGAAGAAGTGCAGCAGCATAATGCCGACAATCACCGGCATCCATTTGCCCGTGCTGCGCAGGTTTGTTCCCTTGGAACGGCCTCCGACGGAGGTGTAGGTCTTACCGCCGCCGGTCAGCTTGAGCTGGAGGAGTACCAGAGCCGCCAGGATCACAACGATGACCAATGAGGACGCGGATGCAGCCGGGTAGTCTGCCTCGTAGCCGCCCCGAAGGTAGTCGTAGATGTGCGTGGCGTAGACGTTGATGCCTGCGGGAAGGCCCAGGACAGCCGGCGTTTCAAAGGCTTCGAGCCCCTTGACGAAGACAAACAGGCTGGCGGCTGCCAACGCAGGGAGCAGCGCCGGCAGTTCGATGCCGAAGAAGGACTGGGCCCGTGAGGCTCCGCCGATTCTGGCTGCCTCCTCCAGGGCGGAGTTCTGGTTGCGGAAGGCGCCCAGGACAATCATGTAGGCCAGCGCACCGGCTTTGAGGACGGTCACCAGAACCAGTCCGAACCAGCTGCGGGTGTTGAAGGCCTCGGCCAGTCCGTCCATGCCTACAAAGGCAAAGAACCTGTTGATAAGCCCGGACTGTCCGGCACCGAGCATGGCCCAGCTCAGCGAGTAAAGCACGGTGGGCATGGCCACGAGAATGACCATTACCGGGGTAATGAAACGGCGGAACGGGACGTCCATCCGGGTGTTCACAGTTGCGAAGAAAATCGCCACAGCCATCGAGAGGACGGTGATCACCACGGAGTAGAGCATGGTGGACCCCAGGGCTTCGTAAGTCCGAGGGTCGTTGAAAAGCCGTTCGAATCCCGAGAGCGTCCACCCGGTGTTCCCGGCCAGGGGTGAGGTGTTGAAGGCTCCGTAAATCAGCATTCCAAGGGGCCAGACAAACAACCACGTGAAAACCAGCAGGCAGATTGCCTTGCCGGCCTTAGCGGCCACTGAGCCGGGACGGATTCGGGAGGAGGACCCGGACATGGTCAGCGCACTCATGGCACACCCCCTTTCCAAATATGAAGTACGCATTGCGTACAGCGGTTACATATTTCGTACGTTGATTTATGCTAGTGATTCATCTCACGCCGCGTCAATCCGGCTTTGAGTCGTACGTCACATATCTGCCAGTTGGGCGAAGACGCCTCTGGGGAGAAAGCAGGAAGCTTGGAAACTTCAGAAATCACCGCCATCGTCGACGAACTGATTGCCGCCGGGACCAACCGGGTGCCAGTCAAACGCCTCACTGCCCGTCACCCCGGCATGAGCGTAGAAGACGCCTACCGGGTACAGAACGCGTGGCGGGAGCGCTGTGAAGCCGCCGGCCGCCGGCTGGCCGGACGCAAGATCGGCCTCACATCCCGCGCCATGCAGGCAGCCACCGGCATCACCGAGCCGGACTACGGGATCATCTTCGAAGACATGATCCTGGAGAACGGCGCCACCATTCAGTGGGAAAAGTTCACCCACCCGCGCGTTGAAGTGGAACTGGCATTCAAGCTGGGCAAGGACATCTCCGGGCCGGGCGCCACCATCTTTGACGTGCTGAATGCCACGGACTACGTCATCCCCGCACTGGAAATCCTTGATTCCAGGATTGAGATGGAAGGACGCACCATTGTGGACACCATCTCCGACAACGCAGCCCTTGGTGCCATGGTTCTTGGCGGCAGCCCGGTGCGCCCCATGGACGTGGACCTTCGCTGGATCTCGGCCATCCTCTACAAGAACCAGACGGTCGAGGAAACCGGTGTGGGCGCGGGAGTCCTGAACCACCCTGCCGCCGGGGTCTACTGGCTTGCCAACAAGATTGCGGCACACGGGGACGGCCTGAAAGCAGGCGAAGTCATCCTGGCAGGCTCGTTTACCCGCCCCATGTGGGTCCACGCCGGCGACACGGTGCTTGCTGACTACGGGCCGCTGGGAACCATCACCTGCCAATTCGGCTGAGACGCACCTGGGCGGCGGAATCGGCGTCTGGCGAATCTTCCGATGCGACACGGCGTGGAGTAATCAGTAAGCTGATAATCCGCCGAAATCCCCAGGAGGATGCTCATGTCACCGTCCCGCGCCGACCTGCAGCGCACCGCTTCGGAGGTCTTCGGATGGGAGGATTTCCGGCCCGGGCAGCTCGAAGCAATGGAAGCGGCCGTCAACGGACGGGACGTCATCTGCGTGATGCCCACCGGTGCAGGAAAGTCCGCCGTCTACCAGGTGCCGGCCATGACCCTGCCGGGTACCGCCGTCGTCATTTCACCCCTGATAGCGCTCCAGCGGGACCAGGCGGAGGCCATCAATGAGGCCGCCGGAACCACCTGCGCCTACGTCCTGAACTCCGCCCAGCCGCAGGGCCACTGGGACGAAGCGTGGGCCGCAGCCGGCCAGGACGACGGCGCCGGCAAGGCCAAGTTCCTCTTCCTCGGCCCCGAACAGGTGGCGCGGGAGGAAGTGCTGGAGGCGCTGCGGGCGCTGGACGTATCCCTGCTGGTGATCGATGAGGCGCACTGCGTTTCATCCTGGGGACACGATTTCCGGCCGGACTACCTGCAGCTGGACCTCCTGGTCCACGCCCTTGGAAAACCGGTGGTGGCCCTGACCGCCACGGCCGCTCCGCCGGTGCGGGAGGAAATCGCCGACCAGCTGGGCCTGCGCAGTCCGCTGCAGATCTCCCTGGGCTTCGACCGCCCCAATCTTCGCCTGGCGGCTGCACGGTATGAGGACGCCGAGGACAAGCGGCGGGCGGTGCTGGAGCAGGCCGGGCAGCTCGCTTTTCCCGGCCTGGTCTACGTGGCCACGCGGAAGGAAACCGAAGAGTACGCTGCGGCGATGCAGGAGTCGGGACTGCGTGCCGACGCCTACCATGCGGGCCGCAGCCATGAAGACCGGCACCGGATCCATGAGCAGTTCCTTGAGGATGAGCTCGATATTGTGGTTGCTACGACGGCCTTTGGGATGGGCATCGACAAGCCTAATGTCCGTTTTGTCATCCATGCGGACATTCCCGATTCTGTGGACAGCTACTACCAGGAGATCGGGCGTGGAGGGCGTGACGGCGAACCGACCGAAATCTTCCTGCATTACCGCCCGGAAGATCTAGGAATCCGCCGTTTCTTTGCCGCCAAGTCCCCCGATGAGGAGGCTCTGGGCACTCTCTTCAAAGCGATAAAGAAACGCAGCGAGCCGGCGGACCCCACCGGTCTGCGCACCGAACTGGATCTCAACCCCCGCCGGTTTTCCTCCCAGCTGAGCCTGCTGGAGCAGTCCGGTTCCATCCTGGCGTCCGACGACGGTTATGCCGCCAAGGACGGCGTGGGCGCCAAGACCGCAGTCAGGGCGGCACTGGAGTTTTCCGAACAGCGCCAGAACATCGAAGAATCACGGCTGGAGATGATGCGCCAGTACGCCGAAACCGGCGAATGCCGCCGCCGCTTCCTGCTGACCTACTTCGGTGAAGACGCCCCGGACATGTGCGGCTACTGCGACAACTGCGAGCGCGCGGAAGCAGAAGGTGAAGAGCTGGGGCCTAAGGAAACTCCCCAGCCGTTCCCGCTGCAGTCTGAAGTCATTCACTCACAATGGGGTCCGGGAACGGTCATGAGCTACGAAGACGAGACGATCACGGTGCTCTTCGAATCCGAGGGCTACAAGACTCTCTCCGTGGAACTGGTGCTGGAAAAGGGGCTGCTGCAGCCGGCCTGACCGCTTCTCTCCGGCAATCGGAGCTATTCCTGTACGACGCGGACCGTTTCCATACTCGGGTCCGCCGGGTCGGGCAGCACCATTCCGGCCTTCGCACCGGATACCAAGTACTCAATCACGCGCCCGTTGATTCGCTCACCGGGCAGGATGGCGGGCACCCCCGGCGGGTAGGGGGTTATCTGCTCCGCCGCGATCCTGCCGGCTGCCTCACTGGCAGGAACCACCTCTACCGGACCGAAGAAGGCGTCGCGCGGAAGCTGCACGGTCTCCATCTCGAGGTCCGCGGAATCGGGCAGTTCGACCGGGGCAGGGACCGGCAGCCCGGGCGCAGCCTCCACGAGGGAGTTCAGGGCGTCGAGGAGCCGGTCAGCACTCTGTCGGTTGTCCGCCTGCGAGAAAGTGGCTTCGATCCGCCGGTGGTCGTTGAGCCCGACGTCGATCCTGGCCTTTTCACGCAGCCAGTCCGCCGCCTGGTAGCCGCTGACGCCGAGCTGCTGGACATCGATCAGCACATGAAGCGGGTCGAAATCGTGGGAGGCCTCCTCGCGGATGAGCTCATCATGCACTACCTGCATGCCCGGCAGGCCGTTGATTCTTTCGCGTGTGTTTTCGACCAGCTGGAGGGCAGCCTCCAGCTGCTTCTCACCGTGCCGGACCATTTGCCTGCGCCAGCCGTCCATGCCGGCATAGATCAGCACATTCGTGCTGGTCGTGGCCAGCAGGTCAGCACACTGCTTGAGCCGTATCGGGTCCACCAGCTGCCCCTGCAGGTGATAGACCGAACCCTGTTCGAAGCCCAAGCCCATTTTGTGCACGCTGACCACGCAGATATCGGCACCAGCATCCATGGCCCAGGTGGGGAGCGAGTCGTGGAACGGCAGATGCGCTCCCCAGGCTTCGTCAACAATCAGGGGCTTCCCGCGCCGGTGGCAGATTTCGGCGATGGCCTGGATGTCTGCGCATGTCCCGTAAGGTGTAGGGCTGACAATCAGGCACGCTGCCGCGTCGGGGTGGCGCTGCCACATCTTCTCCACCGTTTCGGGCGACGGCGGGTGGGCCAGGTGCAGCTCGTCGTCCCAGCGCGGACGGATCCAGCGCGGCTGCAGGCCGGAGAGGATTAGTCCTGCAGTGACGGATTTGTGGGCATCGCGGCCAATCAGGATGTCCCCGGTCCCGCGCGTAACCGCAAGGATGGCCGCCTTAACCGAGAGCGAGCTCCCGCAGGTTGAAAAGAAGGCATGCTCCGCACCCACGGCATCGGCCATCAGCTCCTGTGCCTCGGCCAGGTAGCCGTTGGAGGATGAACGGTCATCCAGCCCAGCGGAGGCGAGGACATCATTGGCGAAGGTGTCGGCGCCAATGATGTCCAGTGTCCGCTTGTCCACTCCCCGGCCCTGGCGGTGGCCCGGCGGGGTGTATCCGTACCGGTCCGCCCGGCGATACGCCTCCAGTGCATCGAGGATTGGTGCTTTGCGCTGGTCCACGGTCCCCTCCTTTTGAAAGCCGGATTCATTCCGAAGGCTGGTTACAGAAGGTCACCATAGCCACCACCCGGAGCATTTGCATGTGCGGGCTCCCTCATGCTTTCTGGGCCAGTTCGTAGAGTTTCTGCAGCGCTGCCGCTTCGGTTTTCTCCAGGACTTCGGCCGGCTCTCCGTCGAAGGAATACTCGGCTGAGCCTGTTTCGCCAAACATGCTCCAGCCAATAAACACGGTGCCAGCCGGTTGGCCTTCCAGCGGGCCGGGGCCGCCCGCACCAGTGGTGGAGATAGCCAGGTCTGCGTTGAAGAGTTTCGCAGCCCCAGCCGCCATTTCCTCGGCGCAGCGCGCACTGACTACGGGTCCCTCACTGACGCCGAGCACGGTCTGCTTAATCTGTGTCAGGTAGGCAACGATTCCCCCGCTGAGCCACTCGCCGCTGTTACCGCCCTTCCCAAGGGCACCGATGAGGTTTCCGCAGGTCAGTGATTCTGCGAGCGCCACCATGACGCCGGCACGCTCAACTTCTTCCGCAATGCGGTGCGGGAGCTCCTCCAAGGCGTCTTTCACTGCGTCCATTTAGCTCTTTGCCACCTTTCAGCGTTCTTGTGCTATTGATTACTAACGGTACTTACTATTTACACCACTCGCACGGCAGCGGCCCGCACCCTGCTGCCCCAACCGAAAAAGGGGTCCCAGATTGCTGCCACAAAACCGCATTCGGGTCGCCAGCGTTCCCTCCGGACACGTCTACATCCGCCACCTTGACCCGGTGCAGGACGGCCTTCCGGGCCTGCCCCGGGTTCTGCGCCTGCCTGATCCGAACCCGGATTCCCCGGACAACCCGGCCACGGGTAAGTGGTGGCCGCCGGTCATGCTTAATGCGGACTGGATCGACACCCACGCCGATACGTTCGACGTGTTCCACATCCACTTTGGCTTCGATGCCCAGGACCCTGCCGCACTCCAGGAGGCGGTCACGGCCCTGCACCGGCACGGCAAACCCCTGATTTACACCGTCCACGACCTGCGCAACCCGCACCACGAATCTCCAGCCGCCCACAATGCGCATCTGGACGTGCTCATTCCGGCAGCTGACACTCTGATCACCCTCACCAAGGGTGCAGCCGCAGAGATCGAGCGGCGGTGGGGCCGTACTGCTGAGGTCATCCCCCACCCGCACGTCGTCGAACTGGACACCATGGCGGAGTACGCCGCCCGTCCCCGGCAGGACGGAAGACCCTACCGGGTGGGCGTGCATGTCAAAAGCCTGCGGGCCAGCATGGAACCGCTGCCGGTCATTCAGACCCTGCTGCAGATAGCCCGCGAAGACGGCTCCATGGTGATCCAGGTCAACGGACACTGCGACGTGCTGCTGCCGGAGGGCGCCCGGTACGATGCCGAACTGGCACAGTTCCTTGAACACGAGTCCGGAACAGGCGGGCTGGAAGTGCACATTCACGACTTCCTGCCGGATGACCAGCTCTGGGATTACCTGGCCGGCCTGGATCTTTCCGTACTGCCCTACCGTTTTGGCACCCATTCGGGCTGGCTGGAGGCCTGCCGTGATCTGGGCACGGCAGTGGCTGCTCCCGACTGCGGATTCTACTCAGACCAGGGCCCTGTTTTTGGCTATGCCCACGACGAATCCGGGCTGGACGCGGCGTCCCTGAAGGCCGCCGTCCGCGCGGCCCGGAGCGCGGGACCGCCCGCACCGCTGGGCACAGAAGACCGTGCCCGCCAGCGCAACGCCGTCGCTGCCGCGCACGCCAGTATCTATTCCCGGCTGCTCGAGCGAAGCGGAGTGCTGCAATGAAGCTCTGCGTCATCGGCCCTTCCCGTTTCCCGATCAGTGAGCCGTTCGCCGGCGGACTCGAGGCGCACACCCACGCCCTCGTCTCCGCCCTGACAGCCCGGGGTCATGAGGTCACCCTTTTCGCCGCGGCTGGTTCGGACCCGGACCTGGGCGTCCGGTTTTTGGACGTTCCCGCGTTTGAAATGAGCGAGACGGCACGTAACGACGTCGGGGCACTCCCCGACCAGTGGATGGGCGAACACCACGCCTACCTCTCGCTCATGCTGGACCTGGCTGAGTCCGGGGACCAGCAGTATGACGCCGTGCTGAACACCAGCATTCACCACTTGCCAGTCGCCATGTCCAGGATGCTGCGCCTTCCGCTCGTCACCACTCTCCACACGCCCCCGGTGGGCTGGCTCGAATCCGCCCTCCACGTCCGGGGACCAATGACCCGCTTCATAGCCGTCAGCGCGCATACGCGCGATGCATGGGCACCGCTGGTGGAGAGCACAGCCATCCGGAACGGCGTGGATACCCGGACCTGGCTGCCCGGTCCCGGCGGCGGACCTGCCATCTGGTTCGGCCGGATCGTTCCGGAAAAGGGAACACACCTGGCAATCCAGGCCGCCCTGGCCGCTGGAATCCCGCTGGATTTGGCAGGTCCCGTATACGACCGCGCTTACTTCCAGTCCGAAGTGCAGCCCCATCTCAGTGACGGCATCCGGTATCTGGGACATCTGGACCACGTGCGGCTGCGCCGCGCCGTCGGGAATGCCCGCGCAGCGCTGGTCACGCCCCGCTGGGACGAGCCCTACGGACTGGTGGCTGCGGAGGCCCTTGCCTCAGGAACGCCGGTCGCCGCTTTCGCCCGTGGGGCCCTTCCCGAAATCCTCACCGAGGACTGCGGCCGGCTCGCAGCACCGGACGACGTCGCTGCCCTGGCGGATGCCCTGAAGGTCGCCTGTGGCTTGGACCGCGGCGCCGCGCGGCAGCGGGCGGAGACGTTCTGTTCGCATGAGCGGATGGTGGATGAGTACGAAACCCTGCTGCTGGAGAGCACCGAGAGGATGGCCGCGGCATGATCGGGTACTACATCCACCATCACGGCATGGGCCACCTGCGCCGTGCCCAGGCCATTGCCTCGCTGCTGCCGCCGGGGAGCGTCACCGGGTTGTCCTCCCTCCCCCGCCCGGCGGACTGGACCGGCCCCTGGGTGCAGCTCGAGCCCGATAATTCGGCCGCCGACCCGCGGGACGTGGACGCCAACGGACACCTGCACTGGGTGCCTCTCCGCGACGCGGGACTGCGAGCCCGGATGGCCCAGATGTCCGCCTGGATCCAGGACACCGATCCGGCCGTCCTGGTCGCTGACGTGTCCGTTGAAGCGGCCCTGCTGGCCAGGCTGCACGGCGTTCCCGTGGTGACCGTCGCCCTGCCCGGGGTGCGGATTGACCGCGCACACACACTGGGCTTCGGGGTCTCGGATGCCCTAATCGCCGCCTGGCCTGCCGCTGCCGAGCAGATGTTGCACGCCGGTCCGGAGGTCCTGGCGCGGCTGCAGCCGGTCGGCGCGATTTCCCGGCTGCCGGTGCAGCCGGGGCGTCCCCCCGGCAGGATCGCCCGTGTTCTGGTACTTGGCGGGGCCGGCGGCGGAGGAATGGACGACGCCGCACTGGCCGACGCGCGGGACCAGACCCCCGGCGTGGAATGGATCCCACTCGGAACGAATCCCGGCAACCGCAGCGCGGACCCGCTTCCACACCTGCTCGCCGCGGATTTGATCCTCACCCATGCCGGACAGGGAGCACTGGCCGACGTCGCGGCAGCCGGCATCCCCGCGGTGGTTGTTCCCCAGGACCGGCCACACCAGGAACAGGCCGCTACCGGCCGCGCACTGACAGCACTGGACCTTCCCGTCATCGTATCGCGGGGGTTTGCCCGCCCGGACTGGGCAGAACTCCTGGAATCAGCTGCCAAGCTTGACGGCCGGAAGTGGACGGCGTGGAACGACGGCGCCGGAGCCGCCCGGGCCGCAGCGGTCATTGCCGGGATCGCCGGAATTAGGGAAAACCACTCTCCGGCCGGCGCCGGAATCCCCCTGCACCTGGGAGCGGATGCGTGAAGGCTGCGCTCATCACGCTGGTCCACGGCAGGCACGCCCACCTCGCCGCCCAGCAGCGGGCACTCCTGGCATCTTCGGCGCCTGCCGGGGACTACGTGGTGGTGGCCATGGACGATCCGGCAATCCGGGACCCGCATCCCCAGCTGGGGGGAATCGTTATCCGGGTGGACTCCGCCGGAGGGAACCTGCCGCTGGCCCGTGCCCGCAACGCCGGCGCGCACGCCGCCCTGGCCCGGGGAGCCGAGCTGCTCGTGTTCCTGGACGTGGACTGCCTGCCGGATCCTGACCTGCTTGCCGGGTATGTCCAGGCTGCGGCACGGCCTGAGGGGGCCGGCCGGCTGCTGTGCGGTCCCGTGACCTATCTGGACCCTCCAGGCGAGCAGGGGTACGACCTGAAGACCCTGCGTTTGCTGGACTCCCCGCATCCGGCCCGGCCGGCACCCGCACCCGGCGTTGTAGTCCCGGATGAGAATCCGGACCTGTTCTGGTCCCTGTCCTTCGCGGTGCGCGCGGAAACCTGGCAGCGGATCGGCGGGTTCTGCGAGGACTACACCGGCTACGGCGGGGAAGACACCGACTTTGCCCGCCTCGCCCAGCGCAGCGGCGTCGGGCTGGCCTGGGTGGGAGGTGCCCGCGCCTACCACCAGTGGCACCCCACCCAGGATCCGCCGGTACAGCACCTTGCGGACATCGTGCGCAACGCCAACCTCTTCTACACCCGCTGGGGTTCCTGGCCGATGGGCGGCTGGCTCGACGCGTTCAGGGAACGCGGACTGATCCGCGGCGGTACGGGGACCGAGCGCTGTGAGCTGGTGGCACTGGAACCGCAGAGTCCTGGCCTGAGATAGCTTCATCACTCGCACCCTTTGCTACTGCCGCTTTTAGCCCTTTGGGCCAGACGATTAGCCGGTGATCGCCAACGTCCATTGCGGCGGATTGCCTTAAACGATGCCTAAACACGTGCCACCGGTGCGGCGTAATGAGCTTTTTACCTGATTCCCCTCAGCGGCGTAATAGCGGTGCAATCTGACGGCGACAGCATGGTTGCTACATCTTCCGCCTAAATAGCCTCCACGACGCAACGACGTGAGAAAAGGACTTCCGATGTCGCCGACAGCAATCGCACCGAGCACGCAGACCCTCCGAGAAGCATTTGGCCATTTTCCCTGCGGTGTAGCAGCCCTTGCGGCCGAAGTTAGCGGAAAGAAGGAAGTACTGGTCGCGTCCTCGTTCACGGTGGGCGTGTCAATGGAACCGCCTCTGGTGATGTTCGCAGTCCAGAACACCTCCACCACGTGGCCGGCCCTCCGGCTTGCCGGGAATATCGGCATTTCCATTCTTTCCGGTGAACACGCAGGAATCTGCCGACAGCTCGCAGGAAAGGACAAGGCAGGCCGTTTCGCCGGGATATCCAGCGAAACCACACCGGAGGGAGCTGTGCTGATTTCAGATTCATCCGTGCACCTCGAATGCAAGGTCCATGCCGAATACCCCGCCGGCGACCACACGGTTGTCCTCTTTGAAGTCATCTCGCTGAGGACAGAAAAAGCAATCGAACCTCTCGTATTCCATGGTTCCCGCTTCCGCCGCATGCTCTCCGACGCGGCCTGAACCGCCAGCTACCGGATGTGGGCGCCCTGTACGCGGCTGGCCGGCTCTCCTACGGGCGCTCACAACAAACCGGCATGGTCCGTGCAGGTGGTGGCGGCTGGTCGTGCAGGATTGATATTGCTCGGGTGGCATCAGTCTGCGAATGGCGGGCGCCGGATCCGGTGGTTCCCCTGGGGCTGCTCCGAGGGCTGGGCGTTCTTTGGGGTCGGTGCTCATTGGGACAATATCTTCCACTGGAACTATCGACGCCGCCGCCGGGATTGTCGATCCGAACTCTCCTCATCGCCTCGATTGGAAGCGTCGTCGCCGGGTTCGGACTACTGACGGCGGTGAACGCATCCCCCGTGCCGCTCGGCGCCCTTCTTTCCGGCTGGCTGGATGACTCCGGTCAAGACAGTTCCGGCGCCTATTTGGCCGCTATCCCGCAGGTCTTCCTCGTATCCGCCGGGATAGCTGCGCTCGGTTGTGCTGCTGTTTTTGTCCTTCCCCGCGGCCGGGCCCCGCAGCCCGCTGAACGCAAACCCGTTTCAACCTCGTAACCCTAGGAGTACCCGTGAACATCGTAGTCATCGCAGGCAACCCGAAGCCCAACTCCCGCACCCTTGACGCAGGCGTCCGCCTCGCCGCAGGCCTGGGAAGTCCAGAGGCAACCGCAGTGGACGTCTGCTCCCTGGGCCCGGGCCTGCTGGGCTGGGGGGATCCGGCGGTGAAGGCAGCCGTGGAAACCGTCGCAGCTTCAGATCTGGCCATCTTCGCCAGCCCGACTTTCAAAGCGACATATACAGGGCTGCTCAAGCTCTTCCTGGACCAGTTCACCACTGCCGAAGGCCTGCGCGGTATTACCGCCGTGCCCCTTATGCTCGGAGCCGGCCCTGCACATGCGATGGCAGCCGACCTGCTGCTTAAGCCTGTCCTGGTTGAACTCGGCGCAACCTGCCCGGCCCCCGGCCTGTTCCAGCAGGACAGCTCCTACAACACGGATTCAACGGGCGCGGATTATGTGGAGCGCTGGGGAACTGTCCTCCGCGCCTCAGTTTCGGCGCAGCCCAAATCTTAGCGCCGGACGGGTTCCGCACTCGATGCCGTCTGCGGAACCCTATGCGCTCCCTCCCGCAGTACCCGCCGCAGCTGCCGCACCGAGTGGCTGGCTTTCGTGATGCGCACTCCGGCATAAGGCACTCCGCCCCGCAGGCGGAGCCATAGCGCAGCCCAAATAGCCAGCGACCGTTCCAGCAGCCACACCGGAGCCCAAAAAGCCGACGAGGCGGGGAAGACCTCCCTTCCGCGGCTTCGACGCCGGCCGGCTTCGGCAAGGCCGGCGCCCGCTGCAGCGGCAATGGCAGGAAGCAGACGAAAGCGCCTGGTCCCGAAGACCAGCAAGGGCAGCAGTGCCAGTTCACCCACCAGCCGAAGCGGCTGCGCGAAGTCGTCGTAGGCCTGCCGCACGCGCTGGGACCAAAAGTGCCGGGCACTGCACGGCTGCCGGGCCACAAACACCGACGGCGCCCGCACTTCCCTGCCCCCGGCGGCACGAACTGTGCGGATCATTTCCAGGTTCTCGAATAGAACATCCCCGCAGTAGCCTCCAGTGCGCAGCAGCACTGACCGGCGCACCCCCAGAGTGCCCGGATAGTCTGCCCCCAGGGCCCGGTTAAGCAGGCTTCGCGCGGTATCCCAGCGGGCGTGCCACGGCAGGGACGAGAAATAATTCTGCGGCCGGACCACGTCCGCGTCCGCAAGCAGGGCCAGGACGCGGCGGAACGCTGTTTCGGTATAGCGCACGTCGTCGTCGGCTATCACGCACAGCTCCGCTCCGGCCAGCTCCAGCCCAGTGAGGACACCCGAGACCTTTCCGTTGAGGCAGCTGTGTACGGGCGCCAGGTGCGCGACGCCGGCCGGAAGCTCACGCGAATGCGCAGCGAACACCTCCGGCTCCGACCCGTCCACCACCAGCACCTCAGCCCATTCCGCCACGTGGCCTAAGTACTGCGGAAGATCCCCCAGATCGCCGGAAGAAGTGCGCTTCAGGGGGAGGATATATGTTGCGCAGGGCTCCGCTGCCCCGCTGCCATGACAGTTTTGCTCCCTCATGCCAAGGATTATAATCTGGAAAATATAAGTCTGCTTAGCACTTCCCAGCGCCGGAGAAAGTAGCTAGGTTCTAAAGCAAGGGTCCGCCGCCTCCGGCCAAACCGAGAGACCGGCTCATAGCCAGACGGTGGATCGTCCGACCGGTTTAGAGAGGGCAGAATGTTTTTTCACAAACAGGAACTGCAGTTCAAGGCAACCCCGGACCAGCCCGATGCCATTTATGCCAGGAAGCTCCAAGAAGTCCTGGGCGGCCAGTACGGTGAAATCACGGTGGCCATGCAGTACAGCTTCCAGGCATGGAACACCCACATACCCGGCAAGTACCGCGACCTGCTCTTCGGCATTGGCGCAGAAGAGTTCGGCCACGTCGAAATGCTCGCCACGATGATCGCCCAGCTGCTGGAGAAGGCACCGCTGGGCATCACCGAAGACGCAGTCCAGGCAGATCCTGCCATCGCAGCGGTCATTGGCGGCACAGACATGCAGCAGGCCATCGTCGCAGGTGCCGGCGCCCGCCCCGTGGACAGCAACGGCAACCCGTGGCAGGGCAGCTACATCACTGCCAGCGGCAACCTGCTGGCCGACTTCACAGCCAATGCGAATGCTGAAATGCAGGGCCGGGTACAGGTGGCCAGGCTTTACCACATGACCGATGACCACGGCGTGCGGGACATGCTCTCCTTCCTGCTGGCGCGGGACACCATGCACCAGAACCAGTGGCTGGCTGCAGCCCGCGAGCTGCAGGAGGAGGGTGCTGAGACCCTGCCGGTCCCGAGCAACTTCCCGCTCAAGCATGAGGAACGGTCGGTGTCCTACCAGTACCTCAACTTCTCCGACGGCGCCGCCGCGGCAGAAGGGTCATGGGCCTCCGGCCCCACCCCGGACGGCAAGGGCGAGTTCACCTATCATGACGGTCCCACCACCTCGGCACCCATGCCGCCGCCAACCCATCCGGATTCACGGTTCTACGGAACCACGGAATTGCCCAACACCGTGGAGAAGGTCACCGGCGCCGTGCAGGACAAGCTGAAGATGGAATAGCGGGGCACAGCCCCAGCAGTGCCGGCAACGGTATAACAGGGAGCACTCCTGGGCTGCAAAACAGTACAGGCGGGTGGTGGCATAAGCCTCCACCCGCCCTTCCCTACTGCGAACCGGCAACCGACACCCGCAGCCGGATGCCGCAGCCTAAACCGCAGCACGCCCGGATATGCAGGTGAAGAGCACCGGCTTTTCTCCCAGTACCCCCCACAGCCCAGAGCCTAAGGGATTTTTCCGGCCAAAACAAGACGGTTGACCGGTTTTGTTCATCGTGACAACGAGATGCGCCCGGACGGGAAAGCCGGTGATCCTAGGCGGGGGAAAAACGGGCCAGATCGCTGACCCTGCCGACCAGGGCAGGGGAAACAATACCCGGGAGCAGAAGCTCCCACATCTGCTCTACGCGGTCCAGCAGGTCCTCCCGGTTAGTCAGGACTGCCGAAGTGATCTGCACTCCAACCAGGGAAGCGACAATCAGCCGGGCGCAGGCTGCTGCATCCACGTCCTGGCGGATCTGGCCCTGCTCCTTGGCCTGGGCTGCAAGCCGCGCCATGACATCAACCCAGTCCTGATAAGGCTGCCGGACGTCTTCGTGGAAAATCGAGGCTTCGAGGGTAAGCCTGGTTCCGGCCCGGACAATGGGTTGCTGCAGCAGGTTCAGGGCGAATCTCCGGCAGAGCACAATCATTGACTCCAGCGGAGGCAATCCCTGGCTGAGCACGGAATTATTGTCTGCGGTGACAAAGCGGTGCTGTTCCGCAATAACGGCCCGCGCCAAATCGTCCTTCGACTGGAAGTGGAAATAGAGGGCTCCCTTGGTGACCCCGGCCCGCTCTGCAACCTGGCTCAGCGAGGCCCGGCCGTAGCCCATTTCCTCGAAAACAGACGCGGCCCCGGAGAGTATGGCATCACGTGTGGCTTTTGCCCTGTCCTGCAAATCTCTGATGGTTCGGCCCTCCGCTCGGCGCTGCCCCCTCCTCCAAGTTAGATGCAAATCAATCAAGATGGAAAAGGGTTACACCCATCCCCGGCCGGAGCTGCAGAAACTCACCCCGCCGATGCGATCTCATTGGGTACCTTGTCCAGCTCTGCCGAGTGGATAACCTCACCGGAGCCCAAATCCACCGCCAGGACCCTCGAGCGGCCCGGATCCGTGACGTACGCGGTACTGCCAAGAATATGTAGTGCCGGACGGGCTTCCTGCCAGTCAGCGGGTTCTACCCACGGGTCGATTACTCCAATCCTGGAAACCACGTCCCCGGTGCCGGGATCAATCACATGCAATGCCCCATCTGTCCCCAGCACCACCGCCTCCCCGCCGGGTCCTCGGCCCAGCGAGCGGAACGTGTAGCTGGTGCCCAGATCCACCAGCCGAAGCTTCGCGTCCGTCGTATCCACCAAGGCCACCACCTCCGGGCGCTCCAGCTCTGCGTCAGGATCGGTCTTGTAGTCGGCCAGCACTACAGGAGACTCAGGAGAGCCGGCCTGGTTCCCCATGCGTCCGTACCCTTCGGGGCTGGTGACCTTCTGGAAGCTGCCATTCTGGTAAACCAGCATTCCATCCTCACAGCCAAAAACCACAGCATTTGCCGCCTCCGTCTCGCCATGCAGACCCGGGCAGTCATCACTGCGCAGGATCTCCGAACCGTCGCCGGACAACACCGCCGCGCCGCTCCTGCCCGCAGCCGAGTCCAGGCTGACAATCAGGCCTCCGCCCTCCAGCGGGACTGCCACGCCATGGTGCGCGTTAGGCAGCAGCACCCGTTCTGCCTCAAGCTGGCTGCTCCCCAGGCTGTCTGTGCCCACAAGGTCGACCGCACCGGTGGCGTCATCAAAAAACGCCGTCCGGCCGGCGGCCGAGACTACATGACCCGGCTTTCCTGCCGCAACCAGACCGCCGGTCAGGGCCGCCTCCGCCGTGTAGTGATGGGCATGGTCGCCGTGCGCCTCGGACCAGCTGCCGGTGTCGAGCAGATGGAATCCACCTGTTGCCGCTACCGCCAAATGCCGTCCGTCTCCTGCGTTCGACAGCCGAAGGAAGCCCTCGAGCGGAATCTCGGAAAGGAGTTCAAGAGAACCGGCATCAAGCACACTCAAACCCCCTTCATGCGTCAGCACCAGCCGAGGGGAAGCAGAGGAAGTCTCCAGGACAGCAGGCGAAGATGCCGGCTCAGGGGACGGCGGGCCGGCCGGCGACGGCGGCTCCGAAGCGCAGGAGGAGAGAAGCAGTGCGGAAAGGGCCAGAGTGGCCACGGGCGAATACGAAGTGTTCATGCTGGAACCGTAACTTAAATAAGAATCATTCTCGTTAAGTTACGCGGATATGGTCCCGGGGCATTCCGCCCGCGCCGGCCGGTTGGTAGCCTCGCAGCACTGCGGCTGACTTGCCGCGCCCGATCAAAGGAGATCGTCATGGCCAACCTCGCCGGAATCCTGACTGAAACTGCTGCACGGGTCCCTGACCGTCCCGCCCTGCGGATTACTGACACGGTCATCAGCTATTCGATGCTGAACGCCATGAGCTCCAAAGTGGCGGGGCTGCTCCGTGCCCGCGGGGTCCAGCGCGGTGACCGGGTGGCACTGATGATGCCCAATATTCCGCCGATGGCTTCCGTCTACTACGGCGTGCTCCGCTACGGTGCGGTCGTAGTGCCGATGAATCCGCTGCTGAAGGCCCGCGAAGTGGCGCATACGCTCCAGGATTCAGGGGCCGGGTTGCTTTTCGCTTTCGAGCTGATGCTTCCCGAAGCCGCAGCCGGAGCACACGAAGCCGGCCGCGTCGACGTCATTCCGGTCAATACCGGCAGTTTCCGGCAGCTGCTGGCGGACAGCGAAGCAGATGATTCCGTGGCGGAGGTGAACGGGGAGGACATCGCCGTCATTCTTTACACGTCAGGGACAACCGGCCGCCCCAAGGGCGTCGCCCTCACCCATGACAATCTGCGCAGCAACGCGGAGGTGGCGCGGAACCTGCTGGATACGGCCGAATCGGACGTCATATTTGGCGGGCTGCCCTTTTTTCACGTCTTCGGCCAAACCTCCGCGCTCAACGCAGCTGTGCTGACCGGAGCAATGATCAGCCTGCTGGCGCGGTTCGATCCCGGTGAAGCACTCAAGGTCATCGAGCGGGACAAGGTAACCATCTTCCAGGGCGTGCCCGCCATGTACATTGCCATGCTGCGCCACCCGGACCTGGCGCAGACGGACACGTCCTCCCTCCGCGGGGCAATCACCGGCGGGGCGCCCATGCCCCTTGAAGTCCTGCGGGAGTTTGAGGACGTATTTGGCATCGAACTGCTGGAAGGCTACGGCCTGTCCGAGACCTCGCCGATCGTTTCCTTCAACCTGCCGGGTTCCGGGCGGCGTCCCGGTTCGATTGGCAAACCGGTCTATGGCATGGAAGTACGCATGCTCGACGGCGGGGGCCACGACGTGCCGATCGGAGAGATCGGAGAACTATCGGTCCGTGGCCTGGGCGTGATGAAGGGCTACTGGAATAACCCGGAGGCAACGGCAGCAGCGATTCCGGACGGCTGGTTCCGCACCGGCGACCTGGCCCGCTTTGACGAGGAAGGGAACATCTACATAGTCGACCGCAAGAAGGACATGATTCTGCGCGGCGGCTACAACGTCTATCCCCGCGAGGTGGAGGAAGTGCTTTACGAGCATCCGGCCGTCTCGGAGGCCGCCGTCGTGGGAGTTCCTGATGAGCTCAACGGTGAGGAGGTTGCCGCGGTCATCGGCCTGAAGGCCGGCGCTGCACCTGCCGGCGAGGACGGGCGGCAGGCACTTGCGGCCGAGATTCAGCAGTTCGCCAAGGACCGGCTGGCCGCCTACAAGTACCCGCGCCGGGTGGTCTTCGCCGATGAGCTGCCCAAAGGACCCACCGGCAAGATCCTCAAGCGCCAGATCCGCGAAGAACAGGCCGAGGTGCCTGCTGCGGCCGCAGAGGCCTAACCGGCACTGCGCCGGCCGGGACTGGTCAGCGGGAGACTTTTCCGGTCAGCGCTGCCACCGGGCGCAGGAACAGCGGACGGGCCGCCACCCAGGCGGCGGCCATGACCACCACGGACGCAGCGAAGAACCAGAAGCCGGTCCAGCCCGTCCCGTCGCTCGCGGCATACATGTGGTTCAGGTTCCGCAGCGCTTCAGTGGCCAGGACAAGCGTGACGTGGATGATGATGAACAGCACGAAGTAGAGCATGACCGGATAGTGCAGGGACCTGGCTGCCTCAATCGGGAAGGCCCGGTTGAGGCGCCCCGCGCTGGCAGGCCACGACGGCGACATCCGAAGTCCGGTAAGAATGGCCAGCGGCGCTGCGATAAAGACGATGGAGAAGTAGGAAAGCACCTGCAGGCTGTTGTAGTTCACCCAGCCGTTTTCCATCGGCCAGTCCAGCGACGCGTACTGCAGGGCGGTGGACGCCGCATTTGGGAACACGTCCCAGCTGGTAGGCACCAGCCGCATCCATTGTCCGGTCGTGAAAAGCAGGATGTAGAAGACCAGACCGTTAAGCACCCACAGCACGTCCAGACTGAGATGGAACCAGAGATCAAGGCTGATCTTCTTTGGCTGGTTCCGGGTCCGGATCAGTCCTGTGTTGTTGCGGGTCCAGGATCCAACCGGACGCTGCCGGGTCCGGATCAGCCAGCCGGAGCGGATGATCAGCAGCAGCAGCAGGGAATTCAGGAAGTGCTGCCAGCCAACCCAGGCCGGAAGGCCCACGGGTGCGGAAGCAGGCAGTTCCGAATGGCCCGGATAAGTCAGCAGGAACTCCTGCACTGCCGGTGTTTCCCGCAGCCAACGGGCAGCCAGCACGATCCCTGCCAGAACGAGCAGCGCCGCCGGGATAATCCAAACCAGTTTTATCCAGCGGGAACGGACCCTGGAATTGGCCGCGGTGGGACTCATGCCGGCGTCCGGCTGCTGCGCCTGAATGCCGTCCCGGGCGGATACGCAGTGGAAGGGTACATCGTTGTGGCTCTCCCGTTTGTCCTGGTGTCTGTGCCGGTGAGCCTACCCGACCCGGGAGCTAGTTCCGCGGGCCGGCGCTGATTTGGTCCGCGGAAGGGTCGGGAAGGGCTTCAGCGGCTACGTCCGGCAGGTCGGTTTTCCGGTCCAGTCGCACCAGCACCAGTCCCGTGACAATCAGCGCACCGCCGGCCAGCTGCACGGGCCCGGGCAGCTCTGAGAGCAGCAGCCACGCCCACAGAACGGCGAACAGGACTTCAGTCAGGGAAATGAAGGATGCCACGCGGGGTCCAAGGGCGCGGGCAGCAATGATGCCGGTGACGTAAGCCAGCACAGTGGACAGCAGCACCAGCCCAATCAGCGGTACCCACCATCTGGTGACCCACCCGGCGAGCACGACGTCGCTGGTGCTGAACCCGGTGGGCAGCAGCCCGGTTAGGCCCAGCAGGAACATGGTGGCCGCACCTACCAGCAGGCCACCGGTGGTGAGGACCAGCGGAGGAAGGGTGTCATTCTGCTTAGCCGTAATAAAGAAGTACATGGCAAGGCAGACGGCGGCAGCAAGGCCCCACAGGATGCCCAGCGGGTCCACCCGCAGGTCGCCGCCAAGATCCAGTACCAGCACAAGGCCGGCGACGGCGGCGCCGGCCCCGGCGATGGTGGCTGCGCCTGGACGGCGGCGGGTCCGCACCCAGATCCACAGCACAATCAGCACCGGCGCCAGGAACTCCAGCAGCAGGGCCACACCCACCGACAGCCGTTCCACGGCGTTGAAATAGAAGAACTGGCATCCGGCAACCCCGGCAAGGCCAAAGAGTCCGATGGTCTTCCAGTTCTGCCGCACCTGGTACCACCGTCCGTGAAGCGCTATGAGGGCCGGGATGAGCAGCACGGCCGCTGCCCCGCCCATCCGCACAGCCACGGCAGTAGCCGGCGTCCAGCCCGCCTCCATGAGGGACTTGGCGAAAGAACCGGAGAGGCCGAACACAGAGGAGGAGAGCAGGGCGATCAGCAGTCCTGATGCACCCGCGGATCGGATTCGGACGGTTCCGGGCGTTGCGGAAATGGGCTTTGCCATGACTGACCTTTCAAGGAAACGGCTCCGCCGCGCATGGATGTGTCACGAGCAAACCGGGCCTATGCTAGTGACACTAAGGTTCGCGATGTCAGGGGTCAAGATGGTTTTCGCTTATGACACGGAAGTAGCCCTCGGCAGTGCTGCCGCCCTGGTCAACACCGGCTATCAGCAACCCGATCCACTCGCTGATGACGCAGGCCTGTCCGGGTTCCTCGCAGCGGAAGGCTTCTCTGGATCCCGAACACACACCCCCGCTGAGCTCCGCGCAGTTCAGCGGCTTCGCAGCGAGCTCGCCGCCCTGTGGACTGCCGGCGAGGAGGAATTGGTGAACGGCATAAACCGCCTCCTTTTCACCGCCAGCGCCCTGCCGCAGCTGGTACGGCACGACGGCTGGGGCTGGCACCTGCACTGCACCCCGCCGGAGGCCGCCCTGGCCGACCGCATGGCCACAGAAGCTGCAATGGCGCTGGCAGACGTGGTCCGGGCTGGTGAACTTGGCAGGCTGAGAACCTGTGCTGCGCCGGACTGCCGCAGCGCCGTCGTCGACCTCTCCCGCAACCGCTCACGCCGCTACTGCGACACCGGAAACTGCGGCAACAGGGAACATGTCCGCGCCTATCGAAGACGGCTCGCTGAGGCCGAACCGGCACCCGCGGGAGAAAACAAGTAGCCTTTCGAATTGTTCTTCCGGTCCACGCAGGTTAGGCTCCCCGGTATTCCGGCCAGCGCATCCGGCCGGTTTCACTTTCAGTCTCGAAGCTCCGGCCGGACAGCCATGAGGCATGCCCGGACGCAGCGGGGCTTTTTCATGCAAAATGGGGGAACTAAATAATGACGAAAGCAGCGCGGGTTCTGCCCGTACCTATCCGAGCCGTGGCAGCCGCCGCAGCCCTGGCGGCGGGAGGGTTCCTGGTTGGGGTTCCCGCCCAGGCGTCGCCCGGTTCAGGCGGACCGGAAGAATCCACGACGGCCGCCCAGCCGGCAGCCACTACTGTAAGCACACCCGCAGACCTTGCGCCGGGGCTCGCTGAAGCCCTGCAGCGGGACCTCGGCATCTCGGAGGAAGCATTCCGGGCGGCTGGCGAAGCCGGCCAGCGCGCAGCTGCGGCCCTGCCCCAGCTTCAGGCCACACCCGGATTCACCGGACTGGAACTGCTCGACGGCGAGATCCTCGTATACGGCACGGGCACGGAACTTGAACAGCAGGCCCAGGCTCTGGGCGCCCGCCTGCTGGCACCCGCCGGCCCGGTTGAGCCGGCTCCGGTGGACGGCGATGCCGAAGGTACCGGTGCCGAAGAAGCTGGGGACGCCGGACCCGCCGTTCCTGAGACCGAATCCGGTGGCGGTGAGCCCGCTGAACCCGAGCAGGAGCCTGCGGCCGGGGCTGGGGATCCTGCTGCCCCGCAGGCCACCCGTACGGCATCGGACCTCAAGGAACTGGCACTCGACTACATTGCCAACTTTGGCGTGGAGGGGCTGCAGTCCGTAGCCCTGGGCGCGAACGGCTACACCATCAGCGTGGCGGATCCACAAGCGCCCCGTCCCGCTGCCAGCGCCCGCATGGCCGCTGCCACTCTCACCCCGGCTGACTTTGCATCCTCCTACGCCAACGTCGCGGTGAAGGGTTCCGCGGGCGCCGGAACGCCGCTGGCCGAAGAAGTCTTCGGCGGGCAGGGTTACTACGGCGAAGCCGGTGCCGGCATGTACGCGAGCTGCTCCGTCGGCTTCAACGGCTGGGACCCGGAGGGCAACCCTGCTGTGATCACTGCCGGGCACTGCACCGGTGACGGATCGGTCAGCACCACCCTGCTTGCTCCGGACGCTGAAGGAGAAGCTCCCTCGACGAACCTAGGAACCTTCGGAACTTCCGTTTTCGGCGGCCCGGGCAACTCTTCGATTGATCCCGAAAACCCGGATCCCGCCGCCATCGGTACCGATATTGCCGTCATCAATTCCGTCAACGAAGACCTGGACCTGTTGCCGGAAGTGACCCAATGGAACAGCGCAGGCCTGTCCGAGACCACAACCCGCATCACCGGTATGGGTACCGCCGTCGCCGGCCTGCCCGTCTGCCGCTCCGGCCTCACCACCGGCTGGAAGTGCGGAACGGTCAGCGAGCTGGGCATCTTTTTGGTCGCCGGCCATAACAACGCCTCCAACCCCGAGGACGTCCGCGCCGTCGTGGGCTTTATGTCTGACCTGGAAGCGGCACCCGGGGACTCCGGCGGTCCGGTTATTGCCGGCAGCACCGCGCTCGGCGTGGTGAGTGCAGGCTTTGACACCGACAGCGACGGCAGCATCGATACCGTCGGTGCCGCCGACCTGGCCGACGCACTGCGGTACACCCCGGGCTATTCGATCGCTGCTTTCATCGATGCACCAACGCTCGACGTGAAGGACGGCGACACCGTGTACACCGACCAGGTGCTTTCCGGTTCTGCCCCGGCCGGCTCCGTTGTGCGCTTGAGCCTCGGCGACTCAGACAGTGAACTTCCGGTAGCCGCAGACGGCACCTGGTCCATTCAGGTTCCCCGCACCGTCGCCGACGGCGAAACCGTCCGCATCAGCGTGAGCGCCGCCAACGGCTTCAACAAGTCCAGGGCCACGGTCTACGACGTAGTTGCCGAGCACTCTGCTCTGGATGCTCCGGTTCTGCTCTCCCCCACTGACGGCTCTTCTTCGGTGGGCGCCCTCAGCACCATTGAGGGCCTCGCCGAACCCGGCGCCGCCGTCGAGATTGAACTGGACAGCGCCGGAAACGATGAAGAAAAGGACGCACGGACCCTTGCTGCGGCCGAGACCATCACGGTCGCCGCCGATGACTCCGGTTCCTTCTCCGCGGCACTCGATGAACCCCTGACTCCGGGCAGCTACACGCTGACCGCCACCCAGGACGGCATCGTCGGCAAGACGGTCTCCGCCGCCGCAGCAGCCGCGTTCTCGGTGCTTTACCCGGCACCGGCGATCACTTCCGTCCGGGACGGTGAGGTCTTCACGGAAGCATCGGCTCCCGGGACCATCTCCGGAACGGGTATTGCCGGAGCGGCCCTGACGCTTAGTCTCGGCGAGGCTGGCTCAGAGACGGTCGTTGCGGAAGACGGCACCTGGAGCGTTGAAATGGACGCCTTCACCCCTGGCGAGTTCACCGTAACCGCTGTCCAGGCGCTCGACGGGGTGGGTTCCGCCTCCGCCTCCGCGACCTTCCAGGTGACTGCCCTGCAGGCAGCGGCCGTGACCCGCACTCCGGACGGACTGGCTTCCACCGGAGCCGACGGCGGTTCCATGACCGCGCTGCTCTCAGCCGCAGGCGTTCTGCTGCTGGGCGGCGCCGCGGGCATCGGTTACAGCCGGCGGCGCAGCATCCGCTAGGCAACAAAGGTCCGGGGATCTGTGCACCTGCGCAGGTCCCCGGACCTTTCTGTTTAAAACCCATTGTGCTTGGACGCGGGCGGCAAAAAGTATGGGCGCGGGCAGACCGCTTTCGGACGGCGGGGCTGCCTGTGCGACGCGGGAAACCTAAACTGAGGTTCTCGAGCAGTACGGCACTTCAAGCCTCCCGGAGCCTGTATGGAGCAAAAACTGCGTTCTGCCCTGCCCGCCCGCACAGCCTGGATCGTGCTTGGACTCTGCGCGTTATTCTGGCTTCTCTCAGCCCTTGGGCTGCTGCAGCTTTCAGCGTCAGTTCCGCCGCTGTTTATGTTCTTCTGGCTGTATCTAAACGCCCTGGCGGCTCTTTTCAGCGTGCTGGCATCAGGAGCCGCGGTGGCGGCACTGCTGCTGCACCGCCGGGCTGCACGGGCGGCGGAACCCATAGAGTCCGGCGTGCCCCGGACTGGTTCAGTGCTGGACGACGCAGAAGAAACGGGCCTGGATCAGCTTCTGGACGGACCGGCGGCATCGCTGGCCGCTGAGCCTGCGGCTGCATCCGGTCGCGCCGTCCTGCCCCAGCCGAGACGGCAGCAGGGCAATAAACGCCGGAAACGCTGACGCCCGGGCACGGGGTTGGGAGTTCGGCAGGCTAGGCCTTGCCCTCCGCCTGTTCCCCTGAATCCGTGCCGGCGCCGTCGTTATCCCGCGAGGCCTCACTGCGGGGCGCAGGGGCGCCCACGCTGCCGGCGCCGCCGGGAATCTTTGCTGAAGTCCGGTGAACACCGGAGCCTTCACTGAGGTGGTCCGGGTTGGGCTTTTCCGTCATCAGCAGCAGCGAGGAAATCAGCAGGGAAGCGATGAACGCGATCCCCATGGCCGTAAACCCGAGGTCGAGGCGCAGTTCCTTGGTTGCTCCGCCGGTGGCGAAAATCATCGTGGTAATACCGGCAATGACGGCCAGGACTGCGGAGAAAACCAGCGGGGCCTTCACGGAATTCCGTTTCTGCGTCCCACCGGGCTGGCTCTTCGCCACTATGTTGTCCTCCTGCGTTGTCGGCTGAGCGGTCTTCTACCTTCGGTAGAAGCCACGGGTGATACTAGTTTACGGCCTTCGACGCTTCGTTGCTTTCCGGGGCAAGGCTCGCGTCATGACGCAGGTCCAGGCCGGAAATCGCCAAAACCACGGCAATGATGACGGCGGAACCTCCGCTGACACCCATCAGGGCGCGGACGTGGCTGCTTTCCGCCAGCGCCAGGAAAGCCGGCATCAGCGCTGCTGCACCGATCGCGGCGGCTCCGGTGATCAGCCAATCCCGAGCCGGAGTGAAGCTCTTGCGCACCCGGAACCAGAAAGCAAACTCAATGAGGCCTCCCACAAGCAGGGCCGCACCGCCCACATAGGCGAAAACCGTGGTGGACTGGGCCACCGCGACAATGACACCGGCTGCGGCATACACGGCGGCAGAGGCGAGCAGCGCTGCCGGAACCTGCGGCGTCCCGCAGGACCGCGCCAGCGTGGACATACGCCACACGCTTATGCCGGTCAGGACAAAGTACAGTCCGCCCGCAAATGCGAGCACGGAAAGGGTAGGTTCCTGCCAAAAGATGGTCACTCCGCCGTATACCGCGGCAATCGCGGAACGGAGAAGAATCGGAACCCAGGGTGCTTTGGGGTGGGGTGCGCCCACGGCGAGCCTCCGCTTTCAGGTTGCTTGACGGCCGCTCCGGCCGATCCTTAGCTTAGTCG
Organism: Arthrobacter sp.; assembly: GCA_040274025.1. Classification (GTDB taxonomy): domain Bacteria; phylum Actinomycetota; class Actinomycetes; order Actinomycetales; family Micrococcaceae; genus Arthrobacter_B. The sequence goes on along the minus strand of JBELZL010000002.1, from coordinate 49,510 downwards.
TTCGTTTTCCCGGTTGCCGCACCGGTAATCATCCACGCATCCGAGCGGGCACGCCAGGACAGCGTCACGGCGCGGGCCGCCATGTACCCGAGGCCAAAGGCCGCCCACAGCCAGGCGATTCCGGATCCGCCTTCAAGACCCGAGGTATGGACCCACCACAGCAGCGGCAGGTACGCCAGCAGGTTGAGCACGCCGGTCACTGCGAGGTACCTGGCGTCGCCGGCCCCAATCAGCACCCCATCGAGGACAAAGACCAGGCCGCAGATAGGCTGCGCCGCCGCCAGGACCCACAGGCCGGCAGTCAGCGCCTGGACCACCCCGGGGTCCGTGGTGAAGATCCAGCCGGCGAAAGGTGCCGCCACGGCCAGCAGCACCCCCGTGATGACGCCGAACCCGACGCCCCAGACGGACATCTTCCGGGTCAGTTCCCGGGCCGTGGCACGGTTCCCGGCACCCAGCTCCTTGCCGATCATGGCCTGGGCTGCAATGGCCAGGGCGTCCAGGGCGAAAGCCAGGAACGTGAAGAAAGTCATAACAAGCTGGTGCGCGGCCAGGGAGACCTGCCCCTGGGCCGTGGCCACAACGACGGCGGCGAGCACGGCAATGCGCAGGCTCGCGGTCCGCAGCATCAGCCAGGATCCAACCTGCACGCCAGCGGCGATGCCGGCTGCCGTGGGCCGCAGGGATACGTTCTGGCGGCGGGCCATCCGGCCGACCATAACCAGGTAGGCGGCAGCCATGCCCCACTGGCTGATGCTGGTGCCCAGTGCTGCTCCCGCCACGGACATTCCCAGGCCGTACACGAGCAGGAAGTTCAGCCCAATATTTACGCTGAACCCGGCAACAGCCACTACCAGCGGCGTTTTGGTGTCCTGGAGACCGCGCAGCACGCCGGTAGCTGCGAGCACCACCAGCATGGCCGTCAGTCCGGGCATCGACCACCGCAGGTAATCAACCGCATAGCGGTGCACCTCTCCCTCGGCACCGAGCGCCCCGGTCAGCCAGGGCGCCAGCAGGAACCCAGCGGTGGAGAGCACCAGGCCCAGCAGCACTGCCAGGGCAATTCCGTCCCGGCCCGCCGCAACAGCTTCACGGTGCCGGTTTCCACCCAGGAACCTGGCTACCGTTCCGGTGGTCGAATAGGCAAGGAAAACCAGCAGCCCGACGGCGGTCTGGAGCACCGTGGAAGCCAGGCCCACGCCAGCGAGCTGGCTGACGCCAAGATGGCCCACAATGGCTGCGTCGGCCAGCAGGAACAGCGGCTCGGCAATGAGCGCCCCCAGCGCCGGAAGGGCGAGGGCGAGGATCTGCCGGCCCAGACTCCGGTTCGTGGCGGCACTCCCTGTTTTCACGGTTCCAGCCTACGGCCGGTGCGGGTGCTGGCAGCGGGCTCCTGCCGTCCCGGCAGCGTGGCAGCCAGTGCCGCGGCGGCCGCCAGCAGGATCAGCACAAAGCCGGCAAGTCCGCCCCATCCCGCACCCTGGAAAAAGAGGCCCGCCGCCCAGCCCACCAGGCTGGAACCACTGTAATAGGCGAGGTTGTACAGCGATGAAGCCTGTGCCCGGCCTCCCGAAGCCAGCACGGGCACCCAGCCGGAGGCCACTGCGTGCGCCCCGAAGAACCCTGCGGTGAAGATCACCAGCCCTGCGATCACGGCAGGAAGGGACTGCAGCAGGGTCACGGCCAGGCCCGCCGCCATCACCCCGGTGCACGCAAGCAGCACGGTCCGGCGTCCGCCGCCCACGCGTCCCGTAGCCCGGCCGGCGACGCGGGAAGACCACGTCCCGGCAAGGTAGGCGAGAAAAAGGGAGCTGGCCAGGGACTGCGGGAGGTTAAAGGGTGCCAGCTCCAGCCGGAACCCAAGGTAGTTGTATACAGCCACGAAACCGCCCATCAGCAGGAAGGCCTGTGAGTAGAGCACCAGCTGGCGTCCCGAGCGCAGGTTCACGGCAAGCCGGCTCCCCAGCGAGGCACCGCCGTCGGCCCTTCGCTGGGGAGAATAACCCTGTTGCCGCGGCGCTGCCAGCATAAAGACGGCGGCGGCTGCCGCGGCCAGCAGACTGACCGCGGCCACACCTATGCGCCAGGAGGAATATTCACCGACGGGGGCTGCCAGGATGCGCCCCGCCAGCCCTCCCAGCGTTGTCCCCGAGACATAGGTTCCCGCTGCCACCGCAGCATGGACGGAACTGACCTCTTCGCTCAGGTAGGCCAGTGCGACGGCGGGGATCCCGCCCAGCGCGGCACCCTCGGCGAACCTCAGCGCCAGCAGCACGGAGAAGTCAGCAGACAGCGGAACCAGCAGGCCCAGGACCACGGCGGCGATAATGGCGGCCCGCATAACCGGCAGCCGGCCGAAACGGTCGGCCGCGGCTGACCAGGGAATGACGGCCACGGCCAAACCGAGCGTGGCTGCCGAAACGCTCAGCGCTGCCGTGGCGGCGCTGACGCCGAAGTCCGCTGCCAGCTGCGGCAGCAGTCCCTGCACCGAATACAGCTGCGCGAAGGTTGCCACACCGGCAGAGGCGAGTCCCACCAGGACACCGCGGTAACCGGCACTTCCCCGGCGGTGCCCGGCGAACTCTGCGGCTTCAGCCACGTCGGACTCCGGTTCCGCCGCAGGCGCCGGCCGGGGCGCTGCCTTCGCTCAGGACCGCCAGTTCGCGGGCCAGGTTCGCCCGCGCAGTGCTGCCCCAGAGCTCCTCGCCGCGCCGGGTACGGTAGAGCGCAGTTCCGCGGGCCAGCAGGGTCTCAAGCACCCGGCGCCGCCCCTCGCGGAACGCTGAGTCGTCCAGCTGCCTGTACTCCCGCCTGACATCCGCCGCGTACCGCTCGTAGTCTTTCGACTCCCGGCCCAGCACGGCCAGGTCGGCGTCACAGAGCGCTTTTCCCCGTTCGTCGTCCGGAGCCGGGTCATGGCCTGCGGTGAGGCGGACCAGGCGGACGGTCTCGGCGGCGTCGGCGGCAGGAACGCCGGCTGGCGGAAGCAGTTCCTCTGCGAGCGCTGCGGAGGCTTCCTCGTCCTGCCCCGGAACGCCGTCGTAAACCGCGTCATGGAACCAGGCAGCCAGCAGCACCGTACGCTCGGCACAGCCCAGCCGGTGCAGTGCTTCGAGCACCTGCAGCAGGTGCCGCCGGTCGTGGTAGTGCCGGTGCGGCTCACCCCAGCGGTTCAGCAGCTCAGCGCCCAGGTCCGCGGCCCCGGGGACCAGCGAGTCCCATCGCCGGCGCAGCGGATGGACCAGGGACGCTGCGCGTTCGCGCGCCGGAATACGCAGTCCGCCGGCAATCAGTGCACGCACCAGGGTGGCGCCGTCAACCGGCCGCGCACCGGCAGCCACCAGATCCGCGTGGCGCTGCTGCGGTACGTCGTAATGGTCCCGGTCGAAGGCCCGGCGCGGAATACCGGCTGCCGCGGCAAAACCGTGGAGCTCTTCGAGCGAAGTGTCGGAGATCAGGTGGGAGAAGTACGTGCCGTGGGCGGGCCAAAGCGGCGGATCGATGTATATCAACCGCGCCTGCTCAGGGTAATTACAGGGACCATTCCTCCATCCTTAGCCCACCTGATGCACAATTTCCATCCGGCCCATACCCGGTGTCCCGCCGGGCTTCGGAACTCCCTTGCCCAGCCAGCTACCTAATGGTCCAATATCTGCCATGACGCAGACCGGGGACACCCTTCTTGCCATCGGCACGCGCAAAGGGCTGTGGCTGGCGCACAGCACTGACCGCGCGGACTGGAAGCTGAACGGACCGTTCTTTCTTATGAACGAGGTTGCCAGCGTTGCCTTGGACACCCGGCATTCTCCGCCGCGAATCCTGGCAGGCCTGCTCTCGCCGCACTGGGGACCCACGGTCGTGATTTCCGACGATCTCGGTGAGAGCTGGACCGAGCCCGAGGCCGGTGCCATTGCTTTCCCGCCGGAATCCGGGGAGGCACTGGGACGCATCTGGCAGCTGCAGCCGGACTCAGCAGAGCGGCCGGGCGTCGTCTGGGCCGGCTGCGAACCGATTTCGGTGTGGAAGTCCACGGACGGGGGAACCAGCTTCGAACTGAACGAGGGATTGTGGCACCACCCCCACCGCCCCGACTGGGGCGAGGGCTATGGCGGAGCGGCCGCCCACACCGTGCTTCCCAGCCCGGCGGATGAGAGCGTGCACGTGGCCATCAGTTCCGGCGGGGTCTACCGGTCCGACGACGGCGGGCAGTCCTGGGCGGCCCGGAACCAGGGAATTTCCGCCTACTTTATGCCGGATCCGAACCCGGAATTCGGCCAGTGCGTGCATAAGGTGGCTCGTGACGCGGAGGACCCCGCCCGCCTGTACGCGCAGAACCATCACGGGGTCTACCGAAGCGACGATGCCGGGGATACCTGGGTCTCGATTGCGGACGGCCTCCCGGCCGACTTCGGATTCGTTATGCTGGCGCACCCGCATACAGGCGGCACTCTCTGGACTATTCCGCTGGTTGCTGACGGGGAACGCATCCCGCCCGGCGGGGAACTGGCTGTCTACCGGAGCACGGACGCCGGGGAGTCGTGGACCCGGCAGGACACGGGTCTGCCCAGAAGCGAATACAACGCGGTCCTTCGTGATGCCGCCGCCGTGGACACTGCCGAACCCGCAGGGGTGTACTTCGGGACCCGCGCCGGAGACGTGTATGCCAGCGCGGACGAGGGCGGAACCTTTGCGCTGGTGGCCTCCAACCTGCCGGACGTACTCTGCGTCCGTGCCGCCCCCATCATCGGGAGCCGCGCACCGTGAGAACAGGTGAGATCCGCGTCCTGCTCCCGGACGTGCTGGCACCAACGGCAGGAGGAACACGAGAGCTGCGTGTTCCCGGCGCGGAGGCCTTGACGGTGGGTGCCCTGCTCGACGTACTGGGTGCCCGGTTCCCGGTGCTGGAACGCCGCATCCGCGACGAGGCCGGAACGGTGCGCCGGTTCGTCAACATCTATGTGGACGGGCAGGACATCCGCGGACTGGACCGGCAGCACAGTGAAGTCAGTCCAGGTGCCGAGGTACTCATCATCCAGTCCATCGCCGGCGGGTAGGAACGATCCGCTCGCGTGACTGTATTAGGAGCCGCTAGGGCTTTAACGAGGGAACGGCCGGACACCGCCAGGGTGTCCGGCCGCTCCTGAGCAGGTACCGGCTAGGCCGGGAGCTGCAGGGCCTGTCCGGTGAGGATCAGGTCGGGGTGGATCACGGTGCCGGTGTTGGCTGCGTACAGAGCCTGCCAGCCGCCTTCGATACCAAGCTTCTCTGCGATGGCGGACAGGGTGTCGCCGGCCTGGACCGTGTAGGTCTCACCGCTCACTGCGGGAGCCGGAACTGCAGCGGCAGGACCCTGTGAGGTTGCGGGAACCTCTACCGGTGCCACAGCCTCAGGCTGTGCCGGAGCGGGGTAGGTCTGAACCGGAGCCGGCTCGGTGTAGGTCTGGGCAGGGGCCTCTGCCGGAACGGAGTAGGTCTGAACCGGTGTCTCGGCCACGGGGGCCTGCTCAACCGGCGCAGCGGCCTGGGGGTTTGCGGTAGCGCCGGTCATGCCAAGCTTGGCGGTGCAAGCAGGCCAGGCTCCGGGGCCCTGTTCGGCCAGAACCCGCTCGGCAACAGCAATCTGCTGCTCCCGGCTGGCGCTGGCAGCGTCACCGGTGCCTCCGAAAGCAGCCCAAGTGCTGGGGCTGAACTGCAGCCCGCCGGAGTATCCGTTACCGGTGTTGATGCCCCAGTTACCGCCGCTTTCGCACTGTGCGAGGGCATCCCAGTCCATTGAGGCTGCGTTGGCCGGAGCGGCCATGCCGGCGAGTCCGGCAGCGCCTGCACCAGTGATGGCTGCGGCGGCGAGTCCACGACGGACGTAACGGGTGATCTTCGAGTTCTTCATTAGCTGTATCTGCTCCTAGGACCCACCTACGCTCCGCCCGTCCCCGGGCTTCATAACGCCGTCGCCTGCCCCCGACTGAATAGAGGTCTGGTTGGATGCTCCCTCAGCAGCGACGTGAGGTGGCGAGGGGCACCTGTGCATTCTTCGGCCGCACCATCCAAACTGGTGCTGCCGGCCGGATCAGCTTCAGCTCTTCGGGACCCGGCTACCGCCCGTGTATCGGGCACTCATCCAAGGTAGGGAAGACAGAAATCGATATCAAATCGAGACCTTCGCCGGCGAGTCGCAACAACCAACAGGATCCGCTTGCTCACGCGGATCGACGGCCACAATGTGGACTTGGCCACAGCCTGTGGATAACCGGGCTTGCGACTGTCTGGACTTGGTCCGTCAACCGGTCTATGGTTTGTCCTCGTGCTCACATTCTTCAATGCGCTCAAGCGCATTCTGGTGGGGCGTCCGTACGGCAACGAGCAGCTCTCCCGCACACTGCTGCGCAAGCGCGTAGCACTGCCCGTGTATGCCTCGGATGCGCTGTCATCCGCTGCCTACGCCCCGGATGAAATCCTCCTCACGCTGGCCCTGGCCGGAGTTGCTGCGGTAACCCTTTCCCCATGGGTGGGACTCGCCGTCATTGTGGTCCTGCTGACCGTCGTAGCGTCCTACCGCCAGAACGTCCACGCCTATCCATCCGGAGGCGGCGACTATGAAATTGCCAGCGAAAACCTGGGCCGCCGGGCCGGACTGACAGTTGGTTCCGCCCTTTTGGTGGACTATGTGCTCACAGTCGCAGTGTCGATGTCCTCCGCGGCGCAATACCTGGTCACAGCCGTTCCGGCGCTGCACGGACGGCAGGGACTGGTTGCTGCAGCCGGTGTGCTGATCCTGATGCTGATAAACCTGCGCGGAGTTCGGGAAGCAGGCTCCCTGTTCGCGGTACCCACTTACCTCTTCCTCGCCTCAGTGCTGGGCATGTGCGCTGTGGGACTTTTCCAGGCTGCTTCAGGCACCCTGGCACAGGCACCCTCTGCCGGGTTTGACCTGCTCCCGGAGGCCGGACTCGATGCCGGACTCACCGGCCTGGCCGGAGCTTTCCTCCTGTTGCGCGCGTTCTCCTCCGGTGCCGCCGCGCTCACCGGCGTGGAAGCCATCAGCAACGGGGTTCCCACGTTCCGCAAGCCCAAGAGCCGCAACGCTGCCACTACCCTGCTGCTGCTTGGCGGCCTGGCAGCCGCAATGCTGGCCGGCATCCTGGCCCTCGCAAACCTCACCAAGGTCCACTTTGTGCAGGACCCGGCAACGCAGCTGCTCCAGGACGGGTCACCGGTGCAGGACTACATCCAGCATCCGGTTATCAGCCAGCTGGCGGAGACGGTATTCGGAGACGGCTCGCTGCTCTTCTACGTGGTGGTCGCAGCCACCGGACTGATTCTGGTCTTCGCGTCGAACACCGCCTTCAATGGTTTCCCGATCCTGGCATCCGTCCTGGCCCGGGACGGCTACCTTCCGCGGCAGATGCGAACCCGCGGGGATCGGCTGGCCTTCAGCAACGGCATCATTGTGCTGGGCCTGGCCGCACTCGCCCTGATCCTGATCTTCAACGCGGACGTGACCCGCCTGATCCAGCTCTACATCGTCGGCGTCTTCGTCTCCTTCACCGCCAGCCAGCTCGGCATGATCCGGCACTGGACCGCGAAGCTGCGCACCGAACGCAAGGCCGAAAACCGGCGCCGGATGCGCCGGTCCCGGCTGATCAATTCCTGCGGCTTCGGCATGACGGCCCTGGTTCTGGTGATCGTGGTGGTGACCAAGTTTGAACACGGTGCCTGGATTGCCCTGTTAGCCATGGCATTCCTCTACGCAGTGATGGACAGCATTCGCCGACACTACGCGGCCGTTGCCGAAGAGCTGCGAGTTGAGGAAGATCCTTCCATGCTTGCCCTGCCCAGCCGGGTCAATGCCGTCATCCTGGTCTCCAAGGTCCACAAGCCCGTCCTGCGGGCACTGGCCTATGCCCGCGCCTCAAGGCCGTCGAGCCTGAACGCCATCATCGTGGACATGGATCCGGACGAAACGGAGAAGACGGTCCGCGAGTGGGAGCGGCTTCGCATCCCGGTGCCGCTGACGGTCCTTTCCTCTCCCTACCGCGAGACCGTCTCCCCGGTACTGGCCTACCTGCGCGAAGCCCGCCGTGCTTCGCCGCGGGAACTGTTCGTGGTCTACATCCCCGAGTACGTCGTCGGGCGCTGGTGGGAACAGCTGGTGCACAACCAGACTGCCCTGCGCATCAAGGCCCGCCTGCACTTTGAACCGGGCATTATGGTCGCCAGCGTTCCCTGGCAGCTGGCATCCAGCAGAGATGCTGCTGCGGCTTCCCGCCGGGACGCGCAGCCCGGGAAAGGCGCCGGGGGCAGCACCGGGCCCGCCGGCGGGGCGCCCGGCCCCGGACTGTAGCCGCGGGTGGGCGCACCTGCACTCCGCTAAGCCTGCAGGATCTTCCCACCATCCACTGACGCCGCTTCAACTGCCGCGGCAGTCTCCTCCTCAATCAGCTCCGCGTTGATGGCGGTGGCAGCTGCCAGCCCACCGGAGGCAGCGCCGACCACCTGAATCATCGGCGAGACGAGGTTCCCGGCAGCAAATACACCGGGCACGTCCGTAGCTCCGTTCGAATCTGCCTCAACAGCTGTTCCAACCGCAAGCTCACCGAAATGCTGCTCCCGGGGCACAATCCCCACACCGGCGAGGTAGTCCGCGCGGGCGTGCAGCCGGCTCATCACGACCAGGGCCTGGCGCGGTTCGAACGCCCCGGATGCCAGACGCACACCGGCGAGGCGTGGTTCACCCTCGATGCGGGCGACCGCCCCCGCTACGACGCGCACTCCCCGTGCGGCGAGCCGGCGCGCCTGGTCCTCGGCGGGTTCCCCCGTCTCATTCAGGAAGAGCACAATATCCCCGCTCCACTGACGCCACATCAGCGCCTGGTGCACAGCCGCATCCAAGTCCCGCGCCACCACGCCGATGGCTTTGTCCCGCACCTCCCAGCCATGGCAGTACGGGCAGTGCAGCACATCTGTTCCCCAGTGCGCCTCCAGGCCAGGGATATCCGGCAGCTCATCGAGCGCTCCGCTGGCCGCCAGCACACGGCGGCAGGTCAGCGCCGTGCCGTCCTGCAGGGCAACCCTGAAGGATCCGTTGCCGGCGCGCACCACGTTTTCAACCACCCCTTCCACGATCGTTCCGCCGTAGCTCTCAACTTCGCCGCGCCCCACCGCATACAGCTCTGCGGGACTGGATCCGTCCCGGCCCAGGTAGTTGTGCACCCCGGATGCCGGGGCGTTCCGGGGCTCGCCTGAGTCCACGACGGCCACCCTTCGCCTGGCCCGCGAAAGAGCCAGGGCGCCGCTGAGCCCCGCAGCGGAACCGCCCACCACTACGACGTCGTAATCCATCACACCGGCACCATCATTTCCCGGGTGCCTGCTCTCGTCTTTGGCTTCTTCGCTCACGATGTTCCTTCCGTCAGGCCGGTCCGGCCCGGATACTGGTTCGCCTGCCTGCAAGTCTTATGCGCTGAGCCGGAGGGCACAACAGATTTTGCCGTTATGGCAAAATCAGCAGTATGAACCAGGACGTCCAGAGAGTGGTGGACGGGTTCGGACGCCGGCTGAGGTCACTTCGCAGTGTCCGCGGCCACTCTCTGGCCAGTGTGGCTTCCGCAACCGGGATATCAATCAGCACCCTTTCGCGCCTGGAAAGCGGACAGCGCCGTGCCACGCTGGAACTGCTGCTCCCCCTGGCCGGGCTCTACGGCGTTTCGCTCGATGAACTGGTCGGCGGGCCGCGGACCGGGGATCCCCGGGTCAATATGCGCTCCACACGGCGTCACGGGGCTACAGTGATAGCGCTGACTGAGAAAGCCAGCGGGATCGGGGCTTTCAAGTACATCCTGCCCGCACCCGGCAAGCCGGAGATTCCGACGCCGCAAACGCATGAAGGCTACGAGTGGCTCTACGTGCTCAGCGGCCGCCTGCGGCTTCTGCTCGGCTCCACGGAACTCAGCCTGGGGCCGGGGGAGGCAGCTGAATTCGATACCCAGGTCCCCCACTGGATGGGCAACGCCGGCCAGGATGTGGCTGAGTTCCTGGCATTATTCGGCCCGCAGGGTGAAAAAGCCCATGTACGGGCTCGGCCGTCCCGCCCAAACGGCACTGATCCCCTACTGAACCACTACCGTCCGGCGGCTCCGCGGCCGGCCAGGACGGAGCGGTAGGCGTATTCGGTCAGCCGACCCTCCTGCACCGCCTGCTCCACAGCGGCGAAGGACCGGGAACCGTCCTCGGCGTAGGGGAAGTGGATGAGCTCGGCGATCAGTTCCCATTCCTCGGAAATGCCTCGAGTTCGGCCATTGAGGCATATTCAGTCTGGGCTTCGGGCGGCACGGAGCCGTCCGGTGTCGCCAGCTGGCTGACAAAGGTGGTCTCGGACGAAGGGTAGATGGAGGTTGGTACCGGTTCGCCCTCCTCCAGGTAGGCCGGCAGCTGGGAGGGCATCCAGTACCAGGCATCGCCCTGGTCGGCACCGCCGGGCTGGTCCCGCTCGCTGATCCAGCCACGGGTGGTCAGCAGCGCCTCTGCCTCGTCGCTGAAGTAGGCGGTTTCACCGCGCAGCATCGCATTGATCTCGTGCTCGGCGCGGCGGGCCAGCTTCTTCTTGGAAACGGCCTTCTTGCGGGGCTTGGACTTGGGCACGGGGGAGCTCCTGGGGTGGTGGAAACGGGAAGGCTGAGGCACCGGTACCGGCTAGAACCCTGAGCCGCCTTCAACGGCCATGTTGGAGAACCGGGAGTAGTGGCCCTGGAAGCCGACCACAATCGTCTTGGTGGGTCCATTACGGTGCTTGGCCACAATCACGTCGGCCTCTCCGGCGCGCGGAGACTCCTTGTCATAGATGTCCTCACGGTGCAGCAGGATCACCATGTCTGCGTCCTGCTCGATCGAGCCCGATTCACGCAGGTCGGAGACCATCGGCTTCTTGTCGGTGCGCTGTTCCGAGCCGCGGTTCAGCTGCGAGAGAGCGATCACGGGGACCTCCAGCTCCTTGGCCAGCAGCTTGAGGGCACGGGAGAACTCCGAGACTTCCTGCTGGCGGGATTCAACGCGCTTGCCGGATGACATCAGCTGCAGGTAGTCAAGGACCACAAGTTTCAGGTCGTGGCGCTGCTTAAGCCTGCGGCACTTGGCGCGGATCTCCATCAGGGACATGTTGGGGCTGTCATCGATGAACAGCGGCGCATCGTTCATGCGGCCCATGGTCGTGGCAATCTTGCCCCACTGCTCATCCTTGATGGTGCCCTTGCGCAGGTCCTGCAGGCCGATGGTGGCCTCCGCGGAAAGCAGGCGCATGGCGATCTCATTCCGGCCCATTTCCAGGGAGAAGAAGACCGTGGTCATGTTGTGCTTGATGGCCGCGGAGCGGGCAAAGTCCAGCGCGAAGGTGGACTTGCCGACGGCGGGACGCGCAGCGATGACAATCATTTGGCCGCCGTGCAGGCCCTGGGTGAGTTCGTCGAGTTCGTAGAAGCCGGTGGGGACGCCGGTCATTCCCTCGCCACGGTGGCCCGCGGACTCAATTTCGTCCACCGTGCCTTCGATGATGTCCTTCAGCGGCACGTAGTCTTCCGCGGTACGGCGTTCGGCGACGGCGTACACCTCCGCTTGGGCCGCGTTGACCAGGTCATCCACTTCGCCGTCGTTGGAGTAACCGAGCTGGACAATCTTGGTGCCGGCGTCCACCAGGCGGCGCAGGACTGCGCGTTCGCGGACAATTTCGGCATAGAAGCCGGCGTTGGCCGCCGTGGGGACGGACTGGATGAGGGTGTGCAGGTAGGCCGGACCGCCAATGCGGGTGATTTCCCCGCGCTTGGTCAGCTCGTCCGAGACCGTAACGGCGTCTGCGGGCTCGCCGCGGCCATAGAGATCGATGATCGCTTCGTAGATGGCTTCATGGGCCGGCCGGTAGAAGTCGACGCCCCTCAGTACCTCCACGCAGTCGGCAATGGCGTCCTTGGAGAGCATCATGCCGCCAAGCACCGACTGCTCCGCTACCAGGTCCTGGGGCGGAGTCCGGCCAAAATCGGGAGTTCGGGTTGATTCAGCGGAATCCGCATGTGCAAGCGACACGGGGCCACCCTTTCCAAGAATGTTCTATCCACGGGCTCTGTCAGGCTGACCCGAATGTATGGATGGCTTTATTTCTAGCCGACGGCACTGACATCGGGCGCCTTCGCCCGCCGTGCCCTCGCCGATACGTTTCCGGATGCGCCGATGAGGGAGTCCACCCGCAACCGTAGCCCCGTAAGGCTCCCTCAACAAACGAGTTATCCACAGGCAGTGTGGATACCCTGTTCATAACACGGCGTGTCTTGTGCACAGGTTGGGCATAAGCCTGTGGACAACAAAATAGTTTCTAGCCAAATATCGCTCTGACTAGGTAAAACACTTCTCCACACCTGTGCACAGCCATGTATTTTCTCCAACATTCAGCCGCCGCCTTCAGGTTGACAGATTCCCCGAAGGGGCATAAGGAACGCGTTATCCACAGAAGCTATCCACATGCCTGTGCGCTACTTCAACTACCTGTGCCGGGTAATCGTGCTGTACATCTTCCTGACGCCTAACACAGCAGCGCCCCCTGCCTCAGGAGAGACAGGGGGCGCTGCAGATCTCGCAGTGCGAGGCGACCGGTACTAGCTGGCAACGACCTCAAGGTCGATAACAGCAGCAACATCGTCGTGCAGGCGCACGTTGGCCTGGAAGGAACCAACCGACTTGATGTGAGTCGGCAGTTCAACCTTGCGCTTGTCGATGCTGCCGAGGCCGGCAGCTTCAACAGCAGCGGCAACGTCAGCGGGCTTGACCGTGCCGAAGAGGCGTCCGGACTCGCCGGCCTTGACGGTCAGCTTGACCGGCTTGGCAGAGAGTGCAGCGGCCTGCTTCTGGGCATCTTCCAGCGAAGCGTGCTCGCGAGCAGCGCGGGCAGCCTTGATGGACTCAACCTGCTTCTCGCCGCCCTTGGTCCAGGTCAGAGCGAAGCCGCGGGGTACCAGGTAGTTACGTGCGTAACCGTCCTTCACCTCGACAACATCGCCTGCAGCACCGAGACCGGTGACTTCGTGGGTCAGAATGAGCTTTGCCATGAGTTAGGTTCCTTTCCTTTAGCCGCGGCCAGCGCCGGAGTAAGGCAGGAGTGCAACTTCACGGGCGTTCTTGATTGCCTGTGCGATCTTGCGCTGTTCCTGCACGGTTACGCCAGTTACGCGACGAGCGCGGATCTTTCCGCGGTCGGAAATGAACTTGCGCAGCAATGCTACGTCCTTGTAGTCGATGACAGTGATGTCAGCGGCCTTCAAGGGATTGGACTTTGGTTTGGGCTTGCGAAGTTCAGCCTTAGCCATCGTGGAGCTCCTTATGTCTAGTGGAGCCCGTGGATCAATTCCACGGGATGGGCTCGACGGCGGTTGCCGTCAGAGGTTGTGCCTTGCGGCACAGGGGTATTGCTTAGAAGGGCGGATCGTTGGAATCCGGGCCGGCTCCCCAGCCGCCTGAGTTGCCGCCTGCAGGGGCGCCCCAGGGATCGTCCGCAGGTGCGGACTGCTGCTGCTGCTGGCCGCCCCAACCGGAGTTGGAGTTGCCGCCGAAGCCGCCGCCGGCATTGCCGCCGAAGCCACCGCCGCCACCGCCGGAGCGCTGGGTGCGGGTAACCTTCGCGGACGCGTAACGAAGCGAGGGGCCGATTTCGTCGACCTCAAGCTCCATGACGGTACGCTTTTCGCCCTCTTTGGTCTCGTACGAACGTGACTTCAGGCGGCCCTGGCAGACGACTCGGGTTCCCTTGGTCAGGGACTCGGCGACGTTTTCCGCAGCTTCACGCCAGACCGACGCGCGGAGGAACAGCGTTTCGCCGTCCTTCCATTCGTTGGACTGCCGGTCGAAGGTGCGCGGCGTCGAGGCAATGGTGAAGTTCGCCACTGCTGAACCGGACGGGGTGAACCGGAGTTCCGGATCGTTCGTCAGGTTTCCGACCACGGTGATCGTTGTCTCGCCTGCCATTTATGCCTCCTGGTGTCTCGGCCCGGCATGACCGGACCTTTCGTTGACGAATAAAAGGTGGGCCGAAATTACTCGGCAACAACCTTCTGGTCTTCGGGGCGGATGATCTTGGTACGCAGGATGGTCTCGTTGAGGCCAAGCTGGCGGTCAAGCTCAGCAGCAGCTGCAGGGCTGGCGGTGAAGTTAACCACCGCGTAGATGCCTTCGGACTTCTTCTTGATGTCGTAGGCCAGGCGGCGACGACCCCAGATGTCCACCTTGTCGACGGTTCCACCCTCGTTGCGGACAACGTTGAGGAACTTGTCGAGCGAAGGCTCCACGGTACGCTCTTCGACCTCGGGGTCGATGATTACCATCAGTTCATAAGCACGCATTTGTGAACCCACCTCCTTTGGGCTATACGGTCACGGTCTTTCCGTAACAGGAGGTTCTTTAGCGTTGTCTTTGCGTCCCGGGCCGGCGGTGAACCCGCGTTATGCCCGGAAGCCTGCCAGCCGGAGCTGACAGCACAGACTCCCCTATCCTAGCGGATTTTCTCCTCTCCAAAGTCCACCTGTGGATAGTCCGCCGTTCCGCGCCGGCGCTATCGAGTGAAGAACGCCTCCGCAGCGCGGCAGAGCTGGAACGGGTCCTCCACACCGGCCATCTCGCGGGCCGAGTGCATCGAAAGCAGCGGGATGCCGACGTCGATGGTGCGGATTCCCAGGCGGGTCGCGGTCAGCGGGCCGATCGTGGAACCACAGGGAATCGAGTTGTTGGAGACGAATTCCTGGTAGGGCACCCCGGCTTCGCGGCACAGCGCGGCCCAGTAAGCGGCACCGGGGGCATCGGTGGTGTAGCGCTGGTTGGCGTTGATCTTGAGCAGCGGACCGCCGTTCAGGACCGGACGGTTGGCCGGGTCATGGCGTTCGGCGTAATTCGGGTGCACGGCGTGGCCGGCATCCGCGGAAATACAGAACGACGCCGCGAAGCCGCGCTGGACGTCTGCCGTGCCCGCGCCGAGGCCTGCACTGACGCGCGCCAGGACGTCCTCAAGGAAGGGACCGGCCGCACCGGAGCGGCTCCCGCTGCCCACCTCTTCATGGTCAAAAGCTGCCAGGACGGCGATCGAGCCGCCGGCCTTCGCAGCGGCGGCAGCCTCCATGGCACAGAGGCCGGCATGCACTGAGGAAAGGTTATCCAGCCTGCCGGAGGCGAAGAATTCCGCGTCGGCACCAAAGACGCGCGCAGGCTGGGTGTCGGCTGCGACGACGTCGTACCCGCCGATCTCTTCACGGTCCACTCCCGCTCTGGCCGCGAGCAGCCCCAGCAGGTCTGCGGTTGACGGTTCCCCGAGGCCCCACACGGGATTCATGTGCTGCTGCTTATCCAGCTTCAGGCCCTCGTTCACAGCGCGGTCCAGGTGAATCGCCAGCTGCGGGAAGCGCAGGAGCGGACCGGTGGCAATTAGGTGTTCAACGCCGTCGAGCGTCACCAGCCGCCCGGCCAGCTCCAGTTCCCGGTCCAGCCAGGAGTTCAGCAGGGGGCCGCCGTAGACCTCCACACCAGCCTGCAGCCAGCCGAACCTGCCGGTAGTGGGTGAGGGCTTGAGCTTGAAGGTGGGGGAATCGGTGTGCGTGCCGAAGATGTTGAATCCGGTTTCCGGCGCCGCGCCCTCCGGCACAATCCAGGCGATGAACGCTCCGTCGCGCACCACCACGTACTTGCCGGGCGCTGCAGGCCAGTCCGAAGCTTCCCGCAGCTCGGTGAAGCCGGCAGCCTGCAGCCGGTCCGCGGCCGTACGGGCAGCATGGAAGCTGGAGGGGGAAGCGGCGACATATTCGCCGAGGTCTTTTACGTGGTCCAGTGCGTCAGACATGCTCCGATTCAACCAGAGCCGGGGGTGCCCGCGTAACCGGCTTTCCCTGCCCATGGACAACAGACAACCCCCGGTGCCGGGCACCGGGGGTTGTGGAGGGGTATCGGTGAAGGCGTCGGCGGCCGTTCTTCCGCGTTCGCCTTCACCGAAGACTTTGAGCGCCCTAGACGTCGCGGCGCTTGTTCACGATGAGCGCTACGAGGATCAGGGCCACCGCCCACCCGCCCAGGACCAGGCCGCCTTCGAGCTGGTTCAGGGCGTCGTCCGGAACCCGGACGGCCACCAGCTGGCCGCCGGCGTTGCCGGGCAGGAAGCGTGCGGCGTCGGGAATCCAGTCCGCCAGGCCGGAGATCAGCTGGACGATCATTGGCAGGACGAACAGCACGCCGATGATCGTCACGACTCCGCCTGCAGTGCTGCGAAGCAGTGATCCGGTGGCCACACCCATCACGGCGATGGCCGCCAGGAGTGTGCCCGTGTTAATGATGCTGGGGAGCACCCAGGGAGCGTCCAGTCCGAATTCAAGGTTCTCCGGTGCCAGCAGGGGCTGGCTGATCAGGTAGCTTGCGAAGGCCCCGACAACTCCGATGACGAAGGCAACGAGTGCGGTGATGATCGCCTTGGCGAGCAGTGCCGGCGTCCGGGTAGGCACTGCCACCATGGTGGAGCGGATCATTCCGGTGCTGTATTCCGAGGCAACCAGGACCACGGCCAGGGCCGCAATCAGGAGCTGCCCGAACAACGCACCGGAGGCCGGAGTGTCATAAACCATGGTCTGCAGGTCCATGCCAGACCCAACACCCATGGCCGGTCCCATGGTGGGATCGTCCGCGAGCATCTCTGCGGTGACGGCCCAGCTCCAAGCCACCAGCGCGGCCAGGCCGACCATGACCACCAAGGTCACAGACAGCAGGATCACTGTGGAGGGAAGGGTGGTGATTTTGATCCACTCGGAGCGGATTACCCGGGCAAAGTTGACGCCGCTGCCGTCGGTGCGGGCCGTCCGGCGGGACGGGGCGGGGGCGGTTGCGGTGCTCATGCTCGGCTTCCTTCCACAACAGGCTCGGCCGCAGCCGGTTCCTGGCTAAATCCGTGGGACTTGTATTCGACGTCGTCCCGGGTGAGTTCCATGTAGGCGTCTTCAAGCGAGACCTGGATGGGGGTGAGTTCGGTGAGCAGGATCCTGCGGTCCAGTGCAATTTCCGCGATGGAGCGTGAATCGGCGCCGCTGACTTCGAACAGGCCATCCTCGACGCGCTTGATGTCCGCACCCCGTCCTTCAAGGACAGGAAGCAGGTCAGCGGCGTTGTCGGTACGTACACGGGTCCGCTGGCGTCCGCCGCCGTCGATGATCTCCTGGATGGGGGCGTTCGCGATGATGCGGCCGCGCCCGATCACGATGAGGTGGTCTGCCGTCACGGCCATTTCACTCATCAGGTGGGAAGACAGGAAGACGGTGCGGCCTTCGGCGGCCAGCCCGCGGGCCAGGTTGCGTACCCAGAGCACGCCCTCGGGATCAAGGCCGTTGACCGGCTCGTCGAGGATCAGGGTGTGCGGGTCTCCCAGCATGGCGACGGCGATGCCCAGGCGCTGGCCCATGCCAAGTGAAAACCCGCCGACGCGCTTCTTCGCGACAGGGCCCAGGCCGGTGAGCTCGATGACTTCGTTGACCCGCTTGTTGGATATGCCGTGCGTTGCCGCCATAGCGCGCAGGTGGTTGTAGGCCGACCGGCGGGTGTGCACTGCCTTGGCGTCCAGCAGGGCGCCAACCTCGTGCAGGGGAGCCTTGTGCTTGGCGTAGGGCTTACCGTTGATGGTCACGTTTCCGGAAGTGGGACGGTCCAGTCCCACGATCATCCGCATGGTCGTCGACTTGCCGGCGCCGTTCGGGCCCAGGAAGCCGGTGACTTTTCCTGGTTCGACGGTGAAGGAGACATTGTCGACGGCGGTCTTGCTGCCGTAGCGCTTGGAGAGGCCGTGTGCCTCGATCATGGTGATCCTCATCTAGGAGCGTACAAGTTCGGGGGTGTGCCTCCACACTATGCTCCCCCGCTCCGCTGCGGACCGGCCCTAGGGATGAATCAGGACAAAACCGGTGTCCCCCTTAGGGATGACTCAGGGAGCTCCCTGAGTTCTCCGTTCGGAGGGGGCAGTTCTAGACGTCCCGCTTTTTGATGACAACCATGGCTGCGGCCAGCAGAACCACCGCCCATCCGGCGAGGATAAGTCCGCCCTCCACCTGGTTGAAGGCCTCCGGCTGGATCCGCGTGGCTACCAGCTGGCCCGCAGCGCTGCTTGGCAGGAAACGGGCGGCGTCTTCCACCCAGTCCGCCAGGCCGGTGAGCAGTCCGGCAATGATAGGCAGGACGAACAGTGCGCCCACCAGGGTGACCACTCCCCCCGCAGTGCTGCGCAGCAGGGCACCAATGGCCACACCCATGATGGCGATCAGGGCCAGGACAGTGCCGGTGTTGATGATGGAGGGCAGCACCCACTCGGCATCCAGCCCGAAGTCCAGGTTGGAACCCGACAGGATCGGCTGCGCCAGCAGATACGTCGCGAAGGCCGACACAATGCCGACCAGGAAGGAGATGACCGCGATGACCAGGGCCTTGGCAAGCAGTGCGGGGATGCGGGTGGGCACGGCCACCATGGTGGAGCGGATCATTCCGGTGGTGTATTCGGACCCGATCAGCACCACCGCCAGCGCGGCGATCAGCAGCTGGCCAAACGGCAGGCCGGAGGCCGGGACGTCGTACGCCGCACTTTGCAGGGACTGGCCAATTCCCTGGGGCGGACCGGACTCGGGTTCACTGGCCAGCTGGATCAGTCCCCAGGCAACCAGTGCACCCAGGCCAACCATCACTGCGAACGCCACCGCCAGCAGGATGACGGTTGAGGGCACAGTATTCGTCTTGATCCACTCCGAGCGCAGTACCCGCCCGAAAGTGACCGGCCCTCCGCCCCAGGAGCGCTGTGGCCGGGACCGGGGAGCTGCAGCTGTGCTCATTTGCCTTGTCCTTCGCTGGCCGGAAGCGCCTGCGCGCCAATCTCCTGCGACTGGTATTCGACTTCCCCGCCAGTCAGTTCCATGTAGGCATCTTCAAGCGTTTCCTGCTGCGGAATCAGGCCGGTGATGAGGATGCCCCGGGCGAAGGCCGCCTCGGCGATGCGGCGGGCGGGCAGCCCGAGGACCGTCAGCTCGTCAGCTGCCTCTCTGCGGATCTCCACGCCCGTGCCGGCTACAGCGGCGGCCAGGGCGTCGGCGTCGTCCGTCCGTACCAGGACGCGATCGGCCTGGCCGCCGGTAAGGACGGTCTCAATGGGCGCGTCAGCCAGGATCCGGCCGCGCCCAATCACGATCAGGTGGTCTGCCGTAACGGCCATCTCGCTCATCAGGTGGGAGGAGATGAACACGGTCCGGCCTTCGGCGGCGAGGCCCTTAACGAGGTAGCGCACCCATTTCACGCCTTCCGGGTCCAGTCCGTTGACGGGCTCGTCCAGGATCAGGGTCTGCGGATCCCCCAGCAGGGCCGCGGCGATGCCGAGGCGCTGTCCCATGCCAAGAGAGAAACCGCCCACCCGTTTCCGGGCCACCGGTCCCAGCCCTGTCAGCTCGATGACTTCGTTGACCCGCGCGGATGGAATTCCTTCCGTTGCGGCCAGTGCCCGCAGGTGTTTGTAGGCGGACCGTCTGGGGTGCGCGGCCTTGGCCTCGAGGAGCGCACCGACCTCGTGCAGCGGCATCCGGTGCCTGGCATATGGCTTGCCGTTGACGCTCACGTTCCCGGCAGTGGGGTGGTCCAGGCCGACAATCAGCCGCATGGTGGTGGACTTGCCGGCGCCGTTGGGGCCGAGGAACCCGGTCACCTTTCCGGGCTGGACTGCGAAAGTGATGCCGTCGACGGCGGTTTTGCCGCCAAACCGCTTGGTGAGTTCGTTTGCCTGGATCATTCGGTGTCCTTCGGGTCGGGAGGGGCAGGGTCCTAGCGGGAACTCACCGCCTCGAATTTGCGGACAGCCAGGGGCACAAACAGCACGAGCATGATTGCCGAGCCGATCAGCACCGTGGTGACGGGGTTCTGCATGGGCCAGGTGTCCGGCACCGGCGTTGAGCCGAGGTTGCCGAAGAGCTGGCGGACGGCCTGGACCAGAGCGGAGACCGGGTTCCAGTCGGCGATGGTCCGCAGCGGTTCCGGCAGCGTGGAGCTCTGCACGAACGCGTTGGAAATGAACGTGACGGGGAACAGGATGATGAAGGACGCGTTGTTGATGGCTTCCGGGGACCGTACGGACATGCCCAGCAGAGCCATCACCCAGCTGAAGGCATAGGAGAACAGCAGCAGGAGGCCTACCCCTCCCAGGAATTCCCAGAAGGAGGTGTTGACGCGCCAGCCAACCAGCAGCCCGGTGCCCATCATGATGATCACCGAAATGCCGTTCAGCGCCAGGTCCGAGTTGGTCCGGCCGATCAGAACCGCCGAAGGACTCATGGGGAGCGTACGGAAGCGGTCGATGATTCCTTCCTTCAGGTCCTGGGCCATGGCTGATCCGGAGAAGGTGGAACCGAACACCACGGTCTGCGCAAAGATGCCGGCCATCAGGTACTGCGTGTAGTTGGTCCCGGCCACCTGGATGGATCCGCCGTAGACCTGGCTAAACAGCAGCACGAACATGATCGGCTGCAGCACCGCGAACACGATCATGTCCGGCGTACGGCGGATCTTGATCAGGTTCCGTTTGGTGACCGTCCAGCCGTCGGAGATCCAGCTGCCGGCGGTGGTTCCGGAGCCGGGCTGGAACCGGGGCACGGCGGTTGCGGCGCTCATCGTGCTGCCTTCGCTTTCCCGGCGTCCTGCTCTTCTTCGTCGGTGGTGTGCCCGGTGAGTTTCAGGAACACGTCGTCGAGGGTGGGGCGCCGGATGCCGGCGTCGTGCAGTTCGATCCCTTCGGCTTCCAGGTCACGAAGTACCCGCTGCAGGGCCGACGGACCTTCCGTCACCGCAACTTCCAGGGCACGGCCGTCGCTGGCGGTATGGACCTCACCGCTGCCGTAGCGCGCCAGGATCTCCTTTGCCGTGCCCGAGTCGAAGCCCTCGACCAGGGCCACGGCCACGCGGTGCCCGCCGATCCGGGCCTTGAGCTGGTCTGAGGTGCCTTCGGCGATCACCTTGCCGCCGTCGATCACCGCCACAGTGTCCGCCAGCTGATCGGCTTCCTCCAGGTACTGGGTGGTCAGCAGCAATGTGGTTCCGCCAGCGACCAGGGACTTGATCACCTCCCAGAGCGCCAGCCGGCTGCGCGGGTCCAGTCCGGTGGTTGGTTCGTCCAGGAACAGGACCCGTGGATTGTTCACCAGCGCACCGGCGAGGTCCAGCCGGCGCCGCATTCCGCCGGAATAACCCTTCACCGGCCGGTTGCCGGCGTCGGCCAGATCGAACTGTTCAATGAGTTCAGCTGCCCGCCGGCGCGCCTGGTCCGTGGGCAGGTGGTAGAGCTTGCCAACCATCCGCAGGTTCTCAATGCCGGTCAGGTTTTCATCCACTGCGGCGTACTGGCCTGAGACGCCGATAATCCGACGGACATCCTTCGGCCGCGCAGCGACGTCGATTCCGTCGATGGAAGCGGTCCCTGCGTTGGGTTTGATCAGGGTGGTGAGCACCTTGACCGCCGTCGTTTTTCCGGCGCCGTTGGGTCCCAGCAGGGCCGTTACCGTGCCCTGCGGGACACCGATGTCCAAGCCGTCGAGGGCAGCCACCGGCCCGGACTTGGACTTATAGACCTTGGTGAGGCCGCGTGCCTGAATCAGCGGGTCACGCCGGCCTTCCGAGACCGGGCGCATCTGGTTGTGGGGGTTGGTGGGAAGGGGCATGCGAACAGGTTAGGACTGCCCGCATCCGCTGGATAGGGCTTTTCCGGACAGCTTCGGTCCGGAAGGCAAGACGGCAGGGAATCCGGCCGCGTAACGCAGCCTAGGAGGCGGGTTTGTCCGCATCCAGCGGCCCCGGTTCGCGCTCGGCCGCAACCGGTGCGAACACAATGGACATCAGCATTGCCGCGCCGACCACAAGCAGTGCGTTGCGCAGCCCCCAGAGTTCGCCGAGGAAGCCCAGCAGCGGCGGTCCGACGAAGAAGGCGGTGTAGCCGAGGGTCGAGACCACGGAGACACGTCCCGCGGCGTGGAGGGGATCATCGCCGGCCGCGGACATCCCCATCGGGAAGCCCAGGGCGGCGCCGACACCCCACAGGATCACACCGATACCAGCCAGCCAGAGGCTGGGTGCGAACACAAACAGGATCAGACCCGCCAGTGAGGCGCCCATGCACAGCCGCAGCGCCCTGACCCGGCCCGTGCGGTCGATCAGCCGGGCGCCGAACCAGCGGGTGGCGGTCATCGCAGCGACGAACACGCCGAACATTACCGCTCCGGCGGTCTCCGAGGCATTCAGCCCGTCGACCGTCGCCTTGGCCACCCAGTCATTTGCTGCGCCTTCAGTAAGTGCCGCCCCCAGGACGACGACGCCGATCAGCAGCGTGCGCCCTTCCTTCCAGGCACCGAAACTGGATGGCTTGGCTGTGCCCTCCCCGTGCGGGTGGTGGATCTGTGGGGAATCAGGCAGGAAGGCCTTCGGCACCAGGATCACCAGCACGACGGCGACCACCACGATTCCGATCAGGTGAACGGGGAGACTGACGTTCAGGGCTGAGAGGCCCGCGCCGATCATCGCGCCCAGGAAGGCGCCGCCGCTGAACGCCCCGTGGAACTTGGGCATCAGGGTCCGGCGCAGTCCGCGCTCAACTTCCGTGCCTTCAAGGTTCATCGCCACATCCCAGAGGCCAATGCCGGAGCCGAAAATCAGCAACCCGGCCGCAGTCAGAGGAATTGATCCGGCGAACAGTCCGGCCGCGATGACCAGGGCGGCTCCGGAGGCGAGCAGCCCGCCGGTCCGCACCGCGTTGGCAGTTCCCACCCGCTCGGCCAGGGCACCGGCCAGGGGCAGGGCTCCCACGGAGCCCACGGCAGAGAAGAGCAGCAGCAGGCCTACGCCCGCGGAACCAATGTCCAGGGCCTGGGCCGCAGCAGGAATCCGCGCCGCCCAGCTGGCGAAGATCACACCGTTCAGGGCGAAAACTGCAAAGACAGCCAGAAGGGCACGGTCCAGGGTTTTGGTGTTCACACCCTCATTCTGGAGCCCGGACCCCGCCGGAGTGAAACGGGCGCGCGCGAGCCGGTCAGCGGACGCGTTCGACCCGCTTTTCGTCCCAGACCGGCTCCTCGGACTCATAGACCCGTCCGTCGGAACCGAACACCAGGAACCGGTCGAAGCTGCGGGCGAACCAGCGGTCGTGCGTCACCGCGAGAACCGTTCCTTCAAATGCCTCGATGGCCTTCTCCAGCGCCTCGGCAGAGTGCAGGTCAAGGTTGTCCGTCGGTTCGTCCAGCAGCAGCAGAGTGGCACCCGAGAGTTCCAGCAGCAGGATCTGCAGCCGCGCCTGCTGGCCGCCGGAGAGCGAGTCGTACTTCTGCTCCCCGGAGGAAGCCAGGCCGTAGCGGTCCAGGGCGCCGGCGGCGGCCTCCCGGCCCAAGCCGGAACGGTGCTCATCGCCGCGGTGCAGGATGTCCAGCAGAGTCTTGCCCAGCAGATCCGGGCGCAGCATGGTCTGGGCGAAGAACCCTGGGCGGATTCGGGCCCCGAGCTTGACCGAGCCTTCATGCGGAACCGGGGCGATCTCCACCTCGGAGACTGGCTCGTGCTCCTTGTCCGGATCGGTGCCGCCCAGGGCCAGCAGACGCAGGAAGTGGGACTTGCCGGAGCCGTTGGATCCCAGCACGCCCACGCGGTCGCCAAACCAGATCTCAGTACTGAACGGCTTCATCAGCCCGGTCAGCTCCAGCTTCTGGGCTACCACGGCACGCTTGGCGGTACGCCCTCCGCGCAGGCGCATCTTGACGTTCTGCTCGATCGGCAGGGCTTCGGGCGGCCCTGCTTCCAGGAACTTGGCCAGGCGGGTCTGGGCAGCGTGGTACCGGTTGGCCATGTCGGAGCGGAACGCGGCCTTGTTCTTGTACATGTTGACGAGTTCCTTGAGCTTCACGTGCTCCTCGTCCCAGCGCCGGCGCAGCTCCTCGAAGCGTGCGTTGCGGTCTTCGCGGGCCTTAATGTAGCTGCCGAATCCGCCGCCGTGGATCCACGCCGATGCACCGTTGATGCCCGGCTCCAGCGTCACGATGCGGGTGGCGGCGTTGGCCAGCAGCTCCCGGTCATGGGAGACGAACAGGACGGACTTCTTGGATTCGGCAAGTTTGGCCTCCAGCCAGCGCTTGCCGGGCACGTCCAGGTAGTTGTCCGGCTCATCGAGCAGCAGCAGCTCATCCGGGCCGGAGAACAGCGCTTCCAGCACCAGGCGCTTCTGCTCACCGCCGGAGAGTGTGCTGGCCTGGCGGTACTGGGCCGTGTCGAACGGCATGCCCAGGGCCGTGGAGGTCACTTCATCCCAGACTGTTTCCTGCTCATAACCGCCCACGTCTCCCCAGTCGGCAATGGCCTGGGCGTAGCGCATCTGGGTGGGCTCGTCGTCGTTCTCCATCATGGCCTCTTCAGCCTCGTCCACCGCGCGCGCGGCCGCGGCAATGGCGGGCGGCGCGGCGGAAACCAGCAGGTCTCGGACGGTGCTGCCGTCCCGCACCTGGCCCACGAACTGGCGCATGATGCCCATGTTCCCGGACCGGGACACAGTTCCTTCATCCGGTTTGATGTCTTCGGCAATGATCCGCAGCAGCGTGGTCTTGCCCGTGCCGTTCGGACCGATCAGGGCCGTTTTATGGCCCTCGCCCACCTTGAAGCTGACGCCGCTGAGCAGCTGCCTGCCGTCGGAGAGGAAGTAGTCAATGCCGGATACGTCTAGATGAGCCACGCTTCCATCCTCCCATCGAGGGGATGGACTTCCGCCAGCGTGACGCCGGACCCCCGCGGGCATAGGCTTTTGTGTTGGCAATTACCGCAGTACCGGAGGAAAGCAGGAGAGAAAGATGATCTTCATCGTCGTTAAGTTCAAGGTCAAGCCGGAGTGGACCGAACGGTGGCCCGAGCTCACCGCAGCCTTCACCGCTGCCACCCGCGCGGAAGACGGCAACCTCTGGTTCGACTGGTCCCGGAGCCTGGAAGATCCGAACGAGTTTGTGCTCGTGGAAGCGTTCAAGGACGACGCCGCGGCTGCCCACGTTAACAGCGACCACTTCCAGCAGGCCATGAAGGACATGCTTCCGGCGCTGGTCGAGACGCCGCGGATCATCAACACCCTCATCGACGGCCAGGAATGGTCACGAATGGGCGAACTCGAGGTTAAGTAGCGCCCGGGGGCGCGCCGCCTACTCCTGCAGGGAGAACCCGGCGCGCTCCAGCATTTCGCGCAGATCCACTACCGTCTGCTCGTCAATGTCCTTGCCGCGGGGTGGGGTCAGGTAGTCGGTGTGCCCTCCAAGGGTCACCTCATATTTGCCGTTGTGTTCCCGCGTGGTGTCCGCGACGGCGTCCAGCAGGGACCGCACGCGCTTCCACTCAATGTTGTGGGAGACCGGATGGCGCAGAATCTGGTTCAGCGTGTCCCGGTGGTGGTTGCTCAGGTGTTCGGGTGTGTCCGTCATGGGGAAACCTCCTCGTTCAAGTTCCCCACGCCGCGCTCCCCAGTGCAAGGGCTCAGGGCCGGAAGTCCAGGCGCAGGCTCTCCCCAGCCAGCTGAACCGCGGAGCTGAAGCTGATGCCCACCAGGTCCGAGCGGCTTTCCCAGCGGCCAGCCCCGCTGGTGTCCTCCTGGTACTGCACCCGGGCCTTGCCCCCGGCTGCGTAGACCGCCAGTCCCGATTCCGGCGTCCCGGTGATCCGGTATTCCGGTGCCCGTTCCAGCACCCACCGCACGTCCCGGATCCGCTCCGGCCCGTAGCTGGAGTATGCCGCATTGGGGCAGGCTTCCGGTGCGGCCTCGGGGCTGGCAAGGCAGTGCGCCAGGTATGCCTCGCCCTGCGCCTGGATTTCCGCCGCAAGCTCCGCGTTCGCCGAAGCGCGCAGGCGGACCGGACTGGGACCGCCCGCCATTCCCGGCTCCACCAGTACCGTTTTGCCTGCACCGTAGCTGAGGAAACGTTCCTTCGGGCCGTCAATAACGTAGGACCCGGGGAGCAGCAGGATCTCTGCGGAGTCCCCGCCCGGGGGAAGGTCCAGCGCTGTCCCGTTGATCCGAATGTGCCCTGTTCCGGCAGGAACCTCCACCTCCACGGTCCGGGCGGCGGTGGCCTCCAGCTGCCAGGCGGTAAAGACCAGGGCCTGGGAGCCGGCGTCCTTCAGCCGGAACTCTACGGCGTTCCGTTCTCCGTTCCGGTTCACGAGGGCGTGAACGACGGCGCTGCCTGCGCTGATCTCCTGTCCCACGATCTCGAAGCCGGTGATCCGCGCTCCCGCGGACGCATACACTGCCGGGTCCTGCGGCACAAGCGCTCCGGTGTCCGGCAGCAGTGCGTGGGCAGCGGCCTGGTCTCCAGAGGCCAGCGCCGCCAGATAGTCCTCCGCCACCGCCTGGGGCCCCAGCACGTTCTGGCTGATGAACCGGTAGCTGAACACTGCGGCAGCCACCAGGACTGCCGCTCCGGCGACGGCCAGGATAAGTGCGGTGTTCCGGCGCGTTCGTCCGGGGCTGCGCCGGCGCCACCGCCTGCCCCGCCGGTCCCTTGGCCGTTTGCCGGTCTGTCCGCCGGCCTCTTCCGGGGAGGGGGTCCGGACGGATCCTTCGGGACGCCCCGAAAGAGGTTGTGTTGAAACCGTCATAAGAGCTCCCCGGCTGTGCTGTGGCTGAGACTCTGATGCAAGCCCGCTGTCCTAAGATGCCGAGTTCAAAGATACCGCCGGCGGGGACGGCTGCCGGCGGTACGCCGCGCGCAGCGCGTCACTTCTGTAACCTGCGGCTACCTTCCCGGTGCGAGGGAAGGCAGCGGCAGCCCGAACACCGTGCGCAGCGCCGCAGCGGCGGCGTGGTAGCCGCCCATTCCGTGTACGCCCGGGCCGGGAGGAGTGGAGGCGGAGCACAGGAAAACGCCCGGCAGGGGAGTATTCCAGGGGACGGGGGAAAGGACCGGACGGCGAAGCATCTGACCCAGCGTCACAGCCCCGGCTCCGAAGTCACCGCCCACATAATTCTCGTTGTAAGCGGCCAGACCGCGCGCCGTCGTGGTCCGGGTTTCGACGATGACGTCCCTGAAGCCGGGGGCGAAGCGTTCAATCTGAGCGGTAACGGCGGCTGCCATGTCCTTGTCCGATCCGGCGGGGACATGGCAGTAGGTCCACAGGATGTGCCGCCCGGCGGGTGCACGGGAGACATCGAAGGTGCTGGGCTGGGAAAGCAGCACGTAGGGTTTTTCCGGGTGCCGGCCGGCTGCCACCTCGGCCTCGGAGGCAGCGGTCTCTTCCCGCGTTCCGCCCAGGTGAACCGTTCCCGCGGCTGCGGTCCCCGGGTTGGTCCACGGAACCGGTCCGGAAAGGATGAAGTCCACCTTGCAGGCGGCATTGCCGTAGCGGAAGCGCTGCAGCGCGCGTTCATAGCGGGCCGGCAGCCTTCCTTTCGCCAGGCGCAGCAATCCTGCCGGCGCGGTGTCGAGGATGACGGCCCGGGAGCCGGAGAGTTCGCTGAGCGAGTCCACCGTGTGTCCTGTCTCCAGTTCACCGCCGTGGGCCCGCAGGTCCGCTGCCAGGGCATCCGCGATGGCCTGGGACCCGCCCTGCGGCACGGGCCAGCCAACGGTATGAGCCAACAGCGCCAGCAGCAGTCCGCCGCCGGCAGACGAAAGCGAGGGCAGCCGCCCCACGGGGTGGGCCATCACTCCGGTCAAGAGTGCGGGTGCCGCGTCTTCACTAAAACGGCGGTTCCATGTCCCGGTTCCCTGGTCCAGGGCGGCCAGGCCAAAACGCAGCGCGGCCAGGGGCTCGCGGGGAACCTTCAGCAGCGGGTCCATCAGCGTCCGTGTGATCGCTTCGCTGTGCTCAACCAGCGGCTGCATCAGCGTGTTGTACGCCTTTCCGTCCGGCCCAAGTTCCTGCACGGTGCGCTCCAGGCTGCGGTAGGCAAGCGCAGCGCGTGCTCCGTCCAGCGGCTGGGCATAGGACACCTCGGGAACTTCCAGCCGAATCCGGTCCGAGAGACCGAAATCCCGGAAAAACGGGGCGGCCAGCGCCATCGGGTGGACTGCAGAACAGACGTCGTGGAAATGGCCGGGACGCATCAGCTCGCTGGTGCGTGACCCGCCGCCCGCGGTGGGTGCCGCTTCCAGGACGCGCACGGACAATCCCGCGCGGGCCATGGTGACAGCCGCGGCCAGGCCGTTGGGCCCGGATCCCACCACGGTTACATCAGTCACGGCCGGCCTTGGCAGATGAAGGGCTCTTCAGGCGGGCACGGACGCTGTGCAGCATTCCGGGGGCTTCCCGGCGCAGCCGCAGCGCAGCCGCCAGGGCCCGGTAACGCAGCGGGTGCAGCGGAATGTCATAGGTAGTGGGAACCGTAACGATGGTTTTGGAAAAGTTCCGTTTGAAGGTGGTGACGTTGGCCAGCGAAGGGTAGTTCTCGCTCTCGATGCCGGTTAGTCCGCAGGCCGTGTTCCCTGCCTCCTTCAGGACCTTGAACGCTTCCCAGAGCAGCAGGTAGGGGGCGTTGGTTTTCCTGGCGTCGCGGGAGCTGGCGGCGAAGTAGTACACGGCGTAGCCGCGGTATTCGGTGGTGATCAGCCAGGAGACGGGTTTGCCGGCGACGTAGGCCACCATAAGGCGCAGGTAGTCACCCAGCTCGGTCAGCAGCGTCTCGTAAAACGCTGAATCGAAGCTGGAAAAGCCGTCACGGGCTGCTGTTTCCTGCATGATCGGGAACAGTTCGGTGCGGAAGACCTCCGCCCACTGTTCCCGTTCCACGGTGCGGACCTCGACGCCGAGCTTCTCCGCCTTGCGGATCAGGTTCCGGGCGTTGGGGCGGAAAGCAGCGAAGATCTTCTCTGTGTCCGGAGTCAGGTCCACTACGATTTCGCGTTCGTACCAGCCGTGCTCCAACGGCCCGGTCACTGGGGAACTGACGTGTTCCACCTGCATCCGTACGTAGAGCGGATCCATACTGGGATCAGCCTTGAACTGTTCCTGCACGGTGGCCACCAGGCGTGCCTCCGCTTCAGGGGTCCGCTCGCTGAACCACGTTGGGCCGTTCACAACCACCAGGGAGGGGCGCAGGCGGCGCCGGGAACGGAGATAGCTCGCGGACGCGACCAATTTGCCGCCGTCGTAATAGGCCCAGATGCCGTACGGCTCCCGGCCCAGGCGGGTTTCGAAATCTGCCCAGTACGGTGTCTGTTCCAGGGGAATGACCACCCCGGGATGGTGTGCTGCCAGAGACTCGAAGTCCTCGCGGGACAGCTGCTGGAAACGGTAGGGAGCGGGGGTCACATTGCTTCTTTCGCCGGGGCTGCGTCCGTCTCCAAGGGTACCCGAGGGCGGCGGCGCAGCCGCAGGCGCCAGCGGTCCGGGGCCTGGTTGAACGGCCCTCCCTGCGGATCATCGATGCCCATGCGGCGCACCGGGTCCGTCCGCGGATCCCAGATATCCATCACCACCCGGCCCATCAGGTACATGGTGGCGCCCATGTGCCCTATGACTGAGACAACAAACCAGCCGGAGTCGAGGTTGTTCTCCGGGGCCCCTCCGCCCAGGAGTGCTGCCAGGTAAAGCCAGACGGCCCACCAGTGCATTACTTCAAAGAACTGCCAGATCAGGAAATCCCGCCAGCGTGGCCTCGCCAAGGCCAGCAGCGGCACCAGCCAGAGCACAAACTGCGGTGAATAGACCTTATTCGTGAGGATGAACGCTGCCACGATCAGGAACACCAGCTGCGCCAGGCGCGGACGGCGCGGAGCTGCCAGTGCCAGCAGCGCGATCCCGGCGCAGGCCAGCGCGAAAAGAAAATACGCCCAGAAGCTGATGAACGCGGCGTCGACCGCGGATTCCGGGAAGGTGATGTTCCAGGCCTGCCAGACGCTGGAGTTCCCCGCTCCCCGGTCACGGGAGAAATCGTAGAAGTACTTCCAGCCCGCAAAATCGCGAAGCATAAACGGGACGTTGACCGCGAGCCAGGCCGCAGCGGTGGCCGCGAACGTGAGAACGGCCGCACGCAGCTTCAGGGTGCGCAGTGCCAGGACCAGCACCGCCCCCAGGATGAGCACCGGATAGAGCTTCAGCGCCGTTCCGAGGCCAATGAGAACGCCGGCCAGGACAGGCCGGCTGCGCGCGAAGGCCAGCATGCCCAGGGCAGCGAGCATCACGGCCCAAATGTCCCAGTTGATGAACATGGACAGGATCATGGCCGGCGCGACGGCCACCATCGCGGCGTCCCAGGGACGCCGGTTGGCCATCTTCATGGTGGCGATAACCGTGACGATCCACGCCGCGGAGGCAAACACCGCGTTGAGATCGAAGTAGATCAGACCCCGGGAGGCCGCCTCCGCCGGCACCAGCCAGGCCACGAATCCGGCCACCAGCCCCAGCAGCACAGGATACTCAAATTCGGATCCGGGGCTGATAAAGGGGTAGACCCCATCACCGAGTCCGCGGGCACCGAACAGGGCAGGCCAGTCCGAATAACAGGCCTGGTAGAACGAATTGGACCAGCCGTTGAGCCGGCAGGGGGTTTTGGCGAGCAGCGCCAGCAGCGCCCCCAGGGTGGTCAGCAGGATCAGCACGCGCGGGACGGTGAAGAACCCCGGAGACACAATCCCCGGAGCGGTGTACCGCCCCAGGGGCCCGCCGATGGATTCAGTGAACCGGCTAAGCAGCCGGTCATTCCGGCTGGGGACAACTATCCGCATCGGCCGCCGGCGGGGTGTGGGATCCATGCCTTCCAGTATGCAGGCGGCTATGCCGCGCGGAGGGTTCCGCCTCCGGCGAGGTCGTAGTCCTGGCCATTAAGGTAGGCGTTGCCTTCCGCCGAGGGATCGTAGGTCAGGGTGTGGCCGTTGCCGGTGATGTTGGTGATCTCGGACCCGGTGACCAGTGCTCCCGTCACGGAGGTGGCGGAGCTGTCTGCCGTGAGCTCGACGGTGCTGGTGTTGTCCAGGTCCACCCCTACGTTGCTCAGCGTGCCCGTGATCTTGCTGTTGGCCGTCAGGGAAAGGTCCAGGCTGCTGCCGGCGTCGGCGGTGAGCTGCCCCTGGAGTTCGGTTTCCGTCAGGGAAGCTGATGCGCTGCCGTTGTTGGTTACGCTCAGGACACTTCCGGACCCGGGGTCCAGCTTCGCTGCATTGCTGAGGTTTATGGTGGCGGAAACTCCGTCAACAAGAACGGCGTTTCCATTCTGCGCTGTCAGCGTTCCGCCGGAGATCGTCAGTGTTCCTCCCCCGCTGCCTCCAGGGGTACTGGAGTACAGATAGGCCCCGTGGGTTCCGCCGGTGAGATCCGAACTGGAAGCCTGGACGGAGTTTGCCCCCTCCACCACGATCCCCTCGGCCAGGGTTGAGGAACCGGTCAGTCCGCACACATCAATGATGCCGGTCGAGTAGATCACGGCGGACAGCCCGCCCTCGGTCCTCGCCGTGCCGCCGCTGACCTGGATGTCCCCGCCGCCGCGGTCGGTTGCGATCGCGCTGGAATGATCCTGGGCGGTGGTCAGGTCAGGGCTGACGGCGGTGATGCTGCCGCCGTCGGTTACATCCAGGGCGTGGGCAAAGCTGCCGTCTGTCCTTACGGTCACGTCCTGCAGGGATACGGCAGAACCGGTGCCGGTGGCGAAGATCCCGTTGGCTCCGGCGCCGGAGGTTTCCACGGTGGTCCCGTTCAGCGCCAGCGACCCGCCGCCCGTGATAAGTACGGCAGCGTTGAGGCCGGTAAAGCTGGAGGAATCCGTATTGGAGCTGTCCCCGGACTTGGTGATGGTGGAGGCTTCGACTGCACGCTGCTCGCCGCTGCCCACCTGGAGCGCTGAACTGTCCGGGTCCGCAGCTGAGAAGCTGCTGCTCTCCGGACTCGGGGTGGCGGAAGGCCCGGGCAGTTCACACTCATCAGCGAGCTGCGACGCAGAGGGTGATTCCGCCGTCGGGCTCGATGTGGATTCTCCGGACTCCTGGCTGCAGGCGGCCAGTCCGCCGCCGGTCAGAAGCACCGTGGCCGCCAGTACAACGGCGGCGCGGGTGCGGAGACCTGCTGGAATGTCTCTCATGGTGCACTCCTAGCGGAGGAAGGGCTCCGGGACTGTTCTTCCAGCGTAGGCGCACCGGTTGGCCATGCCACCGGAAGCGAACCAAAAGCGGTCAGCGAAGGGCGAGCCGGGTCTGGGTCTGGAGGGCCCCCGACTCTGTTTTGAGCTGGTGGAGCAGCGCGTCGAGGGCAGACATGCCCGGCACCCCGAACACGAATTCCCGGGAATTCCTGGCTTGGGCCGAAGGCAACCCGCCGGTCCGCGACGCGGTGCACGTGACCGGCTCCTACGATTACCTCCTCAATGGCTGCCGGGACGGCCCTCCTCGCGCTGGGATTGGCAGGGCTCCGGCGGACGCTGAGAAGCCCCGTTCCGGGCCGGGCCATCAGTGACCCGGCCCGGTTGCAGCGGTTTGTCCTTTTTCTGGCACTCACTGCCCTCACCCCGGCTACACTGCTCTACTTCACCGCCCTGGCTGCCGGACTGGCAGAGCTGCTGTCCTCACCGGGTACTGCCGCTGCCCTCGTGGCGGGGGTCAGTGCAGCGTCCGGAGCCTGGCAGCTGGGCCTCGTCTGCACCGGTGCGCTGCTGCGCGGACGCACTGCTCCGAGGCTGCAGCACGTGCTTGGGCTGGCTGGCCACTGCACGGTCGCGGCTCTCGGTGCAGCGGCAGTCCTGTCCGCCTTTCGCTGATGGCGCGCAGCTGTCTCCGGCCCTGCACCCGGGGATTGTTACCTGAACGAAGTAGACTGGGTCAGTTGCCTGCGCCGCCTGCTGCGGCACATCCGCGCGTCAGCGGCGGGCGGCGGCACAGGAATGTCTTCAAAGGAGAAACGTGGCAAATAACCCGATCCGGGTGGCAATCGTTGGTGTTGGTAACTGCGCTGCATCGCTGGTGCAGGGCGTCCACTACTACCGAGACGCTGACCCGACAGCAACCGTCCCAGGCCTGATGCACGTCCAGTTCGGCGATTACCACGTCAATGACGTGCACTTCGCGGCTGCATTCGACGTCGATGCCAAGAAGGTCGGACTCGACCTGGCCGACGCCATTGGCGCCAGCGAAAACAACACCATCAAGATCGCCGATGTCCCCGAGACCGGCGTCAAGGTCCAGCGCGGCCACACCCTCGATGGACTGGGCAAGTACTACCGCGAAACGATCAGCGAATCCGACGAGGCCCCCGTTGACGTGGTTGCCGAGCTCAAGGCCGCGAACATCGACGTTATGGTCTGCTACCTGCCGGTCGGTTCCGAGCAGGCAGCAAAGTTCTACGCCCAGTGCGCAATCGACGCAGGCGTGGCCTTCGTCAATGCTCTTCCCGTCTTCATCGCCGGAACCAAGGAGTGGGCTGACAAGTTCACTGCTGCCGGCGTCCCGATCGTCGGCGACGACATCAAGAGCCAGATCGGTGCCACGATCACGCACCGCGTGATGGCCAAGCTCTTCGAAGACCGCGGCGTCACGCTGGACCGTACCTACCAGCTCAACGTCGGCGGCAACATGGACTTCAAGAACATGCTCGAGCGCGAGCGGCTTGAATCCAAGAAGATCTCCAAGACGCAGGCCGTCACCTCGAACGTCTCCGCCGAGCTGGCCGCGAACGACGTCCACATCGGCCCGTCCGACTTTGTGGCCTGGCTGGATGACCGCAAGTGGGCCTTCGTCCGTCTGGAAGGCCGCAACTTCGGCGACGCTCCGGTGTCCCTGGAGTACAAGCTTGAGGTCTGGGACTCCCCCAACTCCGCCGGCGTCATCATCGACGCCGTCCGCGCAGCCAAGATCGCGCTGGACCGCGGAATCGGCGGTCCGATCCTCTCCGCGTCGAGCTACTTCATGAAGTCCCCGCCGGAGCAGTACAACGATGACATTGCCCGCGAAAAGGTGGAGCAGTTCATTCGGGGCGAAGCCGAGTGCTAAGCTCCCTCCCGCAAAAACCGAGATAGCAGAAGTGCACGTCCCAGCGCCGGGACGTGCACTTTCTGCTATCTCGTTGGAGAGGCACCGCTAAAACAGGCCCGACGGCGTTCCGTCAGCGGCCACTGCCATGCGCAGCGCCGCGGGGTGCTTTGGCAGCCCCGGCATGGTCATTACCGCCCCGGTGAGGGCCACGATGAACCCGGCACCGGTCTTGGGCACCAGGTCCCTGACATGGATCGTAAAGCCCTCGGGTGCACCGAGCTTCGCGGCGTCGTCGGAGAAGGAGTACTGGGTCTTGGCCATGCAGACAGGAAAGTTCTCCCACCCGTTTGCCTTGATTTCCTCCAGTCGGCGCAGCGCGGGCACTGAGAACTCGACGTCGTCGGCTCCGTAGATCTCGCGGACCACGGTACGGATCTTGTCCTCCACACTCATTTGCAGCGGATACAGCGGTCGGACGTCCACGGGCTTCTTCAACGCCGAGAGCACCTTGGCCGCCAGGTCATCGCCCCCGGGGCCTCCGCCGCCCTGCGCCCAGACGTCCGCTACAGCGGCCTCCACTCCTTCGCGGGCACACCACTGCAGCAGCCAGTCGATTTCCTCTGCCGTGTCCGTGGTGAAGCGGTTGACCGCTACGACGGGTGAGAAGCCGAATTTGCCCAGGTTCCGCACGTGCCTCTGAAGGTTCGCGGTGCCGGCTTCCAGCCCGGTCAGGTTTGGTTCATCCAGCCGCTCCCGGGGCACCCCGCCGTGCATTTTCAGCGCCCGGATGGTTGCGACCACCACGACGGCGTCCGGGGCCACATCTGCTACCCGCGACTTGATGTCCAGGTACTTCTCCGCGCCCAGGTCCGCACCGAAGCCCGCCTCGGTAACAACGACGTCGGCCAGGTTCCGTCCCAGCGTTGTCGCTATTACCGAGTTGCAGCCGTGCGCAATGTTCGCGAAGGGTCCCCCATGGACCAGCGCCGGCGTACCGGCGATGGTCTGCACCAAATTCGGTTTCAGGGCGTCCTTCAGCAGCAGCGCCAGGGCGCCCTCCACCTTGAGGTCGGCCACAGTGACCGGCTGCCGGTCCCAGGTGTAGCCAACGGTAATCCTGGCCAGCCGGGCGGTGAGATCCTCAATGTCCGTGGCAAGGCAGAAGACCGCCATGATCTCCGAGGCCACGGTGATGTCGAATCCGTCCTCGCGGACGGTGCCCTGTCCCGGCCCGCCCAGACCCACCACAATGTGGCGCAGCGAACGGTCATTCATATCCATGACCCGGCGGAAGGTAATCCGCCGCGGGTCGATCCCCAGCTCGTTGCCCTGGAAGATGTGGTTGTCCACCAGTGCGGCAAGGGCGTTGTTGGCACTGGTGATCGCGTGGAAGTCGCCGGTGAAGTGGAGGTTGATCTCCTCCATGGGTATTACCTGCGAATAGCCGCCGCCGGTGGCGCCGCCCTTCATGCCGAGCACCGGCCCCAGGGACGGCTCGCGGAGCGCGATAACGGTTTTCTGTCCGGAACGCGCCAGTGCGTCTCCAAGACCTACCGTCACTGTTGATTTGCCCTCGCCCGCCGGAGTGGGGCTCATGGCGGTAACCAGTACCACCTTGCCTGGCGCCGTCCGCTTGGGCACCAGGGCCGGATTCACCTTCGCCTTGTAGCGTCCGTACAGTTCAAGCGCGTCCTCAGGAATGCCTGCGGAGCGGGCTATGTCGGTGATGGGCTGCAGCGTCGCAGCCCGGGAGATCTCAAGGTCATTGGCCATAACTCAACGCTTGCACCAGCCCCGGCGCCCGTCAATCCGGCACACGGCGGGCACTCATCCCGCGTGCTCTAGTTGCCGACGGCGTGGGCTGCGCCCTGCTCGGCGGCGTGCAGGTAGGACTGTGTGGTGAGGCTGGCGGTGCGCCGCCAGCCGAAGGACCGGGCATGCACTGCGGCTTCCCGGCCCAGTTCACCGCGCCAGGAGCGGTGGTCGTAGAGCGTTTCGAGCTCGGCAGCCCACCGGGAGGGGTCGTGTCCCTGGACCAGGACGCCGGTCTGACCGGAGCTGACGGCCTTGGGCAGCCCGCCGACGTCCGCGGCCAGGACCGGAGTGCCGCAGGCCTGGGCCTCCAGCGCCACCAGGCCAAAGGACTCAGAGAAAGACGGAACGGCAACGACGTCGGCAGACCGGAACCAGCCAGCCAGCCCTTTCGCTGCCACGGGCGGGTGCAGCTGCACGGTGCCCTGCAGCCCGAGGGCACGGATAGCTGCCTCCAAATCCAGGACGTCGGAGCCGCTGGGAGCGCCCAGGATGCTGACCCGGAGGGGGATGTCCGGACGGGATGCCCGCAGCCGGGCAGCGGACTCCACCAGTACCTGCGGGCCTTTCATCCGCTGGATGCGCCCGGCAAAAACCACGTGGAACTCTCCGCGCCGGATAAGGTGCCGCGCACGCGCCTCAAGCCGCCCGGCGGGGGAAAATACGTCCAGGTCCACGCCCGGGGCAACCACATCGATCGACTGCGGCTCCGCCCCGTACCAGGCAGCCAGCTCATCGGCCTCTGTGGTGGTATTGGCAATCAGGCGTGCGGCAGAGTCAACAATGTCCTGTTCGCCCTGGATCCGGACCTGGGGTTCGGGGGTTTCTCCCGGCTGGAGCTGGAGATTCTTCACGCGGGCCATGGTGTGCATGGTGTGGACCAGGGGAACATCCCAGTGCCGGGCGAGGCTGATGCCGGCGACGCCGGAAACCCAGTAATGCGAATGCAGGACGTCATAACGCGGGCCGCGCTGCACTGAACGGGCAACGGCTTCGACCAGTTCGCCCGAGAGCTTGGGCAGCAGTTCCTTTGGAACCTTGCGGCGCGGACCGGCGGTCACATGGTGCACCGTTACCCCGGGTGCCAGTTCGACGGCGTGGGGCTGGTCCGACGCACATGCGCGCGTGAAGATATCCACTCCCACGCCCATTTTCGCCATCTCGACGGCCACGGAACGAACGTAGACATTCATCCCGCCCGCGTCGCCGGAACCAGGCTGTTCGAGCGGCGAGGTATGCAGCGAGAGCATGGCCACCCGGTTGACCTGGGGCACAGCACTCCCTTCGTCGCTGGCCTGTGTTCCCTACCTATCGACCATACAACGCGAACGGGTCCCGCTTTGTTTCCTTACACCCGGACTGCCGCGGGATTCCGGGGCAGTCCGGGCCGGGGTGTGCAGTCTCTCACCGTGCGGAACCGGACGGCGGCGAACTGATACGGAGCAGACGCAGCTGACGCTCCTCCTGCTCATCCATCAGGCGGCCGCTGGCTGCCGCTTGGACAGCCGCTGCCCTCCGCAGCAGCCGCAGCAGACCCAGCACATACTGGAACCGGGACAGCCTTGGGCCGCGGTTTGGGGTGGCTGGCCCCGGCGCGCTGGCCGGACTCTGGTGTACAGGAGGAGTTTGCTGCTGCACAAGATCGGCAGCGGGCAACTTATAAAAGGGCATGGCAATTCTCCGGAAAATGGGCGCACTGAAGCGCAGCAATGAATTAAAGGCGATCGCCTATAAGGGGAAAAGGGAAGAAACTCCCGGACAATTACGTCTGCTGGTTTAAGCCTGCAAAGTTGCACAGACAGGCATTTGGAATTGCCGGGATGGGCCCGGACCCGGAGGCGGCGGGACTAAACTCCCGCCGGAAGCTCTTCGGGTTTGGGAATCAGTGCAGTCCGCACCTGGCACCCGGCCCCGTGGGGCAGTGGTTACGGGCTGCCGTTCAGAGACGCCGTTCAGCGACCGTGAGTGCGGCAACCGTTGGACAGTGCCGCGGAAAACAGCCTAGGCCTGAAGGCGTGCTGTGCCCTGGAACCGCCACTGCCGGAAGGAGATGACTGCGGGGACAAAGGTCCGCCGGAACATGTCCGTGTAATCCAACACCACACTCCACCTCCTGTTTTTTGCTGTGTCGTTCCCATAGGATCTGGCCAGGCCATATCTCCGTGGGCTGAGAGCACCGCATTCTTTGCGGGCTCAAAAAAATATAACCCGGCTGCAGGCATGCTGCCAAGCCTTTTCGCGAAACAAATTTAAAAACTTCTACAAATTCCATTTCAGGATCGCCGGAGTGTGCTTGTCCCAACCGAGGACACAGACCGCAGCCGTGCCCAGCACAAGGTGCCTGCCGGCGTCGGGCGCCAAGCCGAGCCACCGTGCGGCGAGAATACGAAGGAAATGGCCGTGCGCCACCAGCATCGCCCGCTCAATCGGAGCTTCTTCGGGATTCAGGTCCATAGCCGTGCCGCAGCCTGCCTGCACCGTGGAGATGATGCGGTCGGCTCGGCCGGCGACCTGGGCTAGCGTTTCACCGCCCGGAACGCCGTCGTTCCAGATGATATAGCCCGGATTCTCCACACGGACTTCCGTGTTC
The DNA here is from genome assembly GCA_040274025.1 of Arthrobacter sp. Lineage (GTDB taxonomy): Bacteria > Actinomycetota > Actinomycetes > Actinomycetales > Micrococcaceae > Arthrobacter_B. Next base: position 11,137 of record JBELZL010000002.1, on the reverse strand, counting down.
CGCCGGCCTTCATTGAGCCCGTAGTCCCATTCATGGGCGTGCGGAAGCACCTCGGGGGCGGGATGTCCCAGCAGTTCTGCCGTCCGCCGGGCGCGGATGAGCGGGGAGCTGAACACACGGTCGAATGCGGTGTCGCCGATCTTCTCCCGGGCAGCAACGGCCTGGGCTTCACCCTCCGCAGTCAGGGGAATGTCAGTGAGCCCGGTGTAGTTGCCCTGCTTGGACCATTCCGTTTCGCCGTGGCGGACCAGCCACAGGGTAGGCAGCCGGGTTCCTGAGGGGGTCAGGTCAGGAACTGCCGGTCCTAGGTTGCCTGCGGTCATCAGTGTCCCTTTCTTCTGCGTTTGACTGCGGTGCGGTCCCGAAAGGCCTGCCGGGCTACTGGGCTTCCCGGCTTTCGGGCTGCTCCTGCCACCACTGGCGCAGCTTGGCTTCGGCCTCCCCGGGTGTCCCGGGGCCGTTCTCCATGCGTTCTTCGAGCAGGAACCGGTAGGCACGGCCCACCACCGGTCCGGGACGGATGCCAAGGAGTTCCATGATCTGGCCGCCGTCCAGGTCCGGGCGGATGGAGGCCAGCTCTTCCTGCTCCGCCAGTTTCTCGATCCGCGCTTCGAGGTCATCATAGGCAAAGGCAAGCCGCTCGGCCTTGCGGCGGTTGCGGGTGGTGACGTCGGAGCGCGTCAGGCGGTGCAGCCGCTGCAGCAGGGGTCCGGCGTCCGTGACGTAGCGGCGCACGGCGGAGTCGCTCCAGCCGGCATCACCATAGCCGTAGAAACGCATATGCAGCTCAACCAGCCTCGACACAGCCTTGATCGTGTCATTGTCGAACCGCAGAGCCTTCATCCGCTTAGCGGTGAGCTTGGCTCCCACCACGTCATGGTGCAGGAAGCTGACCGCCCCCGTACCTTCGAAGCGCCGGGTAGCCGGCTTGCCGACGTCGTGCATCAATGCCGCGAAGCGGAGCACAAAGTCCGGGGACGGGACGGGCCCGTCCGGGCCGGTCTCCAGGTCACAGGCCTGCCGCAGCACGGTAAGGGAGTGCTGGTAGACGTCCTTGTGCCGGTGGTGCTCGTCGATCTCCAGGCGCAGCGCGGCCACCTCGGGCAGCACGTAATCCGCCAGGCCGCTTTCCACCAGCAGGTCAACGCCGTCCGCCGGAGCCTTGCCGTTGATCAGCTTTACCAGTTCGTCCCGGACCCGTTCCGCGGAGATGATCTCAATGCGCCCGGCCATATCCTTCATGGCAGCAAAGACCTCCGGGGCCACGGTGACACCCAGCTGGGACGCGAACCGCGCTGCTCGCATCATGCGCAGCGGGTCATCGGAGAACGATGACGACGGCGCTCCGGGAGTGCGCAGCATTCCCGCGTGCAGGTCCCGCACGCCGCCGTACGGGTCCACCAGCTCCATCTGCGGCAGCCGCAGCGCCATGGCATTCATGGTGAAGTCGCGCCGGTACAGGTCATCCCCGAGGCTCTCGCCGAACGCTACGACCGGCTTGCGTGACTCGGGGTCATAGGCCTCGGAGCGGTAAGTAGTGATCTCGATCTGGAAGCCGTCCTTGCGCATTCCGATCGTGCCGAACTCCCGGCCCATCTCCCAGTACGTGTCACACCAGCGGCGGGTCACCGCGATGATGTCATCCGGGCGGGCATTGGTGGTGAAATCCAGGTCCGGAGAAATCCGGCCCAGGAACAGGTCACGTACCGGTCCGCCCACCAGGGACAGCTCAAAGCCGGCGGCCTGGAAGAGCTCTCCCAGCTGCGGGATCACGTCGGGGAGCTCGGTGGTGGGGAAAGAACTGTCGGAAAGGTGCGCCATAGTCCTTTAAGCGTGCCAGATAAACCAGCCCCGGCGGACAATGCGTCCGCTCCGCGGCCCGGACACGCCGGGGTTGCCGCGAAGCACCGGGCCACAGCTGCGAACGGTCATCATCGGCTGGCAAAGATAGTTACAGTGGGGGTATGGCCCATCCCGTCCCGAGTGCGCCCAAGCGGACCCCATTGACAGCGTCAATGGGCAGCTCCGCCGCGCACCCGGCGCATGCGGCACTGCCCACGGTGGAGGAAGTTTCCGCAGGCGGGATAGTAGTTAACTGCGCGGATCCGGAACTGCCGGTGGCCATTATCGCCCGGCTGAACCGCGGCGGACGGCTGGAATGGTGCCTGCCAAAGGGCCATCCTGAGGACGCAGAAGACAGCGAGCAGGCGGCTGTCCGCGAGATCGCCGAAGAGACCGGAATCGACGGGCGGATCCTTACCCCGCTGGGCAGCATTGACTACTGGTTCACGGTAAGCGGGCACCGGGTGCACAAGACCGTGCATCATTACCTGCTCGAAGCCGTTGGCGGTGAGCTCACCATCGAGAATGACCCGGATCATGAAGCCGTGGACGTTGCCTGGGTTCCACTGGCTGTCCTGGGCCGGAGGCTCTCTTTCCCGAACGAACGCCGGATCGCTGATCTTGCCCGGGAAGTCCTCCCCAAGTACCGCTGACGCACCGCGCGGGCCGGGCGCAGGGTTTTGCGGCAAAACGGTCACCGGGTGAGAGCATAAGGACATAATGGCCGTTCAGAATCCTGCTCCCAGTACCGCCCGCTCAAGCGCCATCATGGCCGCGGGAACCATGGTCTCCCGTGTACTCGGGCTGGTCCGCACCTCCCTGCTTGCCGTCGCGATTGGCGGTGCCGGCGGCGTCACTGACCTCTTTTCCATCGCCAACGTCCTGCCGAACTTCATCTACCTCCTGGTAGCAGGCGGCGTCTTCAACGCCGTCCTGGTTCCGCAGATCATCAAGGCGAGCAAACGTGAGGACCGCGGCGCCGAGTACGTCTCCCGGATCATGACGCTTAGCCTTCTGTTCCTGGGTGCCGTAGCCCTTCTCGTTACTCTCGCCGCTCCGCTGGTCCTTTCGGTGGTCACGGAGCTTACGGGTGAACAGCTGGCCCTCACCACGGTTTTCGCGTACTGGCTGTTCCCGCAGATTTTCTTCTACGGCGCTTATGCCGTGATTGGCCAGGTACTCAACGCCAATGGCCGGTTCGGCGCCTATATGTGGGCACCGGTGGTCAACAACGTGGTTGCCATCAGCGGTTTGCTTCTTTTCATCAACGTGATCGGCCGGCAGACCAGCGAACAGTTCACACCGGAGAACTGGACGTCCTCCGCCACCCTGATCCTCGCTGGAAGCACCACCCTGGGAGTTGCTCTTCAGGCGCTCGTCCTGCTGGTTCCACTGAAGAAGCTGGGACTGGGCCTGCGGCCGGTTTTCGGAATCCGCGGAGTTGGACTTGGTGAAACCGCCCGGGTGGCCAAGTGGACCATCATCACAATGCTGGTGGGCAATGGCGCCTACCTCGTCTACACAAACGTGGCGTCCATCGCCTCTGACGCCAGGGAGTCCTTCCTGGCCATGGACCCGCCCCGGCTGATCGCCGGCCAGTTCAATCTCGAAACGGGGGCGATGCTCTACATCATTCCCCACTCGGTCATCACGCTTTCCCTGGCCACGGTCCTTTTTAACCGGATGTCCCACGCCTTTGTGGAGAAGAACCTCGACGGGGTGCGGGAGACCATCTCACGAGGGCTCCGCGTCATTGGTGTGGCCACGGTCTTCAGTTCCGCAGTCATGGTTGTCCTGGCCGGTCCCATCGGCATGTGGTTCGGCGGCGGCTCCAACGCGACAGCAGCAATCCAGGGACAGGTCCTGGTTCTGCTGGCCGTGAGCGCGCCCTTCCTTAGCGCCACGTTCCTGATGAACCGTGCGTTCTATGCCAGCGAAGACGCCAAGACCCCCATGATCATGCAGATCATCCTTGCTGCCCTGGGCATCGGCCTTGCGCTGGCTGCTGCCGCCCTGCCGGCCGACCGGATCGTCTTTGGCCTGGCCGTGGCCTACTCGATAGGCAACATTGCCGCCGTCGTGCTCAGCCATGTCTTCCTCACCCGGAAGCTGGGCAACTACGGAGCTGCCCGGATATTCGATGTCCACGTCCGTCTCACTGTGGCGGCGCTCGGCTCGGCGGCCATCGGAGCCGCCGCCCTGGCCCTGCTGGGCGGATACAGCGCAGACGGCTTTGCGTGGCGCTCCCTCATCAGCGCCACCATCGTCCTGGTTATCTGCGGCGCCCTGATGGCCGCTGCGTACCTCGGAATGCTGAGACTGCTGAAAGTCCGTGAACTGGACGAACTCCTGAAACCGGCCCTGGCGAAGATCAGGCGCCGGGGCTAAGACGACCAACTCAGGTTTTGGCCCCCGCCGCAGGTAGCATGGGTACAAAGTGGGCAGTACCGGGCGGGTTTTGGCCCCTGGGTACTGCGCGAACCGCACCGGCCGCCCTACCGGCGCCGGTGGCAACATTTAGCTTGCAGTCATAGCCGTTTCCACGGGAGGAACACGTGCCACAGCCGGTAAATGCTGGTTCAGTGCTGGGCGGCCGATACAAGGTCACCGCCCAGGTCCTGGCCTCAGCAGAGAATGACCTCGTCCTCGACGGCGTGGACCAGGTACTCAACCGTGCCGTTAGCATCCTCGTCGCAGCACCCCAGAACGCCAGCCAGGTCAGTGCCAGTGCGCGGGAAATCGCGATTGGCGAACGTCATTCCGCCGTGCAGATCCTGGATCTTGGTGTCAGCGACGGCCGTACTTATCTGGTGACCTCCAACGCCAACGCGGCCGACCTCCTGGACCTGGTCATCGAGCGCGACGCACCCTACGTGGAGCCGTTTTTCACGGACACGCTCGGATCCGAGATCTTTGGCATGCCCCGTTCGCGTGAGCCCGAGAACGTCGACGAAGACCGCTACGTCGAGGAGTACGAGCCGCGGGACCGCAAACCGCTGCTCTCCAACCTGCCCAAGCCACAGCTTCCCAGGTTTGGCCGCGGTGCGGGTGCGGCAGCGGGTGCCGCGTCGGCTGCCGAAGCCGAGCGGGACCTTGAATTCGGCGGACGGCAGGAAGGTCCCGCCGAAGCTGCAACCGGTGCCGGCGTCGTGCCGCCGCCGCCCAGCCAGAGCCCCCGGACCGCCGGCTATCCGGCGCCCACCCGTGACACGCCCGTACAGTCCCCCAAGGTGACCCGCTGGGAAGACGAAGATGATTTCCCCGCTGAAGGCTACGCGGCTGCCGGGCCTGGAGACCGCAAAGCGTCGAACTTCCCGCGCACCGCACTTGGCACCGATTATGAAACCGAAGAAGAATACGACGGCGGCGACGACGACGATCAGCCCACCCGGGGAGGCGACCGCAAGTTCGGCCGTCTGCTGGTAGGGGGAATCCTCAGCGTCATCCTGGTGCTTGCCGTTGTTCTCGCCTTTACCACTCTCGGCCGGAACGCGGACATGTTCGCGGACGATGTCCCCTCAAGCCCGGTTGCCGAGTCCCCTGCGGTTTCAGAGGACCCTGCCGAAGCAACCGGCGCGGCGCTGCCGACCCCTGCCACGGCAGGCATCACCCGTCTGGTGCCGGGTAACCAGGAACTCGACTCAGTGAACGACGCCGCCCTGCCGCAGATCATCGACGGAAACGACGCCAGCTACTGGTCCAGCTATGTCTACGCCTCGGACACCTTCGGCGGGCTGGCCCCGAGCCTGGCCCTCGTGGTTGAGCTGGAGGAGGAATCCGCCGTCAGCAAGGTGAACATCACCCAGCTCAACGGAAGCGGCGGCAACTTCTCCGTAATGCTCAACGATTCCCCGTCCCTGGACGGGGCAACCACCGTTGCGCAGAGCGGCTTCACCGGACCCACAACCTCCATCAACGTACCCAAGAGCGCAGACGGGGAGCCGGCGTCCGCCAGCTACGTGATCATCAACTTCACCCAGCTCCCCCGCCTCAGCGGGGTGCAGGCTGAATACCCGTGGGGACTGCGCATCGCCGAAATCGACGTCTCCTAACAACCCATTTGGGCTGCAGGAAACCGGGCCGGCGGCCCATCATGTGACGCGGATGCCATTCGGAATAAGCTGTTCCGTGTCAGTGTTGTGAGGTGTAGTTAGCGGTTCGAAGTGATCCGCTAAGCGCATGAGCACTTGTTCTCCCCGGAACTTCAAGGAAATCCAAGGAAACCCCAGGAAAGAGGTTCACAGCACGTGAGCACAGACATTCGTCCCGATGCCGCAGGTTCAGGCCAGGAAATCCGCGATGTAATCATCGTCGGTTCCGGCCCCTCCGGCTACACGTCAGCCATCTACACGGCCCGGGCGAACCTCAAGCCGCTGCTGATCGCCAGCTCGGTTACCGCCGGCGGCGAACTGATGAACACCACCGACGTGGAGAACTTCCCCGGCTTCCCTGAAGGCATCATGGGCCCGGACCTGATGGCAGGCCTGGAGAAGCAGGCTGAGCGCTTCGGAACCGAGATCCTCTTTGAAGACGTCACTTCCGTGGATCTGGGCGGCGAAGTCAAGAAGGTCACCATCGGCACCGGAGAGACCTTCCTGGCCCGGGCCGTCATTATCTCCACCGGCTCCGCCTACCGCGAGCTGGGTCTGGAAGATGAAAAGCGGCTCTCCGGCCGCGGCGTCAGCTGGTGCGCAACCTGCGACGGCTTCTTCTTCAAGGGCCAGGACATCGCCGTCATTGGCGGCGGTGACTCCGCACTGGAAGAAGCCCTGTTCCTGACCAAGTTCGCAGCCTCGGTGACGATCGTGCACCGCCGCAATACCCTGCGTGCTTCCAAGATCATGCAGGACCGCGCACTGGCAAATGAGAAGATCCGCTTCGTCTGGGACTCCGAAGTTGTTGGCATCCACGGCGAGGACAAGGTCACCGGCATCCGCCTGCGCAGCACGGTCGACGGCGCCGAATCCGAGCTCCCCGTCACGGGCATCTTCGTGGCGATCGGCAACGACCCCCGCGTGGACCTTGTCCGCGGCCAGCTCGAGCTCACCGAAGCCGGCACCATCGCTGTGCAGGGCCGCACCTCGAAGACCTCCCTGCCGGGCGTCTTCGCCGCCGGCGACGTCATCGACCCGACCTACCGCCAGGCCATCACCGCCGCCGGTTCCGGCTGCGTAGCCGCGCTCGACGTCGAGCACTACCTGGCAGATGTCGCGTCCTCCGCGACTGCTGCCACCGTTCCCACCCCGGCGTCGGAAACCGTTTCCGAGAACGCTTCCGTCTAGAGATCCACAAGGAGCAAGAATCATGAGCAACGCCAAAGACGTAACGGATTCCTCGTTCAGCACCGATGTGCTGGCTGCAGACAAGCCCGTCATCGTGGATTTCTGGGCCGAGTGGTGCGGTCCCTGCCGCATGCTCTCCCCGATCCTGGATGACATCGCCGCCGAGTACTCGGACAAAGTGGACGTCGTAAAGGTCAACGTTGACGACAACCCCGCCATCGCTGCCAAGTACGGCATCACTTCCATCCCCGCTGTCTACGTTTTCAAGGGCGGTGAGGTTGCGGCGACGTCTATCGGCGCGAAGCCGAAGCAGGTCCTTGAGCAGGAATTCGCGGCCTACCTGAAGTAGGTCCCCGCTATGCATCCGACGGACGAGAGTCTGCGGAGGCTGGACTCCAGCCGGCGCGTGGTGGCGCTTCGTGAAGCGCTGCTGCGTGCCGGCATTTCCATGTCCTACCTCGCCCCCGACTCGGTTAATAATCCCGCAGTGTTCGACGACCACGTCGACGCCGCCGTGCGGGCCTTCCAGCAGAGCCGCGGCCTGATTGTCGACGGCGTTGCCGGCCCCGACACACAGCGCGCCCTCGCCGAGGCGCAGTTCCGCTTTGGCGACCGGGTTCTGGCCTACACCGAAGGGCAGCCGGCGGTACGGGGCGACGACGTCGCTGAGCTGCAGCGTCATCTGTCCCATCTGGGTTTCTACTACGGGCACATCGACGGCGAATTCGGTGTCCGCACGCGCTATGCCGTGGCAGAGCTGCAGGAGAACCTGGGCATCCCCGGCACCGGTGTGTGCGATGGAGACACCATGACCTCCATGTCCCGGGTGAACCGGGCCATCTCCCCCAGCCAGGCTTTCGCGCTCCGTGACTATGAGCGGCTGGACCGTTCCACTGCAGCCCTGCGCGGGAGAACCATCACGCTCAACACCGGACGCTCCCAGACGCCTTCCGAACACGCCACCGAACGGCTCAGCGGCGCGCCGCTGACTGAGCAGCTCGTGGCTTCCGATGTCCGGGCTCGGGTAGAGCGGATCCTGCGCGAGTTCGGCGCTGAGGTGGTGGAGTACGACGCCGCTGCCGGCAATGACCCTTCCCCAGGCAGGGCACCGAGCCTCAACGTCAATATCCACTGCGATTGGCTGGACCAGCCCGCCGCGTCCGGCATCGCCGCGTATTACTGGGGACTGCCCGTCACCGGTGAGCCCCGGTCCCCCATCGGACAGCGCGCGGCCATCCTGATGATCAAGGAACTCGCTGCGCGCACCGACATGGCCAGTCTCGGAACCCATGCGCGGACTTGGGACACGCTCAAGCTGCCCGGTGTCCCCTCGGTGGGAATTGATCTTGGCTACCTGAGCAACTTCCATGATGCCCACCGGCTCGCAGATCCGGTGTTCCGGCAGACCGTTGCCGACTCAATCGTGATAGCCATCCAGCGTCTCTACCTTCTGGAAGAGGAAGATCAGCCCACGGGTACGCTCGCGCTGGACGACGTAAGCCGGTTCAACCCGATGGAAGACCGGCGGAGGGTTTCAGGACTCTAAGGGCCGTCAATGCCGTGCAGACTACTGGTCTGCACGGCATTACTCTTTCCCCGCGAACGCAATCTTTTTTTGCTAGCTGCAGCCCTGCTTCCTCTCCTTGAGCAGCCTGCCGCATCCGGTCTTTTTGCAGTCCTTGTGCTGGGACTATGCCTTTTCAACTACTGGGCCTTTTCAACTACTGGGCCGGGTCCCCGTCATCCATCACACCGCGAGGCTGCAGCTCTGCGCGGTGCTGGCAGCGGGCACATCCGTGGAAAGCGCTGTTCCCCGAAAGGCTCTTGGCCTGTCCGCTTCGGCCTTCAGCAAGCAGGTTTCAGCACTGGTCTGTGACGGCTGCATCCGTCAGGAGCAGGGCACTTTGGATTCGATGAAGACCTGGCTAAGCCCCACCGAGACGGGCGCCAGGACTAACCGAAACCACGTCGCCGCGCTTGAGGAGATAGTGTCTGGGAGCTTCAACCCCGTCGATTAGCCTGAGCCTTCCCGCAAAGCGGACGCTGGCCGCATAGGTCCTGAAAGGGCTGCGTCTCTAGTGGCCCGCTGCCGGCTCACTGTACGTTTGTGCTCCACACCGGGGAGAGGAGAACGCTGTGGGCAAGGTAGTTATGTACAGCTCTGTATCCGTTGATGGTTACATAGCTGATGATCAGGACCAGCCGGGTGCCTTGTTTGATTGGTTGTCCAGCGGAGATGTTCCTTTGGACAGCAGCGGGCTCTTGAACGTCAGTCGGCCGTCCTTTGAGTACACCAGTCAGTACTGGGAGCAGATCGGCGTCACTATCGTTGGCCGCCGTGTCTTCGACCTCACGGATGGCTGGGGCGGCCAGCCGCCGTCTTCAGTCGACCATGTGGTCGTAGTGACTCATCGGACTCCGCCCAAGGGGTGGGACCCGGAGGGATCGTTCTTCTTCGTCGATGGTGTTGTAGCAGCTGTTGCCGTGGCCCAGGACCTGGCCGGTGAACGCATCGTTGAGGTCGCTGCCGGGGATGTGGGTGGACAAGTGTTCGCAGCCGGTCTTGTAGATGAAGTGCGGATGGATGTTGCGCCAGTCATCATCGGATCGGGTAGGCGCTACTTTGGCGCTGTCGATTCGCTCGCGTTGCTGGGTGACCCTGAAGTGGTCATAGGCGACCGCGTGCTCCATCTCCGGCTCCCGATGGGACGCTAGGCGTAGCTCTTGAGTACCTGCTTGATTCTCTGTACCACTCGTTTTTTCCTGTTTCCTTACTCGGCACGGGCTCGGAAACCACCTGTACCGTATCGATTGCACAATCCCTCATCCATAATATGAAGGCGTTCGCGGCTTTGACTGTCGGATCGCCTACGACCCAGGTCTGCGAGGGGGTACGCCATGACATGCTTGGGTGCGCCTGTTTCACGTGAAACAGGGTCGCTGAATAACTGCCTAAACGTTCGAGTCTCACGTGGTCCTGGGATCCAGCGGCCCTGGACTAGAAGTTCCCTCGACACCTCCGCTCCCGATTGCGGTCGGGGTCGGAGTGGTCTGGCGGATGCGCGTACCCTGCCTGCTAGAGCTGATCGACGGGGCCTCCACGAGACCGGTCAACCGCAGAGATAGTGACTGTCTTCGCCCCAATCTGGGCGGGCCCACCCTTAATCGATCCGACCCACGCCATCGCCTGCGGCAACTGCGAAAACTTGGCCACCCAGCATTGCGTTGTGACGGACTCGGAGCCGGCAGATAAAGCATGGGGCAGTAATCGTGAACTACGCAAGGACCTCGGGTAGGGCATACGCCATACCATCCACTGCGCCGCGCCGCCAGAGGCTTCCTGGAGGCTGGCAACCGTGGTGGACAGCAGTCGCCAACCCGCATGCGTCAGAGAGCAGGGATGATCCTTACAGCAATTCTGCAGGGGTGTTACTGCCAGCACTGATCTGACATGGGTCCGCATTCAGTAAACAGATCTCAGAATGCGGGGCCGTCGACGATGGCTCCTGACGATTGTCGATACAGGTATCAGCCGGAGATGAATCCCCAAAGAACCCCGCGCCGACGGCTGCCGGGCACCCGTCGGCTATCTGCGGTGTCTTGACCCAGGATGAGCGGGGAGCATGACGGAAGATCCCTAGCCGTACTGATGTGAAGATGATGCTTCACCGTTACAAGTTTTATGACGAGCCCCGCAGCAGCCGTATGCCGCGGCCACCCCACACAGTGCCCTGCAGTGAAAGAACCGCACCCGGCCCTAGCCCTAGCCCAAATGTTCGTTTCACGTGAAACGGACCTTCAGGCAGGCCACGTGATTGTCGGCTACCGTCTTAACGGCATCCAGCCTCTCTGCCTGAAATTCCCCACATACGCAATCGATGTTTGCTCGCCGGTGGACCAACCTGTGGCGACTCGCACTTTCCAATCTTCAATCTCTCATCCGATCGTCACAAGGTCTCGGTCTCGGTCTCGGTCTCGGTCTCGGTCTCGGTCTCGGTCTCGGTCTCGGTCTC
>JBELZL010000001.1:0-196298 GCA_040274025.1 Arthrobacter sp. | reverse complement strand
CGAACCCAGTATCGCCCACCAGCAGGCCGCCGCTTTCCGAATGGAAGGCGGCGGCTTTTTTCTTTTCGCGCCGCCGACCGCCGTGCGCCCCGCTGTCAGTGCCGGGTGGCAGACTGTTTATATGACTGCACCAGCACTGGCCCATGCAACAGAGTTCGGGCGCATGTACTCGCGTTCCCTGAACGAAGCCCCGGCGGTTCCGTCCATCACCACGGTCATTGCCCAAGGCAGCACTTCACTGGACGGCTGGCACAGCTATATGGCAGCCAGCGCCGTCGTGAAGCACCCGGGCCTCCCGGCGGCGATCGGCAACGCCTCACAGCTGCGCACCATTGTCCAGGAAGCCTCCCGCGCCTCCGAGCGCTACCGCGACGCGGCGGCAGAACGCGGAACCCGCGTGCACTATTACTGCGAGCAGGTGGCACTGCGCGCCCTGGGCCAGGCTCACCAGCTTGCCGAGGCGCGTGAGGCACTCGCCCAGCACGGTGAGCATCAGTTCGCCGACCGGTTCGATGAATGGTGGCAGCTCTACGACGTCCAGCCGGTCGCAGCCGAAATCACCATCTGGAACCAGGAGCTGGGCTACGCCGGAACCCTGGACCTGGTGGCCCGGATCGGCGGCCGGCTCTGCCTGATCGACTACAAGACCAAGAACACAGACCGCGACGGGCAGGTCAAAGCCCTGGATGACAAGGTGGTCATGCAGCTGGTGGCCGGCATGAAGGCAGAGGAGTCACTGGTGGACGCCGCCGCGGGAACGTGGCAGCCGTGGGCGTACGGTCAGAGCCCGGTCCTGCTGGGCGTTGCCGTGGGACAAACAGAGGTGCGTCCCATGCGCGCCAACCCGGAGGTCCTGCCCCAGCACTGGTACAAGTTCTGCGCACTCCGCCGGCTCTGGCAGACAAGTTACGACGCCGCTGCCGCCGGGCGTGCGCTGCTCCCGATCGCCCCGCCGCCGGTGCAGGGCGCCGGTTCGCACGCTGTCGCTGCCGGTCAGCCCGCAGCCAACTAGACTGGTAACCGGGCTTTCTGCCCCGCAGCACGTACCACCCGCAGCATTTCGCGAGAGTAAGGAACACATTCTTAAGATGGCAATCCTGACGATTCGGATCATCGGCGACCCCGTCCTGAGGACCCGTGCCGAGGAAGTCACGGACTTCGGCCCGGAACTCGCCAAGCTGGTGGCGGACATGGAAGAGACCATGGACGACGTCGACGGCGCCGGACTGGCGGCACCGCAGGTGGGTGTCAGCCTGCGTGTGTTCACGTACCGGATCGACGGCGTTTCCGGCCACGTGGTGAACCCTGTCCTGGAACTCAGCGAGGACTTCCAGGCGGACCAGGTGGAAGGCTGCCTGTCCATCCCGGGCCTGGGCTACCCCGTGCCGCGCCGGCGCTGGACCCGGGTTACCGGCCAGGACAAGGACGGCAACCCTGTCACCGTGGAAGGTGAAGGCATGCTGGCCCGGGCGTTCCAGCACGAGACCGACCACCTGGACGGTGTGCTGTTCATCGACCGGCTCAAGGGCGATGACCGCAAGGCAGCACTGCGTGCCATCCGCATGGCCGACTACGACGCAATTGCCGAACGCACCGTCACCCAGCGCGCCCAGAGCGTCGGCTCGAGCTTCGGCACCTTCGGACAGGCAACGGGAGCGTAGCGGGCGGCATGCGCGTACTCTTCGCCGGAACCCCGGCCGTCGCCGTCCCCTCCCTGAACGCACTCCTGGATGCAGGGTTCGACGTCGTTGGCGTCCTGACCCGGCCGGACGCCCCGCTGGGCCGCAAGCGAGTCCTCACCCCGTCCCCGGTCGCAGCCCGGGCGGAGGAACTGGGGCTGCCGGTCATCAAGGCAGACAAGATCGACGACGACGCCGTCGCCGCCATCTCTGCACTGGCCCCCGATGCTGCCGCGATCGTTGCCTACGGTGCCCTGATCCCCGAACGGGCGCTGGCCATTCCGGCGCATGGCTGGATCAACCTGCACTTCTCCCTGCTGCCGGCCTGGCGCGGAGCCGCTCCGGTCCAGCACTCCGTCATCGCCGGAGACGAGATCACCGGTGCCAGCACCTTCCTGCTGGAAAAGGGACTGGATACCGGCCCGGTCTTCGGACAGCTCACCGAAAGCGTTGACCCGGCCCTCACCAGCGGGGAACTGCTGGAACGCCTCTCGCACAGCGGGGCTGTGCTGCTGGCACAGACCCTCGCAGCGATCCAGGCCGGCCGCGCCGTTCCGGTTCCGCAGAGCGGGGAAGTCAGCCTGGCACCCAAACTGAGCATTGAAGACGGACACCTGGACTGGCAGCAGCCGGCACTGGCCCTGCGCCGCCGGATCAACGGGGTCACCCCGGAACCCGGTGCCTGGACCACCTGGGACGGAGCCCGGTTCAAGATCGGTGCCGCCGTTCCGCGTCCGGATGTCACCGATTTGCCCCCCGGCCAGGTGCGGCTGGGATCCGGCAGTTCAGCCGTGGCCCTGGTGGGCACCGGCAGCAGTGCCCTGGAACTGCAGCGGGTCCAGCCCGCAGGAAAGAAGATGATGTCCGGGGCCGACTGGGCCCGCGGACTGGGCCAGCGTGAGGACGTGGTTTTTAAGTGAGCAGCAGCGACCGCAACGCCAAGGGGCACCAGCGCAGCCGCCCGTCCGTCCGCAGCCGGACAACGGCTGCCCCGTCGCAGCGCACCCGGGCTGCTGATCCGGCGCGTCTGGTTGCCTTTGAGGTCCTCCGCGCCGTCTCCGGCGAGGACGCCTACGCCAACCTCGTGCTGCCCAAAAGCATCCGCAAGCACCGCCTGGACAAGCGCGACGCCGGGTTCGCCACCGAGCTCGCCTACGGTGCACTGCGCGGACAGGGCATCTACGACGCCATCCTGGCCCGCTGCGTGGACCGCCCGCTTGAAAAACTGGATCCAGCCGTCCTGGACGCACTGCGGATCGGCGCACACCAGCTCCTGGCCATGCGCGTACCTGCGCACGCAGCACTTGACCAGACCGTGGGCCTGGCCCGCGCCGTGATCGGCGCCGGCCCGTCCGCCCTGATCAACGCCGTGCTGCGCAAGGTCGCGGCACGGGACCTGATCGAATGGTCCGCGCTGCTGACGGAGGACGAACCGGATGCCGTGAAGCGCTCGGCCATCGAGTACAGCCACCCCGAATGGATTGTGCGCGCCCTGCGCCAGTCGCTTGTGGCCCATGGACGAAGTGTCGATGAGATCACCGAGCTGCTCCAGGCGGACAACGACGCACCGGTCGTGAACCTCGTTGCGCTGCCCGGACTCGGCAGCCTCGACGAGGCGCGTGAAGCCGGCGCAGTGGACGGGGAACTGGTGAAGGACTCCGCGCTCTTCGCCGCCGGCGACGTCGGACGCCTGGAATCCGTGCGCGCCGGCACTACCCGTGTGCAGGACGCCGGCTCGCAGCTGGTGGCCCGTGCCTTAGCCGAGCTTGAACTGGACGGCGTCGAACCGGACGAGGACGGGGTGGAGAAGTGGCTGGACATGTGCGCCGGCCCCGGCGGCAAGGCCACCCTCCTGGCAGCCCTGGCCCACGAAAAGGGTGCGGTGATCCTGGCGAATGAGCCGGCCCCGCACCGGGCACAGCTGGTGCGGCAGGCACTCGAAGCCGTTCCCGGGGAGACCTGGAACGTGCGCACCGGAGACGGCCGCACCGTGGCCGAAGACTACCCGGAGACCTTTGACCGCATCCTCGTGGACGCCCCCTGCACCGGCCTCGGCGCCCTGCGCCGCCGCCCGGAATCGCGCTGGCGCCGCCAGCCCGGCGACGTCGGCGACCTCGGTTCACTGCAGCGCGAACTGCTGACCACCGCCGTGGACGCCGTGAAGCCCGGGGGAGTGGTGGCCTACGTTACGTGCTCACCCCATCCGGCCGAGACGAAGGCCGTGGTTGCCGATGTGCTCCGCCGCCGCAATGACTTGGAACTGCTCGACGCCGGTGCCGCACTGGACGCGGTCAGCCTGACCGGATCCCTCGAAGCAGGCCATGAGTCCACCGCGCAGCTGTGGCCCCATATCCACCAGACCGATGCGATGTTCCTGGCCCTGATCCGCCGGAAGATCTGACCAAGGAGAGCACCGTGAGCAACTGCTGCATCAACCCGAGCATCCTGTCCGCCGACTTCGTGAACCTGGAAGCTGAACTGGAGCGGATCAGCGGCGCCGACGCCGTGCACGTGGACGTCATGGACAACCACTTTGTGCCGAACCTGACCATCGGGCTGCCCGTGGTTCAGCGCATCCAGGAAGTCAGCAAGCTGCCGCTGGACGCGCACCTGATGATTGCCGACGCCGACCGCTGGGCTCCGGCCTACGCCGAAGCCGGCCTGGCCTCCGTCACGTTCCATGCTGAGGCAGCTGCCGCGCCGATCCGCCTGGCCCGTGAGCTGCGTGACCGCGGTGCCAAGGCGGGCATGGCCCTGAAGCCGGCCACACCGGTGGAACCGTACCTGGACATGCTGCCTGAGCTGGACATGCTGCTGATCATGACGGTTGAACCTGGCTTCGGAGGCCAGAAGTTCCTGGATGTAACCCTGCCCAAGATCCGCCGGGCCGCTGAAGCGGTCCGCGGATCCGGGCTGCCAATCGCCATCCAGGTGGACGGCGGAATTGCTCCGGACACGATCGAACGTGCTGCTGAAGCCGGTGCCAACGTGTTCGTGGCCGGATCAGCGGTCTACGGCACACCGGATCCCAACGAGGCGATCGCCAGGCTGCGGGCGCAGGCCAGCGCGGTGAGCCAGTCGCGCTAGAGGATTCCCGGCGGGCGAACCCGCTGCACCATGACCCGGCCGGTCTTTTCCCAGCCGGGATCCATGGCCTGCGGCCACTGCGCCGTCATCATGAACAGCAGGCCGCCGTCGTCCCCGCCGGCGGCACAGGAGAAGCAGCCGTCGTCCAGCTGCACTGTCTGAAGCACATCGCCGCCTTCCTGGACCCGGACACAGCGCTCTCCGGGAACCTCGGCGAACCAGA
The DNA here is from genome assembly GCA_040274025.1 of Arthrobacter sp. Lineage (GTDB taxonomy): Bacteria > Actinomycetota > Actinomycetes > Actinomycetales > Micrococcaceae > Arthrobacter_B. The sequence goes on along the minus strand of JBELZL010000001.1, from coordinate 191,309 downwards.
TGCCGCCGCTGCCGTCCCAGCTGATCCCGTCCGGGGCGCTGCCCTCGAGGCTGGCCCAGATCCGGGACGGGGCAAGGGTGCCGTCCGGCAGGATCTCAAAGGACGTCAGCCGGCCGGCATTGGACTCGGCCACCACCAGGGACCGGCCGTCGGCGGAGACCAGCATCCCGTTCGGAAAGGCCAGGTTCCCTGCTACCGGCTGGATTGACCCGTCCGGGCGGATCAGAGCGATTAGCCCGTTCTCCTGCGGTGCGCCGGCATAATCCTGGCCGATTCCGTTGACGTAGATGTTGCCGGAGGGGTGCACGGCAATCTCGTTCCAGGGGTGTGGAGACAGGCCCCGCAGGCTGGCTACCGGAACCAGTCCGGCATGTGGAACCTCCACCAGCACCGTGCCGTCAGAGCCGGAAACCACGGTCATGCGGCCGTCCGGAAGCCAGTCGAACGTGATGGGAAACGAGGGGACTCCCGCCACCCGGCGGACGTTCCCCGCCGCATCCAGGGCAGAAATCGTCCCGGCGGTCCAATCCGCGAAGTAGAACTCACCGGCATGCCAGCGCGCGGATTCACCCATCCCCAGACCAGTAACCAGCGTTGTTGCCTGCACCATTGCGGCACCTCCAGAGAGCGGTCGGTTGGCCTGCCAAACGCCTCCAGTATCCGTCTGTACCCCTGTGGCGGAACAGGGCTTAGGCCCGAACCGATAGGATTAGTGGCTTGCTTACATCCCGAGAGGACACACCCGAATGAGCCTGATCAGGCTGCAGGACGTCAATGTTGGCTTCGAGAAGAACCAGATCCTCCGGGAAGTGTTCTTTCGGCTGGAGCCGAAGGACCGGGTTGGCCTCATCGGCAAGAACGGCTCCGGCAAATCCACCCTGCTCAAGCTCATTCTGCAGCAGCTGGAGCCGGACTCCGGCACGGTCAGTGTGGATGACGGCCTGAAGATCGGCTACTTTTCCCAGTTCTCCGAACTGGCCGGCGACTCGTCCGTCACCGAAGTCCTGAACGGACTGTTTACCGACATCAAGGAGCTGGAAGCAGAACTTTCCTCGATCGACGAGGCACTGGGCGCCGACCCTGATGAGAAGACCATGGACAAGCTCATCCGCCGCCAGGCCGAGCTGTTCGAAGCCATGGACCACCAGGACGGATGGGACTACCCGCGCCGTATCGACGCCGCGCTGACAACCCTGGGATTCAGTGAAGCACACCGCACCTGCCCCATCGACGCACTCTCCGGCGGCTGGCGGAACCGTGCCGCGCTGGCAAAGATCCTGCTGCAGGCACCGGACGTGCTGCTGCTGGATGAACCCACCAACTACCTTGACGTCGACGGCGTCCAATGGCTGGAAGGCTGGTTCCGCGACTTCCGCGGTGCCGCCGTCGTAGTGTCCCATGACCGGGCCTTCCTGGACGCCGTGGTGACCCGGATCATCGAGGTGGAGAACTACCACCTGCACGAATACCCCGGAAACTTCGCTGAATACGTCATCCAGAAGCAGTTCCGGCTCAAGACGCTGGCCTCCCAGTTTGTGCACGAATCGGAACTGCTGGCCTTCGAGGCCGAAGGAATCGCAGACCGGCGGGAAGCGGCGAAGGCCGGCGGGCGGACCCTCGGCGCGAAGCTTGCAAAGATCAAGAAGTCCCGTGCGCCGCGGCCGGTGGACCAGATCATCACCGAGATCTACTCAGGCCTGCATGTGAAGGACAACCTGTGCCGGGTGCTGGACGTGTCCAAGTCATACGGGGATCGAACCCTGTTCAGCGGCGTCTCCTTCGAGATCCAGCGCGGTGACCGGCTGGTGGTCCTGGGCGCCAACGGGAGCGGCAAAACCACCCTGCTGCGGGTGCTCACCGGCGAGGAAACACCCGATTCCGGGAAAGTCGCCTGGGCGAACGGAGCCGGGATGGTCTCCTACAACCAAGTCCTGGCAGAACTGGACGACGCCGACACGGTGAGCCACGCGGTCAACGCGATGCCGGACAGCCTGGCACTGAAGGCGACGAAGAAATCCGTCAACCGGTTCCTGGCGATGTTCCAGTTCTCCGAGGCGGATCTCAAGCAGAAGATCGGCAACCTCTCCGGCGGACAGAAAGCGAGGGTCGCGATGGCCCAGTGCCTGCTTTCAGGTGCCTCCGTCCTGCTGCTCGATGAACCCACCAACCACCTGGATCTTTCCAGCACGCAGGTCATGGAACAGGCGCTGCTGCACTTCCCGGGCGCCGTGGTGGTGGTCAGCCATGACCGGTTCTTTACGGACAAGGTGGCCAACAGGCAGCTGGTCTTCGGCACAGGCGGGGGCGCTCCCGGGGAAGTCGACCTGCGCGTGGCCTGATGCGTCAGTGCATGCAGGCTAAAAATGACGGCGTATTTCACTCCCGTCACATAGTGCCCAAAAACTTGAATCTGCGTCCTTAACCTGTGCAAGAATGTGGATACACAAACGTGCTCCGGGGTCGGTGTAATTCCGAACCGGCGGTTATAGTCCGCGACCCGCACGTCCGGCTGGGATCCCTCAGCAGGACGGACGGTTGAACCGGTGAAATTCCGGTACCGACAGTTAAAGTCTGGATGGGAGAAGCACGTACAGTTTGTTGTTCCGACGCTTCGGCGTACCCGCAGGGGTACCCTCGGCGTCGATGCACCGCACTGTCGTACCCCCGGAGCCGCCGCTACGGGATAAGGAACGACATTGGATTTTTTGCGGTGGCTCTTTGACGCGCAGATCCCGGTGGGGAGCTCTTCCCTGCTGGTGCGCGAAGTACTCGGCAACATGTTTGGGCTGCTCAGCGCCCTCGGCGGCATGCGCCGGAAGATCTGGGCCTGGCCGGTGGGCATTGCCGGCAACGTCCTGCTGCTGACCGTTTTCCTCGGCTCCATCTTCGGCGACGCGAGCACCGCCAACCTGCTCGGCCAGGCCGGACGCCAGGTGATGTTCATCGCCGTCGCCATCTACGGCTGGCGCCGCTGGCAGGCCAGCAAAAGCTCCGGAGCCGACGCCGTCACCCCCCAGTGGGCCTCGGGGCGCGCAAGGATTGGCCTGGTTGCTGGCCTCATTCTGGGCACGGCGGCCCTCACTCCGGTGTTCGGCATGCTGGGTTCCTACGAACCGGTCTGGGCGGATGCATGGACCTTCGTCGGATCTCTGCTGGCCACCTACGGCATGGCCAAGGGCTGGGTGGAGTTTTGGCTCATCTGGGTGGCCGTGGACATTGTTGGGGTGCCGCTGCTCTTCAGCGCCGGCTACTACGCGACGGCATTTATGTACCTCTTCTACGGCATCTTCACCCTGATCGGTTTCTTTGTGTGGTGGCGGGCCAAGGCCAATGAGAAGCCGCAGGTGCAGGTTTCAATGCCGGACCCCACGGTGCGGTGACCATGGCTTTTTCCGCCGCTGAATCTGCTGCCATGAAGCAGGCGCTGGCGCTGGCGCGCAGGGGAGTGCGCGGCGCGAATCCCCTGGTCGGCGCGGTCGTCCTGTCCCCTGGGGGAGAGGTCCTGGCCACCGGCTGGCACTGCGGCGCCGGAACCCCTCATGCCGAAGCTGACGCCCTGGCGACCGCCTCGGCGGCCGGCGTCGAAGTGCGCGGCGCAACCATGGTGGTCACCCTCGAACCCTGTAACCACACCGGCCGCACCGGACCCTGCACCCAGGCCATTCTCCGCGCCGGAATCGCCCGGGTGGTCTACGCCGCCGCGGATACCAACGACGACGCCGCGGGGGGAGCTGCAGCACTCGCTGCCGCCGGGGTGGCGGTCGAGGGCGGACTGCTGGCAGAGGAGTCCCGGGAGCTGAACCACCGCTGGGCAGCCGCTGTTGCAGCGCACCGCCCGTTCGTGACGGTCAAAACCGCGCAGACACTGGACGGGCGGACTGCCGCCGCAGACGGCACCAGCCAGTGGATCACCTCACCTCAAGCCCGCGCCGACGCCCACGAACTCCGGCTGCGGGCGGACGCCATCCTGGCCGGAACGGGAACCATCCAGGCGGATGACCCGCAGCTGACCGCCCGCCATCCGGACTGCAGCGACGCGCAGCAGCAGCCGCTGCGCGTGGTGATGGGCCATACCCCGGTTCCCGCCGCCGCGCGGGTCCGGGGGACGGACGAAAGGTTCCTCCAGCTGCCCACGCATGATCCCGCCGTCGTACTGGCGGAGCTGTATGACCGCGGTGCCCGGCACCTGATGGTGGAGGGCGGCGGCACCGTAGCCGGGGCGTTCCTGCGCGCCGGGCTGGCCGATGAGCTGGTCGCCTACACCGCTCCGGCCCTGCTGGGCGCCGGGACTCCGGCATTCGCCGGACTCGGAATTACGGCCATGGCACAGATCCAGCGCTGGCGCTGGGATCCGGCCGGAGGCGGCGCAGCCGTCCCGATTGGCCCCGACCTGCGCCTGCACCTTGAACCGCTGCCAGAACCCAAGAATGAACAACAGTAAGGACCCGAACGTGTTTACCGGCATTGTCGCTGAACAGGGCAGCGTTGTTTCCCTGAAGACTGACGGCACCGGCGCCGGAAAGGTGCTGGTCATTGATGCTCCGGGCACCTCCGCGGAGCTGGGCCTGGGCGGATCGATCGCGGTCAACGGCGTCTGCCTCACCGCCACGGCACTGGACGGGACACGGATCTCCCTGGACGTGATGGGTGAAACCCTGGACCGTACCACCACCGGGCAGCTGGCGCCGGGCCGGAAGGTGAACCTTGAACGCTGTGTTCCCGCCGGCGGGCGCCTGGATGGACACGTCGTGCAGGGCCACGTCGACGGCGTCGGTACGCTCCTGGAACGCGAAGACCTGGGCAGCTGGGACCGGCTCCGGTTCGGTGTGCCAGCCCGGTTGGCACGCTACATCGCGGAGAAGGGCTCGATCGCCGTCGACGGCGTCTCGCTCACCGTTACCGCGGTGAGCGCACCGCAGGATCCCGGGCCCTGGTTCGAGGTAGGCCTCATTCCCACCACCCTGGCCGAGACCGGACTGGGCGCACTGGAACCCGGCTCCCCGGTGAACCTGGAAGTGGACGTGCTGGCGAAATACGCCGAGCGGCTGCTCGCGTTCGCCGCGCCCGCCGCTGCCTCTGATGAAGGGACGATGCAGTCATGAGCATCCGGTTGGACTCAATCGAAGCGGCAGCCCGGGCCATCGCTGCGGGCGGCGCCGTCGTCGTCGTGGATGACGAGGACCGCGAGAACGAGGGCGACATCATCTTCGCTGCCCAGCACGCGACGCCCGAGCTGATGGGTTTCACCGTGCGCTACACCTCGGGCGTGGTGTGCGTTCCGCTGCCCGGAGAATGGGCAGACCGGCTCGACCTGCCGCCCATGACCGCGGTGAACCAGGACGCCAAAGGCACTGCCTACACCGTTTCCTGTGACGCAGCCGCCGGCACGAGCACCGGCATCAGCGCCGCAGACCGTGCACTGACCTCGCGGGTGCTGGCGGATCCCGTGTCCCTGTCCGGGGACCTGTTCCGGCCCGGACACATCTTTCCGCTGCGCGCCCACGACGGCGGAGTGCGGGCCCGCCGCGGTCACACCGAGGCTGCCGTGGAGCTGGCGCGGCTGGCCGGCTGCACACCGGTCGGCGTGATCGCCGAGCTGGTGCACGACGACGGTTCCATGATGCGCCTGCCCGCGCTCCGCGCGTTCGCGGACGCTCATGGTCTGCCGCTGGTGTCCATCGAGGACCTGGTGCTGTATCTGAACGCGCCGGCAGTGGCGGGAGGCCAGCGATGAAGGACGCAGTAAGCGTTTTTCCCGGACCCGTGGTCCAGCTGCCGACGGCGTTCGGTGACTTCACGGCACGGGTTTGGACGGATACCCGGACCGGTGCTGAACACCTGAGCGTTTCCGCCCCGGGGACCGAACCCGACGGCGGAACCCCGCTGGTGCGGCTGCACTCCGAATGCCTCACCGGGGACGTATTTGCTTCTTACCGGTGCGACTGCGGTGAGCAGCTGGAACAGGCGCTTGGACTGGTCAGCCTGCACGGTGGAACCGTGCTGTATCTGCGCGGACACGAGGGCCGGGGGATCGGCCTGGCAAACAAACTCCGTGCGTATGCGTTGCAGGAAGCCGGTGCGGACACTGTTGAGGCGAACGAGCAGTTGGGCCTGCCCGTGGACGCGCGGGATTACCAGGCAGCAGCGGAGATCCTCCTGCAGATGGGCACGCCGCGGATCCGGCTGCTGACCAACAACCCGGTGAAACGGGACCGGCTCGAGGCGCACGGCATCGAAGTGGAGGCGATGGTTCCCTCCGAGGTGCCGGTGCGGGCCGAAAACGAGCGGTACCTGCAGACCAAGCGGGACCGGATGAACCATCACCTAAACCTGCTGCGGGCCAATCCCGTGAAGCAGAGCTAACTCTTTCTTCTAGCAAAGGACATCAAACAATGAGCGGACACGGCGCCCCCGAAAACGACGTCAGCAGCATTAGAGCCAAGGGCCTCGACATCAAGGTGGCGGTTATTGCCGCCAGCTGGCACACCGAAGTGATGAACGGCCTTATCGACGGTGCCCTCCGCGCCGCATCCGACGCCGGGCTCGGGCCCAAGGTGATCCGGGTTCCGGGCACGTTTGAACTGTCTGTGGCTGCCGCGCGGCTGGCACCGCACTTTGACGCCGTTGTGGCTCTCGGCGTCGTCATCCGCGGCGGAACGCCGCACTTTGATTACGTGTGCTCGTCGGCGACACAGGGGCTGACTCAGGTCAGTGTCCGGACCGGAACGCCGGTCGGTTTCGGGGTGCTGACCTGCGACACCGAGGAGCAGGCACTGGACCGTGCCGGACTCGAAGGCTCCTCGGAGGACAAGGGCTACGAGGCGTTTGCTGCTGCGGTGAATACTGTCGCGGCGCTGCGAGTCGCCGGCGTTTAGGGTTCTTGGCTGGCGCCGGTAACGGTTTTGTACGTGGCCCAGAACTCTGCCATTGGACGAGGCTCGCCGGCAAGCACACCGTCCAGGTACAGCAGGTGGGTGTGCCACCCGGGCAGGTAGCTGCCTGCTTCCGTGCCGAGCGCTTCATGCCTCAGCACCAGCTGCGTGCCGGTGCCAGCGGGCGTGAGCTCCATGCGCAGCCGGGACACAGGCTCGTCCGGGAAGTCCCACGTCATGGCCAGCAGGCTCTCCGGTGCACAGTCCAGGATCCTGCTGGTGCAGCAGTAGTCTTCGGCGTGCTCGATGATGACGGTGCTGCCGGTCTCGAACTGACCGCTCACCAGCCTGCCAATCCACTGCGGCAACGCTTCCGGATCGGTGAGTCCCCACCACACTTGGTCCGGAGAAGCGTCCAGGTGCCAGGAAATCGAGACTCGTTCGGCGGCGGTGTCCAGTGAGCTGTCTGTGTGCGGCATGACGGGAGCCTAGCGGAGCGGCGCGCTGAGTGGGGCGCCCCTGTGCCGGTCCTCCCAATCCCGCCGTCGGAGCTCTAGGGTCTGGAACCATGAGAATCCTGATCCTGGGCGGGACGGCATGGCTCGGCGGAACCGTGGCGAAGACGGCACTGGCGGCCGGACACGAGGTGGCCTGCTTGGCGCGGGGCAGCTCAGTGCCCAACGGCGTGCACCTGGTGCAGGCGGACAGGGACAACGACGCGAGTGTGGCGCCTGTGGCGGGGAAGCCGTGGGATGCGGTGATCGACGTCGCCCGCCAGCCCATCCACGTGACAAGGGCCGTCCGCGACCTGGCGGCGATGGCTGGACGCTACGTCTTCGTCTCCACGAAAATGTGTACGCGTCCCAGGCCGGGCTGGGCACTGACGAAGACGCAGAGCTGCTGGCACCGCTCAGTTCGACGGTTTTGGTGTCCGGATTCCCAGGAAAGCGATAACCGCCGCCACCAGGAACAGTGCCGCCGTCGCCAGTGCCGTCCGCTGGAAACCTGCGTAGTCCAATGCCCCGGCAGAGATGGTGCCGATGAGGGCAACCGTGATGAGGCCGGCCACCCGGCTGACTGCGTTGTTCACCGCTGACCCGATTCCGGCGTCGGTCTCGTTCAGTGCACCGAGCACGGCGGCGGTCAGCGGAGCTACCATAACCGCGAGCCCAAGGCTGAAGAGCAGCAGGCCCGGGAGCAGCGGGGTCAGCAGGTTCAGTGGTGGGCTGACCGTGAGCATCAGCAGGAAACCAAGTCCCATAACCGCTGGGCCGCAGGTCATGAAGATCCGTGGACCATACTTCCCGGCCAGGTTTCCGAAATATGTCGACAGTAAGAGCATGGCCACCGGAAGCGGGAGGGAAATAAGGCCCGCTTGGATGGCAGTGAAGCCTGCCGCTTCCTGGACGAAAACGGTTAGCGCAAACGTGCCGAGGGAGAGCGCACCGTAAGCTGCGGCTGTCACCAGGTTGCCGTAGCGGAAGTTGCGGACACGGAACAGGTATAGAGGCATCATCGGTGCCCTGGCCCGTGACTCGCGGAGAACGAACAGTGCGAGTGCCGCCAGACCTGCCACTAGGGGTATGAAGACTGCAGGATCGCCCCAGCCCAGACGTTCCTGTTCGATCAGCGCATACACCGACCCGCCCAGCCCGGTGACGGCCAGCAGCGCGCCGGAAATGTCCAGCGCCGTACGCCGGCGCGGGCTATCCTTCAGGCCCAGCATCAGGACCAGAGTCAGCGCCACCGGCAGGACGTTCACGGCGAAAATCAGCCGCCAGCTCGCCCAGTCCACCAGCACTCCGCCCAGCAGCGGACCTACGATTGCCGCGGTTCCGGTCCAGGCGGTCCACGTGCCGATGGCCCGGGCACGTGCCGGTCCGGAATACCCTGCAGTGATCAGCGCAAGGCTGCTCGGTACCAGCAGCGCGGCCGCCAGTCCCTGCAGGGCGCGGGCGAAGACCAGTACCTCGGGCGTCCAGGCGAGTGCGCACAGCATGGAGGCTGCGCCGAAACCGGCCAGGCCCCAGGCCAGCAACCGGAGCCGGCCGAAGGAATCCGAGAGGGACCCGGCAAGCAGGATCAGCGCCCCAAGTGTGAGCAGATAGGCGTTGACGGTCCACTGCTGCGTGACCAGGCCGCCGCCCAGCTCAGTGCCGATGGCCGGCAGGGCCACCGTGACAATGCTGCCGTCCAGGAACGCAACGAATGAGGCCAGGATCGCGACGACGAGCAGGCGGCTGCGCTTATTCTCAGAGTCCGGTGCTGTTTCCGCCATGTGGTGCGCCCCTTCAGGACAGGATGGCATCTGCTCCCATCATCACACCCGACTGCCGGAACGCGGTGGCGTACGCCCCGTTCATCCCAGAGAATGGCTCCCCACCTGTCTGGCACCGCAGACCTACGTATGGGGAGAAGACAATGTCCACCAAGATCACCTTCATCATCGACAATCCGGCAGACCCTGAAGCATTTGAAACGGCCTACAGGGGTTTTGAGGGCAGTGCGCGGCAGCTTCCGCGCCTGAGGCGGTTCGAAGCGGGAAAGGTATGGCCCAAGGAGAACGGCTCGCCCACCCCGGCATACCGGAGCGTCGACTTGTACTTCGACAGCTATGACGACGCTTCCGCGGCGGTGGCGACTGCCGAGGCCGCCGACTTTATGGATCAGCTGAAGGCTACCGGGACAACGTTCATGGCCCTGTTTACGGACATCGGGGACGACTGATGCAGCCTGGCCGCCGCTGCCTGTAACAGGCGCAGCTGGCCGATCAGGGCATGGCACGGAACTGATCGACGTGCCCGTGTGCCCACTGCGTGAAGGTTCGCGCCGGGCGTCCGGTGATTTCCTCGACGGTATTCAGGACCGCTCCGGCCTCTTCGGGAGGGTTGGTGGCCAACTGGATGCCGAACTCGACGTAGTCCTCGTCGTACCCGTAGCTGCGAAGCCGTTCGCGCTCTGCGTCCTCACTCAGCTGCACGAACTTGATCGGCTCACCCATGGCTTCAGCGAGGAGGCCTGTTCGCTCTGCCGGCGTGAGCGCCTCGGGGCCGGTCAGGCGGTAGGTCTTCTCTGCGCGCCCCTCCGTGCTGAGCGCGGTGGCTGCGACGCCGGCGATGTCCGCTTCGTGTACGACGGCGCTGGGATAGCGCGCGAGCAGGGAGACTGTGCGTGAAGCACGTATTTCGGGAGCGAGCTCGAGTGCGTTGCTCATAAACTCAGCTGGTTGCAGGACCGTCCAGCTGATGGAACTGGCTTTCAGCGCGTCGTCGACAGAGGTGGAGGACCAGCCGCCAAGGACAGTTGCCCGGCTGATGCCGGCGCGCTCTGCGAGATTAACGATCTCCGCCCCGTTGGTGAGATCTTCGCCGTCGTCCCCGCCGAAAGTGATTAGGTGTACGGCGTCAATGCCTTCGAACGCTGTTTCGAGGGTGAGGGTGTTGGTGAGGTCGCCGGCGACCAACTCAATTCCACTCGGTAAGTCGGCTCCGGCAGGGTTGCGCGAGAGTGCGCGGACAGTGTGGCCGGCTTCGAGGAGCTGAGTGGCGAGGAGACGCCCGACCTGTCCACTGGCTCCCGTGATGAGAATGCGCATGGCCCTCATCGTGGCACCCATTAAGGACAGTCCGCGTCCGCAATGTTCGTGGGACTGGAAAACGTTCGAATGAATTTCGACCGACCGGTTGACGATTCGACCGATCGGTCTAGACTCTCGGCATGATGACTATTCCGGAGGTTGAGAAACGCGATGTAAAGATTCGTCCGCCGGCCCTTCGAGTTGATCCCCGCGCACCAGTGTGGTGGCTGGCGCGGAACCTGCTCTTCTGCGGGATCCCGCTTGCGGCGTTGATCGCAGCGGCGGTTTTCTGGGACGCCGCGAGGATTTGGCTTGCAGCACCGATCGCCGCCACAGCTCTGATCCTGGCGGCGCGCGTGGGTGTAGAACCATGGTGGCGCTACCGCGTGCACCGCTGGGAGGTTACGGACCGGGCCACCTACGCATCCAGCGGCTGGCTGGTCACGGAATGGCGCGTGGCGCCGACGTCGCGGATCCAGACGGTCGACGCTGTGCGCGGCCCTCTTGAGCAGGCCTTTGGCCTCGCCACGCTCCGCGTGACAACAGCATCCTCTTACGGGGCCGTCAACATCCGCGGTCTGGACCGCCGCGTTGCCGAAGACGCCGCCGCACGCCTGGCCGTCATAGCCGAGCTCTCCGAAGGCGACGCGACATGAGGCAGAGAGAGGCGGCCACAGAGCAGTGGCAGCGCCTGAGCAGCCGCGTGGTGTGGGTTGATGTCCTCGTGAGCGTGCTCTCGCTGCTTCCCGGGGCGGCTGCGATCTGGGTTTTCGACGCTGATCCATCGCTCAACGCACTCTGGCCGCTGGCATTCGTGGCAGTTGCGGGCCTCACCGGCGCTGCCGGCGACATCCTGAGATGGGCCTTCACTACCTACCGTGTCACGGCCACCGACATCGAGCAGCGCAGCGGGGTATTCGTACGGCGGCGCCGCACCCTTCACCGTGACCGGGTGCGCAGCGTAGACATTGCCACCAAGCTCCGCCACCGGATCGCCGGCCTCCGCATCGTCACGGTCGGCGCCGGGCAGCAGGCCGGCGCGGGTGAAGCAGCGCTTGTCCTGGACGCACTGTCAGCCGCAGATGCCGCTGCCCTGCAGGATGAACTTCTCAACACCAGCGTGGCCTCAGCTGCCGCGACCACCACCGCTGGCGCCCAGGACATTGCGGAGAACCGGGGGGAGGAGCAGAGCGGGGAAAGTGCCGCGGAGGTGCTAGCCACCTTCAAGCCCGGGTGGGCTGTCTACAACATGTTCAGCATCTGGTCCTACGTCATGGCCGCGGGGCTGCTGTGGGGAGGTTTCTGGTTGCTTTCAAGCCTCGGTATAGACGTCGTCGGCACAGTTGCCGGCCTGGCGGACTGGGATTCGGTCGGCTGGGCCGGAATCACCTTTCTGCTGCTAGCCGGAACCGGTCTTCTTGGAGCGCTCGGACTCGGAGTGAACTTTCTCCTCAGTTACGGGAGATTCGAGCTCGCCCGCGTCAGAACGGGGGACCGTTCCCATCTGCGGACCCGTCGGGGTTTGCTGAGTACGCGCGAGGTCCTACGAGATGAGCATCGGATGCGCGGGCTGTCCATCAGCGAGCCGGTCCTGTGGAGATGGATGCGCATGGCCGACACCAATGTGATCACCACAGGACTGAACGTGTGGGACCCACAGGAGCCGACCGCAATCCTTCCCCGGGGGCCCCTCACGGAGTCACGCCGCGTGGCGGGAAAGATCTTCGAGCGGCAGAACCCTTTTGATGCTCCGCTGACGAAACACCCGCGAACCGCTCTAAGGCGCCGTCTCTGGTGGGCGACCGCCGCCTCTGCCGCAGCCCCCGCAGCTCTGCTCCTTCCCGCCCTCACGGGAGTGATACCGGGATGGATGCCCTGGGCGGCTGCGGCGGCGTGGCCGCCCGCGCTGCTGGCCGCCGTCGTCGCCTACCGTGCACTCGGCCATACCGTCGCGGGCGAGTACCTGGTAATGCGCTCCGGGCTCTTGAGCCGCACTACGTCAGCGCTGCGGCGTGACGCGGTGAGCACAATAGCGGTTCGGCAGTCATTGCTGCAGCGCAGGCTGGGCCTGGCTACCGTGTCTGCGATGACCGCCGCCGGCTGGTCCGCGTATGAAATCCCAGACGTGCCGGCAGACCATGCCGTGGGGCTTGCTTCGGATGCCGCACCGGGTGTGCTCAGCGACTTCATCAAGCAAGAGTCCCGACTGCCATCGACGATAATGGCCAAGTGACACCCCCTGAGCACCCTTCGCGCACCTTCACCGGAACCGCCCGCCGCGTACAGATCATCCGTGCCGCTATCATGACCGTGAATGAGATTGGCTATCACCGGGCATCGCTGTCCGAAATCGCGGTGCGTGCCGGTGTCGGGAAAAGCGCGATCGTCTACTACTTCGCGTCGAAGGAAGCGCTGCTCCTCGGCGTCGTCGAGGAAGTATTCGGCAGCCAGTACGAAGCGATAGTCCCCGCGGTGCAGGCGGAGCAGGACCCCGCCGGGCAGCTCCGCGCTTACGCTCGCGCCTACCTTGACTATGTTGATTCGCACCGCGCGGAGATCACCGCGGGATTTGAGATCGTTGTATCGCACCGAACCGAGGACGGAACGCCGCTCTATCTAACGGGAACCGAGGAAGACTCTGCGTTGCTGAGGGGGATCCTGTCCGCCGGAATGGATGCCGGAGTTTTTCGCCGGATGCCGCTGCATACTGCTGTGTCACTCGTCGAATCGCTCCTGGACGTATGGACCACCGAACTGCAGCGCGATCTGCAGGCCGAGCTGGGCAACTTCGGCGAGGAGACCGTCGATTTCCTGCTTCACGGGCTTGCTGTTTCCCCGCCGGGCCCGCGCGGCGCGGAGCGCTGACACTCAGGCAGGGTGCGGCCAGGAACAAGTGGCTGTGCGGTGTCTTCGGATTTGTCGCACTGTTTGGCGGAATAGTGGTCTGAACTACCGTGGAGGCCATGAAGAATCTTCCGCTCTCGCTCACGCTGGCCGCTTTATCCGGGGCGCTTACCCTAAAAAGCCCGGCCGACTGGTCCCCGCGGGTGCGCCGCGCGTACGTTCTCGCCCCCGGCGCCGCAATTGGCATCATAGTTGCCGCGGCCCTGCGAAGAGGCGCTCAGCAAGGGCAGGAGCTGGCTGCCGCCGGGAGAGTGGATCTTGTCACCCCGGCAACTGCCAACTCCGACGGCGGAGCAGACAGCCCCGCACCTGTTCCTTCCTATGTGCGTACTAATGCGGGTTCACAACGGACAACAACGATCGCATTGACGGCACTGGCTGGCGCGGTGGGCGTTGTCTCGAGCGGGATTCTTGCGCTGACCCTTGTAGTGGATGAGCGGATGGAAACGTGGTTGCTCCGTCGCGGAGCGGCCCGGCCGCGGCTGGTGATGGCGGTCATCGCGGCCGTAACCTCCCTGGTCCTGGACCACGTGATGGATTCGAAGGACGCAGGGCATGCCTCTCCGTAGGTCCGCCACGTCTTTGCAGCCCTTGCCCCTGTCGCTGGAGTCCGCCATGGACGCCGCGTGGCCGGCACCGGACCGGCACGAGTCCGGCGGCTGGATTCACCGCGCCGCAGGAGGCGTCACCCAGCGGGCCAACTCTGTCTGGCCGAGGGACAGCAACGAACACTCCGGTGAAGAACTTTCCGGTCTGCTTAGCGAGGCACGGTCCTGGTACGGCCGCCGCGGGCTGCCGGTGATATTCCAAATCTCCGAAGACGCCGATGACGCCGCGGCCCTGCACAACCTTCTGGACGCGGAGGGATTGCCACGACAGTCCTCAACCCGAGTCCTGACTTGGAGTGGCAAGGAGCTCCCTGATCCTGCATTGTTCCCTGGCGCGCTGGCGGTGGAACTGTCGTCGGTGCCCTCGGATGACTGGATGCAGGTCTGGTGGCAGGTGGACGGCCGCGGCGGTGACGAGGAACAGGCCATAGCCCTGCAAATCCTCTTAGGTTGTCCGTCCGTGTACGCCCTGGTGCGTAACAATGACGGCCGCCCCGCCGCCGTCGGACGTCTCGCGTTGCCGGAAGACGGCAGGATGGGCGGCATCTACTGCATGTCTACACTCCCCGAAACGCGTCGCCAGGGCTTCGCGGCAGCGGTCCTGGAGGAATTGCTGCGGGCAGGCAAGGAGGCGAACGCCACGGGCTTTTGGCTGCAGGTGACTGCGGCGAACCTCGAAGCGCAGGCGCTGTACGCCAGAGCCGGCTTTCAAGTCTCCGGCAGCTACGTGTACCGCCAGGACAGCCGGCATAGCGTGCCGACCGGGCGCTGAACGGTCAGGATACCGTTCGCCGCGAGGGTGCCCGCCCACGTTGTGGGCGGGACACCCAGAGTAAAGCTGGCAGCGTTGAACATGGTGTGGAAGAGGATGCACAGGAACACCGCGTTACGGGGAGACAGAGCGAGAATCGCGCCGTAGAGGAAGCGGAATGCCATGACCTGCACAGCGAACATCCAGAAGTCGATGACGCCGGATTCATGGTTGGTGCCGGGGATGAAGAACAGGGGGACATGCCAGAGCAGCCAGATGATTCCGACCACCACGGAGGAAACGAAAAAGCCCCACCGGCGGTAGAGCTGCGGCTGCAGCGCTGTCATCCACCCGGCTTCTTCCATGCCGCCGATGATGAGGTTGCCCGGCAGCGAGAGAAAAAACATGAACCAGGGGAGTGCGTATGCGGAGGGCCCGGAGATAAGCAGGTGGAGAGAGAAGTACATGACGAGCGCCGAGACGACCAGCAGATAGCCCGCCGGACGGCCTTTGGCGAAGAACACCATCTTCAGCCACTCGCCAGGACCTGAGACCTTCCTGTCCTTCCTCAGGACGAGATAGGAGGCTGCCAGGCGATGCATGTGTCCGTCACGCTGCAACGATAACGCTCGCTCACGGATCGGTTTTCCGGTTCCCCGCCGTGGCGTGCCATGGCGGGGAATCGCGGCCATAGCTTCCCCGTGTCTACTGTGTTCCGCCGCTTATCTCCTTGAAGTAGCGGGCAACTGGCCACCGATGGAACCCCGACCCTTCATAGAACTGACGGGCCGGTGAATGTCCGGGATCGTCGCCCGTTTCAACCATCACCATTCGCATACCCTGTACTCGCGCCCGTCCGATCGAGTGCTGCACGAGTGCACGGCCGATTCCTTTTCCTTGGTGCTGGGGGTCGACAGCAAGAACATAGACCTCACCCATGCTGTCCTCCGGATGAAGCCGCGTGCAGACCCATCCAACGGGTGACTTGTCGGCCAGGGCAATGTCGATATTCTCCGGCTCACCGTCGAGGATTGCTCCGAGGTCGTTGGACTGCCGGCTGCGCCAGCCATCGGGGTAGAACGACTCGTAGACGAAGGCAGGGACAGCCGACTTAAGCAACGGGAACACCGGTTCCCAGGCCCGCAGCGAAAGAGCCAGCAATGGTCCGCGGTGTTCGGGGGAATACGGCAGGATTTCCATTCGCCAACACTAGCCGGCCGATTTGGATTGGGAACGGCTGCGCCCGGAAACCGGGGCAACGGCGGGCGCGAGGTTAACAGGCCAAGGTTCCCACTCCCTGTTGTTCCTGTGGTCTACGTGGTCACTTCCGCAACACCGGCACCTGGAGATGGGAACCTCGGTGCCCAAACACCCGCACCGCGCCATTCCGTCCAAGCCAGTCCGATTCAGCCAAGTCTGTGGTGAATGGCGAGCCTCAACATGGCCGTTCCGGCCAACGTGTTGGAGACTGGACAGGCAAGCGGAAAGGCCCCGGAAGCGGAACCGCCGAAGAGCGCAGCTTCCCTTGGGGCAGGCCGCACAACACCCAGCCCCGTCTAGCTGAGGAGAACCCGCATGTACCGCAATTTCCGTGTCACCGCGCCCGTGCTCACCGCAGTTGCGGGCCTGGCACTCATCACCGGATGCACCAATACGACGCCGGAACCGCTCGAGACCGGTGTTCCTTCAACCAGCAATGGAACGCCGGAGAGCGTGAGCGCGTCTCCGACAGACTCAGGCACATCAGCGGCGTCGGGAAACTCCGACGAGACGGTCACCCTCAGCCGCGATGAGGAACACCGAATTACTGAACCGAACACCAGCATCACCATTGCGTGCAATGGCGGCGGGGATGTCGACGTGCAGACCAGTGGCATCGAGGTGAAAACCACCGGTCAGTGTGAAGACATCGATATCCGCGGCAATGACAACTCAGTCAGCGGCGAGGACGCGGAAAGCCTCGATATCGACGGCAACAACAACGAGGCCAACCTCACGAATGTGCCCGAAATTGATGTTGACGGGACCGAGAATACTGTCGGCGTCGAGGAGACCCGTGACATCGACGTCGAAGGGGAGAACAACAGCGTCACCTATACTTCGGGGGATCCCATAGTCGAAACCTCAGGTACGAATTCAATCTCGGCCCGATGAACCGTGTGCCCCCGTCCTCCACACCCGCCGCCGGAAGCGTCCTTCGTCACACAGCCGAGGCGGAATGGGGCAGATTGTGACCCAGCGCGTACCCTTGATCTGTGAAAACCTTCGAAGAGCTATTTGCCGAACTCAGTGAGAAGGCGGAGAACCGGCCAGCCGGTTCACGCACCGTCGCCGAACTCGAGTCCGGCGTCCACGGCATTGGCAAGAAGGTAGTCGAAGAGGCCGCAGAAGTCTGGATGGCTGCCGAGTACGAGTCTGATGAAGCCGCAGCAGAGGAGATTTCCCAGCTGCTCTACCACCTGCAGGTCCTTATGCTGGCCAAAGGCCTCACCCTGCAGGACATCTACAAGCATCTCTAGCCACGCGCTTCCTTTGAGGACTTCTCAAACAGTGTGTGGCCCGCCGGCAGGCCCAGTTCCCATCTGACTTCCAGCGAAAGATCCAAATCAAATGCTCCGTGTAGCAGTGCCCAACAAAGGCGCCCTTTCCGAATCCGCCTCCGCCATGCTCTCCGAGGCTGGATACCGCCAGCGCCGCGACAGCCGCGAACTGGTGATGGTCGATCCCGACAACGACATTGAATTCTTCTTCCTCCGTCCCCGTGACATTGCCGTCTACGTCGGCTCCGGAACGCTCGACGTCGGACTCACCGGCCGCGACCTCTTCCTGGATGCGCAGGTGGAGGCTGAGGAACTGATGAGCCTCGGCTTCGGCGCCTCAACGTTCCGCTTCGCCGGGCCGGTAGGGGAGTTCGCGTCCCTCGACGAGCTCAATGGCAAGCGCGTAGCCACCAGCTACGACGGACTGCTGCGCGCCTACCTCGCCGAACGCGGTGTCGACGCCTCAGTGGTCCGCCTCGACGGCGCCGTCGAATCCTCCGTGCGCCTGGGCGTCGCCGACGCAATCGCAGACGTCGTTGAAACCGGAACCACCCTCCGGGCAGCAGGCATGGAAATCTTCGGTGAACCGATCCTCAAGTCCGAGGCCGTGCTGATTGGCCGCAAGGGTACCAGCCCTGCCGGACTCGACGTCCTCAAGCGCCGCCTCAAGGGTGTCCTGGTGGCCCGCCTATACGTGATGATGGATTACGACGTCCGCAAGGAACTGGTCGAGGAAGCAGCAGCCCTGACCCCGGGACTTGAGTCCCCCACGGTTTCCCCGCTGCGGGACTCCGACTGGGTAGCTGTGCGCTCCATGATCAAGAAGTCGGACACCAACCGCATCATGGACGAGCTGTATGACCTGGGTGCCCGCGCCATCCTGGTCAGCACCATCCACGCCTGCCGGATCTAGGGGAGCGCGCCATGAGTGTTGCGATCCGCGTCATTCCCTGCCTCGACGTCGACGCCGGACGCGTCGTCAAGGGCATCAACTTCGAAGGCCTGCGCGACGCCGGTGATCCGGTTGAGCTGGCACACCGCTACGACCGCGCCGGAGCGGACGAGCTAACGTTCCTGGACGTCACCGCGTCTTCCGGGGCACGGGAAACCGTGTTCGACGTCGTCTCCCGCACAGCCGAGGAAGTCTTCATTCCGCTCACGGTCGGCGGGGGCGTGCGCACCGTTGAGGACGTTGACCGGCTGCTGCGCTACGGCGCGGACAAGGCCTCCATCAACTCCGCCGCCGTCGCCCGGCCGGACGTGATCGACGAAATCACCCGGCACTTCGGCTCGCAGGTGCTGGTGCTCTCCGTGGATGCACGGCGGACGCACGACGGTTCAACGCCGTCGGGCTTCGAAATCACCACCCACGGAGGCCGCAAGGGTACAGGGATCGATGCAGTTGCCTGGGCCAGGGAAGCCGCTGACCGGGGCGTGGGGGAGATCCTGCTGAACTCCATCGACGCCGACGGTACCCGGGATGGATTCGACCTGGAAATGATTCGGGCCGTCCGCGCTGCCGTAACCGTGCCCCTGATTGCGTCCGGCGGCGCCGGCGTTCCTGAGCACTTCCCGCCGGCCATCGCGGCCGGTGCGGATGCCGTCCTGGCGGCTTCGATCTTCCACTTCGGCCCGGACAACGCGATCGCGGACGTCAAGAAAGCTATTGCCGACGCGGGTTATCCCGTCCGGTAATGCTGCCGTCCCCGTGTCCCGCTTAGGCGCGGGCGGGGACGAGGTTCGCGAACGGCAGCCGCCCGTAGCTCTCTCTGAACCGGGCCTGGTAGTCCGCCAGCGCGGCGTTCAGTTCCTCCACCGGCAGTTCCTTCCACGCCACCAAGAGCGAACCCGCGTCAGCGAGCTGCCAGACCAGGCGGCCGTCCCAGTGCCCCGGCGGCTTTCCGTTGCCGAAGTCCACGAATTCCTGGATCTGGCGCCGCAGCCCGCGGTTGCCTTTGCTGCCGGGTCCGGCCTTGCCAAGAAACAGGATGTCCGCGTCTGCGACCCACTCGGCGCCAAGCTCCGCTTCGGTCAGCGAGGGATTCTTCTTCTTGAAGACGCCCGCGGTGCTCTTCGCGAGATACCGGGGTTCAAACTCGGGCGGGCGAACTATCGCGAACAGCCCCTGACGCTGCGGGATACGGTTGATGTCCAGATCCGCCAGCGGCCTAAATCCGGCGAAACCGCTGTCCTTGAGTGTTTTCCTGTTCACCGAAGAGAAGTCCACAAAGGGTTTTAAAGACCGATCTCGGCGCTTTCAAGAAGCGCGACGGCGTCGGGCTGGCCCTCGAACATCACCAGGGCCTGCTGGGTGCGGCCGTGGGCATGCAGCAGCAGCTCGCACGGTTCCCCGACGATCGCCACGGAGACGGCAGCCCGTTTGGCTACGTGACGCGGTCCGTCCGGGCGCACCAGGACAATGCCGACGTCGACCCCGCGGTACAGCAGCGCAGCGCGCTTGAGCAGTTCAGACCAGAGCGCTTCGGAGTATTCAGAATCCAGGGCACGCGGAGCCCAGCGGTCGCCGGCGCGGCGGATGTCCTCGGTGTGAACGAAGTACTCCACGAGGTTGGCGCTGTTGTCCACGGACTTGATCTGCATTGGGGAGAGCAGCGGGGGTCCCGACCGAAAGGACTTCACCAGCTTGGCGTAGCCTTCGGAGGTGGAGGCCTTAACGGCAAGGTGGTCCATGGCTTTTGCCGTCTTGGCGGCGAACGGCTTAACGAAAAAGCCGAGTGCCGAGGCTGGCCGGTGTTCGCGCAGGTAAAGGTGCGCAGCAAGATGCCTGGTCTCCCACCCCTCGCAGAGCGTGGGCGCGTGGGGACCGGCCGCGAGCAGTGTTTCGGCCAGGACTTCACGTGAGGGTTCTACGAATTGCATCACTGCTGAAACTAGCATGGAACACCCTGCATTGCCCGCTGAACGCGGCCATTCGGCTCCGGTGCGGCCAAAGCCACTAGAATCGTAGCGATGGCAACAGACACCACCCCCCAGACCCCCCGCCCGGACTCCGAACTGGACCCTGCCGTGGCTGCAATGCTTAAGCGCGACGACGCCGGCCTGGTTGCAGCGGTAATCCAGCAGCATGACACCGGCGAGGTGCTGATGCTCGGCTGGATGGACGACGAAGCGCTTCACCGCACGCTGACCAGCGGCCGGGTGACCTTCTGGTCCCGCTCCCGGCAGGAGTACTGGCGCAAGGGCGATACCTCCGGCCATGTGCAGTACGTGAAGTCCGTGGCAGTGGACTGCGACGGCGACGCGCTGCTTGTGCAGGTGGACCAGGTGGGCGCGGCCTGCCATACCGGCACCAGGACCTGCTTTGAGGGCCGCGGCCTTCAGGTCTCTTCCTAAACACTCCACCCCAAACCGAAAGCGTCGATAAATGCAGGATCTAGGTGTTATTTCCCCCTCGCTGGAGGAGTTCCGCGAACTCGCTGCCGACCGGCGGGTTGTTCCGGTCCGGCTGAAGGTGCTCGCAGACGCACATACGCCAATCGGCATCTACCGCAAGCTCACCGGCGGCGAACCCGGCACGTTCCTCATGGAGTCCGCTGCCTCCGGCGGCGTCTGGTCCCGCTACTCCTTTATTGGTGCCCGTTCCCGCGCCACGCTGACCACCCGCGACGGCGGTGCCTGCTGGCTGGGCGAGCCCCCGGCCGGCGTGCCGGTGGACGGCAACCCCGTGGAAGCGATGGCCGCCACCCTGCAGCTGCTGGCCACCGACCGTTTTGAGGGACTGCCGCCGTTCACCTCCGGCCTCGTCGGTTTTGTGGGCTGGGAATCGGTGCGGCACTGGGAGAAACTGCCGTCCCCGCCGGTGGATGACCTGGATCTGCCGGAAATCGCCATGAACCTCGTGTCGGACATGGCGATTCATGACAACTCGGACGGCACCGTGCTGCTGGTGGCCAACGCCATCAACTTCGACGGCTCCGACGAGCGGGTGGATGATGCCTGGCTCGACGCCGTCGCTCGGCTGCACAGCATGCTGGACCGCCTTGCCGCGCAGTCTCCACAGGCCGTCACAGTGCTCGACGGCGGTTCGGTGGATCTCACCTCCCTTACCGCCGGCGTCAAGGAATCCTGGCCCAAGCCTGACTACCTGCGCGCCATTGAGCGCGGCAAGGAAGCCATTGTTGACGGGGACGTGTTCCAGGTTGTGATCTCGCGCCGGTTCGAACTGGACTGCCGGGCCGAGGCACTGGACGTGTACCGCGTGCTGCGCAACACCAATCCCAGCCCGTACATGTACTTGTTCAACTTCGAGGACGCCCGCGGCAACCCGTTCGCCGTCGTCGGCTCCTCGCCCGAAGCACTGGTTACCGTGACCGGCAGCGAAGTCATCACGCACCCGATCGCCGGTTCCCGGCCGCGCGGAAAGACCCAGGAGCTGGACCGTGCCCTGGCCGAGGAACTGCTCGCCGATGAGAAGGAACGCGCCGAGCACCTGATGCTCGTGGACCTGGCCCGCAATGACCTCTCCAAGGTCTGCCGTCCGGGCAGCGTGGACGTTACCCAGTTCATGGAGGTGGAGCGCTTCAGCCACATCATGCACCTGGTCTCCACTGTGGTGGGCGAGCTCTCGCCGCAGCACTCCGCATACGACGTCCTTTCCGCCACCTTCCCGGCAGGCACGCTGTCCGGGGCTCCGAAGCCGCGGGCGCTGAGCCTGCTGGATGAACTCGAACCGCACCGGCGCGGCATCTACGGCGGCGTCGTCGGCTACCTGGACTTCGCCGGAGACATGGATATGGCAATCGCCATCCGCTCTGCCCTCCTGCGGGACGGCAAGGCCTACGTGCAGGCCGGCGGCGGAATCGTCTCCGACTCGGACCTTGAAGCCGAAGCGCAGGAGACGGTGAACAAGGCCGCAGCACCGCTGCGGGCCGCACTGATCGCCGGGGGACTGGAGCCGGTGACCCCGGCAGTCGCCAGGCAGATTTTCAACAGACAGGACAACTGAAGTGAGCACCAAACCGGCCGCCGCCCCGCGCTGGCGGCGCAAGTCAACGGTGGTTCTGGGAACTGTCCTGCTGGGCGCCGCAGCGTTCGGCACCACCACCCAGACCTGGCTTGACGTCGTCCTCCCGCAGGCCGCCGTGGATACCCCTGACATTGCCGTAGCCGGCAGCGACGCAGCCACCGCGGTGACCGCGTTCGCCGTCGTCGCCCTGGCCGCAGCCCTGGCCGCCTCCATCGCCGGAAAAGTGGCCCGCTGGATCGTCGCAGTGGTACTGCTGGTGGCCGGTATCGGAATCGCCACGGCCAGCGTGTCCGTCATCGCTGATCCGGCCCAGGGCGCAGCGGGTGCCGTCGGCAAGGCCATCGGCGTGAGCAACAGCGCGGGAGCGGACATCACCCTCACGGCCGTGCCGTACCTGGCCGCCGTCCTGGGGGTGCTGATTGCTGCTGCTGCGCTCTGGCTGGCCGCCGCGTCCCGCAGCTGGGCAGTCTCCCGCCGCTACGCCGCGCAGCCCGCCACGGGCGCAGCCGTCAAGGAGAAGTCCACGCAGCCGCCGATCGATGAGATTGACAGCTGGGACCGCCTGACCAAGGGCGAAGATCCCACCAACTTCCGCTGAGCGGAGCCTGGGCCGCGCAGCACGCGGCGCAACAAGTACGAGAGTTTCTGCCAGCTAATGGCAGAATGGATGCCAGACCCGTTTACGAGGAGATTTACCATGAGCACAAACGCCCTTGACCAGCAGGACACCAAGCCCGAGAACGACGCCGAGGCACACGCCAGCATCCATGACGAGACCATCGGCCACGGCAACACTCCCGCCGCCTGGACC
The DNA here is from genome assembly GCA_040274025.1 of Arthrobacter sp. GTDB lineage: Bacteria > Actinomycetota > Actinomycetes > Actinomycetales > Micrococcaceae > Arthrobacter_B. The sequence continues at coordinate 168,259 of JBELZL010000001.1, read as the reverse complement.
TGTGTGCTGATCATGATGGCCGGTGCCCTGGTCTCAAGCATTGGCTTCGTCATCGCCAGCTGGCTCTGGTTTAACATCGGTCTTGGCGTGATTGGTCTCGGCCTGATCGTAGGCTTCATCATGCGCAAGGCCGGATACGGCGTGGGCGGTTCGAAGCTGAAGAACAGCGGACACTAAGTGTCAGTTCTCGACGACATCATTGCCGGTGTCCGCGAGGACATGGCACAGCGGCAGCAGGAGCAGCCGCTGGAAAAGGTGCAGGAGCGGGCCGCACAGGCCGCTCCTGCACTTGATGCCTATGCCGCCCTCGGCGGCAATGATGACCCCCGTGCCACCCTTCGCGTGATCTCCGAGGTCAAGCGGTCCAGCCCCTCCAAGGGCCCGCTGGCCGAGATCGCCGACCCGGCGGACCTGGCCCGGCGCTATGAGCAGGGCGGCGCGTCCGTCATCAGCGTCCTCACCGAGGCACGCCGCTTTAACGGTTCACTCGCGGACCTCGACGCCGTCCGGGCAGCTGTGAGCATTCCGGTTCTGCGCAAGGACTTCACCGTCGATCCCTACCAGATCTGGGAAGCACGGGCACACGGAGCGGACCTGGTGCTGCTGATCGTGGCAGCACTGGATGACGGGGAACTTCGTTCATTCCTGGACCTGACCCATGAACTGGGCATGAACGCCCTGGTTGAAGCGCATACCGCCGAAGAGATCCAGCGGGCCGGCGCAGCCGGAGCACGGATCATCGGCGTGAACGTCCGCAACCTGAAGACTCTGGACGTGGACCGCTCCGTCTTCGCCGCACTTTCCGAATCGATCCCCGCCGGCGCGGTCGTGGTGGCGGAATCCGGCGTCCGGGACGCGGCCGACGTCGCACACTACGCAGCTCACGGTGCCAACGCGGTGCTCGTGGGCGAAGCGCTCGTAAAGCACAATGACCCGGCAGCCACCATTGCGGAGTTCATGGAAACCGGAGCCGGGGCAATTGCCGACCGGCTGCAGGCCAGCGGACGCTGAGGACAAACTTTCGACAAACCTTCCGTAAACCGCCCTCAGCGGCCCACGGACTAGAGCAGGACAGGACAAGCTCCATGACCGGGATCCCGGAGAACAGCACCCCCGCCACCGCGGCAGGTACGCCAGAGCAGACCGTGGACGGGCAGGTGACGGACTCCTTCCTGGCAGGCGGGCCGTCCCTGCGCCACGCTGCCGGCCCCTACTTCGGAGAATACGGCGGCCGATGGATGCCGGAATCCCTCATTGCGGCACTGGATGAGCTCACGGACACGTTTGAGAAGGCCAAGGCCGATCCCGACTTCACCGCCCAGATCGCCGAACTGAACCGGAACTACTCCGGGCGCCCGTCCCTGCTCACCGAAGCCAAGCGGTTCGCCGAACATGCCGGGGGAGTGCGGATCTTCCTCAAGCGCGAGGACCTGAACCACACCGGATCCCACAAGATCAACAACGTCCTGGGCCAGGCACTTCTGGCCAAGCGCATGGGCAAGACCCGCATCATCGCCGAAACCGGTGCCGGACAGCACGGCGTTGCCAGCGCCACCGCGGCCGCCCTGCTGGGCCTTGAATGCGTCGTCTACATGGGGGCGGAGGACTGCCGGCGGCAGGCCCTGAACGTTGCCCGCATGGAACTGCTCGGCGCCACCGTCATCCCCGTGACCAACGGTTCCCAGACCCTCAAAGACGCCATCAACGAGGCACTGCGCGACTGGGTGGCAAACGTCTCCACCACCCACTACCTGCTCGGCACCGCAGCCGGAGCCCATCCTTTCCCGGCCCTGGTGCGCTACTTCCACGAAGTCATCGGTGATGAAGCGCGCGAGCAGATTCTGGAGGCGACCGGCAAACTGCCCGACGCCGTCTGCGCCTGCGTGGGCGGAGGATCCAACGCGATCGGCATTTTCCACGGTTTCCTGGACGATCCCTCGGTCGCCATCTACGGCTTCGAGGCCGGCGGCGACGGCGTGGACACTCCGCGCCACGCTGCCACCATCACCCTGGGACGCCCCGGTGTGCTGCACGGCGCCCGCACCTACCTGATGCAGGACGAAGACGGACAGACCATCGAGTCCCACTCCATCTCTGCCGGCCTGGACTACCCCGGTGTGGGCCCCGAACACGCCTACCTCGCAGACATCGGCCGGGTTTCCTACGAACCGATCACCGATTCCGAGGCAATGGAGGCCTTCAAGCTGCTCTGCCGCACTGAAGGCATCATTCCCGCCATCGAGTCATCCCACGCCCTGGCCGGCGCCATCAAGGTGGGCCAGCGCCTGGCCGCAGAAGCCGGAGGCGATCCCGCAGAGAGGATCGTTCTGGTCAACCTCTCGGGCCGCGGCGACAAGGACGTAGCCACCGCCGCTGAATGGTTCAACCTGCTGGATGAGAAGTCAGCTGAAGCCGAAATCGGCAAAGAAGGAGAACAGCTGTGAGCGTCTCGACCGCCAGCAAGTCCGCCGCCGCAATCGACCGGGCACGGGCCGACGGCCGCGCAGCCCTGATCGGCTACCTGCCCGCCGGCTTCCCGTCCGTGCAGGAAACCATCGCCGCCGGCATTGAACTGGCCCGCGGCGGTGCCGACCTGATTGAAATCGGCATCCCGTACTCCGATCCCGTGATGGACGGCTCCGTCATCCAGGCAGCCACCAGCCAGGCGCTCGAGGGCGGCTTCCGCGTTTCCGAGGTGTTCGACGTCGTTGCCGGCATCACTGCCGAGACCGACGCCGCCGTGCTGGTCATGACCTACTGGAACCCCGTTATGCGCATGGGTGTGGAGGAGTTCTCCCGCCGCCTGGCTGAAGCCGGGGGAGCCGGGCTGATCACACCCGACCTCATTCCGGACGAAGCCGGCGAATGGATGGATGCCTCGGACAAGTACGGACTGGACCGAATCTTCCTGGTCGCCCCGTCCTCCACGCCGGCCCGCATGAAGGCCACGGTTGAGGCGAGCCGCGGTTTTGTCTACGCCGTATCCATCATGGGCGTGACCGGCACCCGCAACCAGGTGTCCGACGCCGCCGAAGGTGTTGTCAGCGCCGCGCGTGCTGCCGGTGCCGAACGCGTCTGCGTGGGCCTTGGCGTCTCCACAGCTGATCACGTGCGGGAAATCGGTGCCTACGCCGACGGCGTGATTGTTGGCACCGCACTGGTCGCGGCCCTCCGCGACGGCGGACCGGCAGCAGTCGGTGCGCTTACCCGCGAACTTAGTACCGGAACCCGAAAGAGCTGACCATGCCGATGCCCCTGGCAGTCCAGGCTGCAATCCCCAGCCCGCCCGCCGAGTTCAGCAGCTTCTCCCTCGGGCCGCTGACCATCCACGCGTACGCGCTGTGCATCCTGGCCGGAATCATCCTGGCACTGTGGATGACCTCCGTGCGCTGGAAACGGCGCGGCCTGCCGCCGGACTCCGTCTGGGACATCGCCATCTGGGCCATACCGTTCGGAATTATCGGCGGACGGCTCTACCACGTCATCTCCTCACCGGACGCGTACTTCGGTCCAAACGGCAACCTCGCGCTCATCCCGCAGATCTGGCTCGGCGGCCTGGGTATCTGGGGTGCCATCGCGCTCGGCGCCGTGGGTGCCTGGATCGGCTGCCGCCGGGCGGGCATCAAGCTTTCCGCCTTTGCCGACGTCGCCGCGCCGGGAATCCTGCTGGCACAGGCGGTGGGCCGCTGGGGCAACTGGTTCAACCAGGAGCTCTTTGGCGGTCCCACGGATCTGCCCTGGGGCCTGGAGATCGATCCCAACAACACGAACTTCCCCGACGGCGCGGCCCCGGGGACACTGTTCCACCCCACGTTCCTCTACGAATCGCTGTGGAACCTCGCCGGAGTGGCGCTGTTGCTGGTTCTGGACCGGCGCTTCAGGCTGCGAGGCGGACGCCTGTTCTGGCTCTACGCCGCTTTCTACACGGCAGGACGAGTCTGGATCGAAATGCTGCGCATCGACGATGCTGAAATGGTCACCATCCTCGGTCTCACCCAGCGCCTGAATGTGTGGACTTCCATCCTGATCTTCCTGGTCTCCATCGGCATGTTCGTCTACCTCAGCGTGCGGGCACGCAGGCAGCCCGAACCGTCCCTGATGCTGACCGGACACACCCTGGACGAAAGCACTCGCGGGAGTAATAATTCACCACTTGATAACAAGAGCGAAACAGATTCTGCGAATGTGAAATCTGGATCACAAACGCGTGACACGCGTGCTAATGTCGCAGAGACAAAAAATGAGGCAGCCAAGCCTCAGCGGCCCGAAGACTCGGGTCCAGCCACGTAGGACCGGTCAGCGCGGGTTACCACCCGCCGGCGGTCCGGATGCCACACCGCGGTGGCGGCTAGCGGTAACCGTGCCGGGGACAACCCCGGAAGGACACCGGACGGTTCCAGGTATGGTGAGCCGGCCCCATCGACGCATGCAGGGCTTTCTCACCTGAGTGACCGTAAAATCATCTGACACACCGGACGGTAGATGCCGGCGGTGTGGGGCCAACGTCGTCCCCTCCCAACGCTCAACAGGGGGAAGGACTTACCCTATGACTGATGCAATGTCCCCACAGGACGCCCAGGTGGTGTCACCGTTCCAGCGGTTCGCGGCCTACCCGGAAGACTCCGGCCTGTACCGTGCCGAGAACGAAAAGGACGCGTGCGGCCTGGCCGTCATCGCCACGCTGCGCGGCGAACCCGGACACGACATCGTTGATGCGGCACTGACCGCCCTGCGCAACCTGGAACACCGCGGCGCCGTGGGTGCCGACGAAGGAACCGGCGACGGAGCCGGCATCCTCACCCAGGTGCCTGATGAATTCTTCCGTGCAGTCACCGGCTTCGAGCTTCCCGCCCCGGGCGGCTACGCCGTCGGCACGGCCTTCCTGCCCACCGAAGAGCGCGAGCAGGAGACCGCCCGCACCGGCGTCGAGGCCATCGCCGAATCCGAGGGACTGAAGGTACTCGGCTGGCGCGAAGTTCCCGTGGAAGCCGATTTGGTCGGCGCCATGTCCCGGGCCTGCATGCCGTACTTCGTCCAGGTTTTCCTAGCCCCCGAAGACGCCGCCTGCACCGATCTTGATGCCCGCGCCTTCCGGGTCCGGAAGCGGTCCCAGAACAAGTTCGGCGTCTACTTCCCGTCACTGTCTTCCAAGACCATGGTCTACAAGGGCATGGTCACCACGGCCCAGCTCGAGCCGTTCTTCCCGGACCTCTCCGATCCGCGCTTCAAGACCAAACTCGGCATTGTGCACTCGCGCTTCTCCACCAACACCTTCCCGTCCTGGCCGCTGGCCCAGCCGTTCCGCACCATCGCGCACAACGGCGAAATCAACACGGTCAAGGGAAACCGCAACTGGATGCGCGCCCGCCAGTCACAGCTCAAGAGCCCGCTGCTGGGGGAGACCCCCGAGGAGCTGTTCCCCATCTGTACCCCCGGCGCCTCCGACTCCGCGTCCTTCGACGAGGTGGCCGAACTGCTGATGCTGTCCGGGCGTCCCATCACCCATGCAGTGATGATGATGATTCCGGAAGCCTGGGAAAACCACGCGACCATGGATCCCGCCCGCCGTGCCTTCTACCAGTACCACTCCATGCTCATGGAACCGTGGGACGGACCGGCAGCAGTATCCTTCACCGACGGCGACCAGGTCGGTGCCGTGCTGGACCGCAACGGCCTGCGCCCAGCCCGCTACTGGATCACCGAGGACGGGCTGGTTGTCCTCGCCTCCGAGGTAGGCGTTGTGGACATCGATCCGGCGAAGGTGGTCCGCAAGGGCCGCGTCTCTCCGGGCAAGATGTTCCTGGTGGACACCGCCGAGGGCCGGCTGGTGGAGGATTCCGAGATCAAGGCCGAGATCGCCGCCGCCAACCCGTGGGCCGAATGGGTCCGGGAAAACCAGGTGTCCCTCGAAGAGCTGCCCGAGCGTGAGCATGTGCTGCACACCAAGGCCTCCATCAACCGGCGCCAGCGCACCTTCGGCTACACCCAGGAGGAGCTGCGCATCCTGTTGGGTCCGATGGCCCGAACCGGCGCCGAACCCCTGGGCGCCATGGGCTCGGACACGCCCATTGCCGTGCTCTCCAAGCGCCCCCGGCTGCTCTTCGACTACTTTGTGCAGTCCTTCGCCCAGGTCACCAACCCGCCGCTGGATGCCATCCGCGAAGAGCTGGTCACGTCGCTGCAGAGCTCGATTGGTCCGAACGGCAACCTGCTGGCCCTGGGCCAGGTGAAGACCCACCAGATCGCCCTGAAGTTCCCGGTGATCAACAATGACGAGCTGGCCAAGATCGCCAACCTCAAGAATGAGGAGGGAGACAAGGTCGCCCTCAAGGTGCGCGGGCTCTACCGGCCCGACGGCGGCGAATCGGAACTGCGGGCACGCATCAGCGAGATCTGTGAAAAGGTCTCCGGTGCCGTCAACCGCGGTGTGCAGTACATTGTGCTTTCCGACCGCGACTCCAACGCGCAGTGGGCACCCATCCCGTCACTGCTGCTGCTCTCCGCCGTGCACCACCACCTGCTCAAGAGCGCCAACCGCACCAAGATCTCGCTGATCGTGGAGGCCGGCGATGTCCGCGAAGTCCACCACGTGGCAGTGCTGATCGGTTACGGCGCCTCCGCGGTGAACCCGTACCTGGCGATGGAAAGCTGCGAGGAACTGGTCCGCAACGGTGACATCACCGGCGTCACCCGGGAACAGGCCGTAGCCAACCTGATCAAGGGCCTGGGCAAGGGTGTCCTGAAGATCATGTCCAAGATGGGCATCTCCACGGTGGCCTCCTACTGCGGTGCGCAGACCTTCGAGGCCATTGGCCTGGGCCAGGAACTGGTGGATGAGTTCTTCCACGGCACCCAGACCCAGCTCGGCGGCGTCGGCCTGGACGTGATCGCGGCCGAAGCCGCGGCACGCCACACGCATGCATACCCGGCGGATGAAATCGAGGAACCGCACCGCAGCCTGGAAAACGGCGGCGAGTACCAGTGGCGCCGCGAAGGACCGCCGCACCTCTTCAACCCGGAGACCGTGTTCCGGCTGCAGCACTCCACCCGCGAACGCCGCTACGACGTGTTCAAGGCGTACACCCAGGGTGTGGATGACCAGGCGAAGAACCTGATGACCCTGCGCGGCCTGCTGGACTTCAAGACCGGAGAACGTCCGCCGGTTCCGCTGGAGGAAGTCGAGCCCGTCTCGGAAATCGTCAAGCGGTTCTCCACCGGCGCCATGAGCTACGGGTCCATCTCCCAGGAGGCCCACGAGACGCTCGCGATCGCCATGAACCGGCTGGGCGCCAAGTCCAACACCGGTGAGGGCGGCGAGGACGTCGAGCGCCTGCTGGATCCCGAGCGCCGCTCGGCCATCAAGCAGGTTGCCTCCGGCCGTTTCGGGGTCACCAGCCTGTACCTGACCAACGCCGATGACCTGCAGATCAAGATGGCGCAGGGTGCCAAGCCCGGCGAAGGCGGCCAGCTGATGGCCCAGAAGGTCTACCCGTGGGTGGCCAGCACCCGGCACTCCACTCCCGGCGTCGGCCTGATTTCGCCGCCGCCGCACCATGACATCTACTCCATCGAGGACCTCGCCCAGCTCATTTATGACCTAAAGCGGGCCAACCCGTCCGCCCGGGTCCACGTGAAGCTGGTCTCCGAAGCCGGCATTGGCACCGTGGCAGCGGGCGTGACCAAGGCCAAGGCCGACGTCGTACTGGTCTCCGGGCACGACGGCGGAACCGGCGCTTCGCCTTTGAACTCACTGAAGCATGCGGGGGCACCGTGGGAACTGGGCCTGGCCGAAACCCAGCAGACCCTGATGCTCAACGGCCTCCGCGACCGCGTGGTGGTGCAGGTGGACGGCCAGCTCAAGACCGGCCGCGACGTCGTGATTGCCGCCCTGCTGGGCGGCGAGGAGTTTGGGTTCGCCACTGCGCCGCTGGTGGTCTCCGGCTGCATCATGATGCGTGTCTGCCACCTGGACACCTGCCCGGTGGGCGTCGCTACGCAAAACCCTGAACTGCGTTCCCGCTTCACCGGCAAGCCGGAATTCGTGGTGAACTTCTTCGAGTTCCTGGCCGAGGAAGTGCGTGAGCTGCTCGCCGAACTCGGTTTCCGGAGCCTGGAAGAGGCGATCGGGCACAGCGAAATGCTGGACACCCGTGCCGCCGTCGACCACTGGAAGGCCGACGGACTGGACCTGGAGCCGATCCTGCGCGGCCACGAAGTGGACCCGGGAGCGCCGCTGCGCAGCCTGGTGCCGCAGAACCACGAACTGGATCAGCACTTCGACAACAAGCTCATTGAGATGAGCGCCGACGCGCTGTCCAGCCGCCAGCCGGTGCGGATCGCCCTGGACGTGGTGAACACGGACCGCTCGGTGGGCACCATGCTGGGACACACTGTCACCAAGACGTTCGGCACCGACTACCTGGCCACGGACACGATCGACATCACCCTCACCGGACAGGCCGGCCAGTCCCTGGGCGCCTTCCTGCCCGCGGGAATCACGCTGCGGCTGTACGGCGACTCGAACGATTACGTTGGCAAGGGACTCTCCGGCGGACGCATCATTGTCCGTCCGGACCGCAACAACGTCTTCCCGGCAGAGCGCAACGTCATTGCCGGCAACGTGATCGGCTACGGTGCCACAAGCGGCGAAATGTTCCTTCGCGGCCAGGTGGGCGAGCGGTTTATGGTCCGCAACTCCGGAGCCACCGCCGTCGTGGAAGGCATCGGCGACCATGGCTGCGAGTACATGACCGGCGGGCAGACCCTGATCCTGGGCTCCACCGGCCGTAACTTTGGCGCCGGCATGTCCGGCGGCACCGCGTTTGTGGTGGACCTGGTCCCGGCACGGGTGAACAAGGACGCGCTGGACAACGGCGAACTGCTGCTGCTGCAGCCCGACGCCGAGGACGCGGACATTATCCGCGGCCTGCTGATCAAACACGCGGAAGAAACCGGCTCCCCCTTGGCGGCCAGCCTGCTGGAGGACTTCGAGACCACGGTTTCCCGCATCACCAAGGTACTGCCGCGCGATTACGCAGCTGTGCTCGACGCCCGCGCCTCCGCGGCCGAAGCGGGGCTGGACCCCGACGGCGCCGAAGCATGGACCAAGATTCTGGAGGTAACCGGTGGCTGACCCACGCGGATTTTTGAAGGTACGGGAGCGCGAAACCCAGCCCCGCCGGCCCGTTTCCGTGCGCATCATGGACTTCAAGGAAGTCTATGAGCGCCAGGAAAAGGGTGTGCTCAAGGAACAGGCAGGCCGCTGCATGGACTGCGGTATTCCGTTCTGCCACCAGGGCTGCCCGCTGGGCAACCTGATCCCGGAGTGGAACGACCTCACCTGGCGGGACAAAGGACAGGAAGCGATCGAACGGCTGCACGCCACGAACAACTTCCCCGAGTTCACCGGGCGGCTCTGCCCGGCACCCTGCGAGGCGTCCTGTGTGCTGGGCATCAACCAGCCGCCGGTGACGATCAAGCAGGTTGAGGTCTCCATCATCGACCAGGCGTTTGATGAGAACTGGGTCCACCCGCACGCACCGGAACGGCTCACGGACAAAACGATCGCCGTCGTCGGCTCCGGACCTGCCGGTCTCGCCGCGGCCCAGCAGCTTACCCGGGCCGGCCACACCGTGGCCGTGTACGAGCGTGACGACAAGATCGGCGGTCTGCTGCGCTACGGCATCCCCGACTTCAAGATGGAAAAGATGCAGGTGGACCGCCGCCTGGACCAGATGCGCGCCGAAGGAACCCGGTTCCGCACCGGCGTGGAGGTGGGCAAGGATATTTCCTGGGAGCAGCTGCGCCGCCGGTACGACGCCGTCATCATCGCCACCGGCGCCACAGTGCCCCGCGACCTGCCCATTCCGGGCCGGGAGCTCTCCGGCGTGCACTTCGCCATGGACTACCTGGTGCAGTCCAACCGTGCGGTCGCCGGGGAAAAGGTGAAGAACCAGATCAGTGCCGAAGGCAAGCACGTGGTGATCCTTGGCGGCGGCGACACCGGAGCTGACTGCATCGGCACGGCCCACCGTCAGCAGGCCGCTTCCGTGACTACGCTGGCGATCGGCAAGCAGCCGCCGGCCGAACGTGCGGCCCACCAGCCGTGGCCCATGTTCCCGACGCTCTTCGAGGTGGCCAGCGCCCACGAAGAGGGCGGCGAGCGGACGTACCTGGCCTCCACCGTTGAATTCGTGGGGGAGGACGGCCGCCTCACCGGTGTGAAGGTCGCCGAGACCGAGTTCGTGGACGGCAAGCGCCTTCCCAAGGCCGGCACGGAACGGATCATCCCCGCCGACCTGGTCTTCCTCTCCCTGGGCTTCATCGGCCCGGAACCGGCTGGACTGGCAGAGCAGGTCGGCACCGAATTCGATGAGCGTTCGAACGTCTTGCGGGACGGGTACTACATGACCGCCACGCCCGGCGTGTTCGCAGCCGGTGACGCAGGCCGGGGACAGTCGCTTATCGTCTGGGCCATCGCCGAAGGCAGGGCCTGCGCGGCCGCAGTCGATAAGTGGCTCGAAGGCTCCACCCGCCTGCCGGCGCCCGTTGCTCCCAGTGACCGGGCCATAGCACCGTTGTAAGAATCCAAAAGCGCAAAGGCGCCGGACACAATCGTCCGGCGCCTTTGCTGCAGGTGGTCCGGGACCGTCCCTGACTGCATAAAGACCCACAGGAGACTAGGCTAGGAAATATGAGACGCGCAAAGATCGTTGCCACTTTTGGTCCTGCCATAGCCAGTTACGAGAACACCGTAGCCGTGCTCCGTGCCGGTGTGGATGTTGCCCGCATGAATATGAGCCACGGCGACCACTCGGTCCATAACAACACCTACGAGAACGTGCGTCGGGCCTCCGAGGAACTCGGAAAGCCCGTGGGCATTTTCGCCGACCTCCAGGGTCCCAAGATCCGGCTGGGACGCTTCGAGGACGGCCCGCACCACCTGAACCGCGGTGACGAATTCACCATCACCATCGAGGATGTGCCCGGCACCGCCTCCATCTGCTCGACCACGTACAAGGGTCTGCCCGGTGACGTGAATGTTGGGGACACGCTGCTGATCGACGACGGCAAGGTGGGCCTGCGTGCCACTGCCGTTGACGACACTAAGGTTGTCACCGAGGTGACCGTGCCCGGTCCCGTTTCCAACAACAAGGGCATCAACCTGCCAGGCGTGGCCGTGAACGTTCCCGCCCTGAGCGACAAGGACGAGGAAGACCTCCGCTGGGCGCTCCGCCGCGGCGTGGATATGGTTGCACTCTCCTTCGTCCGGAACGCCGTCGACGTCGCCCGAGTCCACGAAATCATGGATGAGGAAGGCCGCCGCATCCCGGTCATCGCCAAGATCGAGAAGCCGCAGGCCGTTGCCGCGATCGAAGAAATCATCGACGCGTTCGATGCCATCATGGTGGCACGCGGTGACCTGGGCGTGGAACTGCCGCTCGAGGATGTTCCCCTGGTCCAGAAGAACGCCATTGAGCTGGCCCGCCGCTGGGCCAAGCCGGTCATCGTGGCCACCCAGGTGCTGGAGTCAATGATTGACAGCCCGCGTCCGACCCGCGCCGAAGCCTCTGACTGCGCCAACGCGGTGCTCGACGGCGCTGATGCAGTCATGCTGTCTGGTGAAACCTCGGTGGGCAAGTACCCGATCGATACGGTCAAGACCATGGCCCGGATCATCGAATCCACCGAAGAGCACGGCCTTAACCGCGTTCCTCCGCTGGGGAGCAAGCCGCGTACCCGCGGCGGCGCCATCACCCGTGCCGCCGTCGAAATCGCTGACCAGCTGGACGCAGCGTGCATCTGCACCTTCACGCAGTCCGGCGACTCGGCCCGCCGCCTCTCCCGGCTGCGCCCGAAGAAGCCGGTCTTCGCGTTCACCCCGGTGGAATCCACACTGAACTACATGTCCCTGTTCTGGGGCATCCAGCCCATGCTGGTGCCGTTCGTCGAGCACACGGACAAGATGACCGCGCAGGTGGACCAGACCCTGCTTGAAAAGGGCATTGTGCGCGAGGACGCCATGGTGGTCATCGCAGCCGGTTCGCCTCCCGGACAGGCCGGTTCCACCAACCTGATCAAGGTGCACCGCGTCGGTGACGCCGCGGATACCGGCCAGTCAGGTGACGGCCGCCGCCGTGAGAAGGAAAAGGTCGGTCCCTGGCCGGTCAAGGAATCCAACAAGGGCAAGGCCAAGTCCATCTAGGACCCCGCCCGGACACGCAGAAGCCCCCGCCGGAAACGGCGGGGGCTTCTTGCCGTACCAGGGCTTCGTTTTGGCCCGGAATGGCTGAGGCTCAGTTGACCTGGTTGATGATGGTCTCGGCGACCTCGCGCATGCTCAGGCGGCGGTCCATGGAGGTCTTCTGGATCCAGCGGAACGCTTCCGGTTCGGTAAGGCCCATCTTGGTGGTCAGCAGCGACTTGGCGCGTTCCACCAGCTTGCGGGTGGCGAACTGCTCCTTGAGGTCGGTGACCTCGTTCTCCAGGGCCTTGATCTCCTCATGCCGGGACAGGGCGATCTCAATGGCGGGAATCAGGTCTGCGGGAGTGAACGGCTTCACCACGTAGGCCATGGCACCGGCCTCGCGGGCGCGCTCCACAAGTTCCTTCTGGCTGAACGCGGTCAGCAGGACCACGGGGGCAATGCGGGCCTTCACGATCGCCTCGGCGGCACTGATGCCGTCCATGACCGGCATTTTCACGTCCATCAGCACCAAATCGGGCTTCAGTTCATTGGCCATCTGCACGGCCTTCTCACCGTTGTCTGCCTCGCCAACGACGTCGTAGCCCTCACCGGTGAGGATCTCGACGATGTCCAGGCGGATCAGCGTCTCATCCTCCGCTACGAGGACGCGCCGCGCGGGAGTATTGGACGGTACGGACTCGGATGACTCAGACACAGATGCTCCTAGGAAAGACGACAGCACTACCGGTGGCTGCCGGTAGTTCACGAAAACAGCCTATCTGCATGTAGAGTGGTTTCGCGCCCAACACGGGGAATCAATCCGCTTGATCAACGTCACAGGGCCTGCCCGAATGGCGGAATTGGCAGACGCGCTGCACTCAAAATGCAGTATCGAAAGGTGTGTGGGTTCGAGTCCCACTTCGGGCACCAGCAGCACTCCAGGCAAGAACCACGGCTACCAGCACCACAGCCGCGTAGCCCAGGCCGGAGTAGCCGGCGGCCGCCAGCACCGGTCCGGCCAGCGCACCCCCCAGGGCTCCGGCCGCATTCATGCCAAGGTCCGAGACGCCCTGGACTGCCGGACGTTCCTCAACCGCTACGGACTCCGAGAGCAGGGCCGACGCGGAGACCAGCGAGGCAGACCAGCCCAGTCCCAGCAGAATCAGGCTGACTGTCACGCCTGCGGTGGTTTCCGATCCCGTGCCGGCCAGGATCAGCGCACTTAGCAGCAGCAGCTGCCCCAGGGGAATCACCGTGATGCGTCCCGCCCGGTCCGAGAGCCAGCCGAACACCGGTGAAAGCGCGTACATTCCGGCGATATGCAGGCTGATCGTGAACCCGACCACGTTGATGGCGGCCCCGTGGCTGCTCAAATGCACCGGCGTCATGGACATCAGGGCCACCATCACCGCATGGCTCAGCGCAATCACCGCAACGGCGTACCGGGCTCCGGCATTGGTCCGCAGGACCGTGAAACCCGAGCGGCGCGGCATCGCTTCAGCAGCGTCGGACGCGGATTGAAGGGCTTTCAACGCCAGCAGCGGGTCCGGGCGCAGCCCGGTCAGGTAGACGGCGGCAGCGCCCAGCTGGGCTGCCAGGGAAAAAACGAACGCTCCCGTCAGGGGCGGAAGCCCAAGGGACGAGCCAAGGACCTCACCCGGGCCAAACAGGTTCGGCCCAAGCACGGCTCCGATGGTGGTGGACCACAGGACGATGGACAGGTCCCGTCCCCGCGTGCCTGGCGCGGCGAGGTCAGCGGCGGCAAACCGTGCCTGCAGGCTGACGGCGCTGCCTGAGCCGAGCAGGGCCAGGCCTGCCAGCAGCAGCGGGAAGACTCCGAGGACCGCTGAGGACACCGCCGTGACTGCACCCGCCGCGGAGATCAGGGCACCCATGGAGAGCGAAACCCGGCGCCCGCGCGCCTGGGCCAGCCGGGCCAGGGGAACGGCCGCCGCCGCGGCACCCAGGGTGCTCATCGTCGCCGCCATCCCGGACCAGGCCGGCGAACCGGACAAAGCTGCAGCGAGCAGCGCTCCGAGGGAGAGTGTTGCCCCCATGCCGATTCCACCCAGAATCTGGCCCGCGACCAGCACGCCCAGCACCCGCCGCTGGGATGGAAGTACTGGCGGCTGGGAACCCCTGAGAGTGGGTCTGCGGTGTCTCTGCATTACTCCCCGTTCGTGTGCGGTTGCCTTTCCGGCAGGATAGCCCGGCGGGTGACCCGAAAGCGGCTCCGACGTGCTTGTCTTCACATCCCGGACGGCCTTTTCGGTGCCGCAGCGGGCGTAGGGTGAAATTGTGGAGCACACCTGGACCAGGGGCTCCACCCCAGCTACTGAGAAGGAGATGCCCCATGAAGGCATGGCAGTTCACCGGGACCAACAAGCCGCTCGTACTGAACGAAGTCCCCGAACCCCACGCAGGCCCCGGTCAGGTGGTCCTGGAAGTGAAGGCAGCAGGCGTCTGCCACTCCGATGTCACCGCACTGGATGATCCGGGATGGATGCCGCTGTTCTTCGAACTCCCGCGGACCATGGGCCACGAAAATGCCGGTGTCATTACCGAAGTTGGCCCCGGCATGGAGCACTGGAAGGTCGGTGACCGGGTAGGCCTCGCCCCCGTCATGAGCGACGGCGATGCCCTCGGCTACGGCAAGTGGGACGGCGGATTCGCGCCAAAGCTGGTTGCCACCGATGACAACCTGGTGAAGCTCCCTGACGAAGTCCCGTTCGACCTGGCTGCAATGGCAACCGACGCCGGCCTAACGGCGTACCACGCGATCATGGCCGTTGGCGGCGCCAAGGCCGGCATGAAGGTCGGCGTCATCGGCCTGGGCGGACTCGGCTACATCGGCGCACGCGTGGCCGTCCTTTCCGGCGCCGAAGTTTACGGTGCTGAAATCAATGCCGAGACCCGCAAGCTCGCTGATGAAATCGGTCTGGCCGGCGTTGCCGAGTCCATCACCGAGTTCAAGGACAAGGGTCTTGACCTGATTGTTGACTATGCCGGCTTCGGCACCACAACGTCACAGGCAGTCGAGACCCTGGCGGAGTTCGGCACGCTGGTGCAGGTTGGCATGGGACGCCTGGAAGCGACTATCAACACCTACCCGATCATCATCAACCAGCTGAGCATCAAGGGATCCAAGTCCGGCACCAAGGAAGACCTGGAAGCCCTCTATGAGCTGATGAAGTCCGGCAAGCTGAACCCGCCGATGAACATCATCACGCAGGTCGAGATTCCGGAGGCGATCGACAAGCTGCGTGCCGGCGGCGTCATCGGGCGCTTTATCGCCAAGTACTAAGCCCGGCTCATTCTGCCGGGTCCAGTGCCTGCAGCAGGCGGCTGACGGAACTGCCCAGGTTCCATTCCCCTGCGAGCTCCGTCAGCCGGGTCCGCTTGTCTTCGCCAACAGGGTGAAGCCGGGCACCGGCCAAGGACGGCAGCTCGAGGCCGCGCACAATCCGCACGACGGGTGGCGCGGCCTCGAGGTATTCCCGGGCGCCGGACAGTTTGGCCCGCACAGCCGAGGAGACGCCGCCGTCGTCCTGTTCTGCGGCCTGAAGCAGCGAATCGAGGGTCCCGAACTCAGCCAGGAGGGACGAGGCGGTTTTTTCCCCGATACCGGGAACTCCGGGCAATCCGTCTGAGCTGTCACCCCGGAGGGTCGCGTAGTCCGCATACTGCTCGGGAAGCACCCGGTATTTGGCGACGACGGCGGCGTCGTCCATCACTTTCAGGTTCTTCATGCCGCCCGCGGTGTAGAGCACCCGAATCCCTCTGGCATCATCGATGACCTGGAAAAGGTCCCGGTCGCCGGTAACGACGTCCACCGGCATGGACGCCTGCGCTGCGTAGCTGCCTATCACGTCGTCGGCCTCATGGTCCGCCGCACCGACCACCGCAATCCCCGCCAGCGCCAGGACCTCCCGGATCATCGGAATCTGCGCCTCAAGCGCATCCGGAACCTCTTCGACGTCGGAACCGTCCTTCACCACCCGGGCAACCCGGTGTTCCTTGTAGGACGGCAGCAGGTCAACCCGCCACTGCGGCCGCCAGTTCTCGTCCCAGCAGGCAACCAGGTGAGTGGGTTCGAACTCGGTGACCAGCCGGGCGATCATGTCCGCGAGGCCGCGGACCGCATTCACGGGGGTGCCGTCCGCCCGGCGCAGCGAATCCGGCAGCCCGTAGAAGGCACGGAAGTAAAGTGAAGCCGTATCAAGCAGCATCAGGCGTTCAGGCATATCCAGATCCTGCCACGAAACGGGCGGACGCACCCCGCGCGGCGAGTCGCCGGAGCTGCTGTGGCGGGCTGTGCCAGCATGTTGGCCATGGCCGGAACCCAGAAAACCACCGTCCCCAAACCAGTCCGGGCAGCGGAGGAGCGCAGCGCGCGGATAGCCGTGACCGTGTTCCCCCTGCTGATCCTTGCCGGGGGAACGGCGGCGCTGGTGTTCCCGGAACCGTTTACGTCGCTCGCGCCGCTGATTAACCCCGGGCTTATGGTGATCATGTTCGGCATGGGACTGACCCTGACGCTGCCGGACTTCGCCATGGTGGTGCGCCAGCCGCTGCCGGTGTTCCTGGGCGTTGTGGCGCAGTTCCTGATCATGCCGCTGCTCGGGCTGGGGATCGCGTGGGCCCTGCAGCTTCCGCCGGAACTTGCCGCCGGCGTGATCCTGGTGGGCTGTGCGCCGGGCGGTACGGCTTCCAACGTGGTGACGTATCTGGCGCGCGGAAACGTTGCCCTCTCGGTCTCGATGACCTCCGTCTCCACCCTGCTGGCACCTCTGCTGACGCCGCTGCTGGCTCTTTGGCTCGCCGGCCGGTACATGGCGGTCGACGCCGGATCCATGGCCCTGTCCATTGTCCAGATTGTGCTGATCCCGGTGCTGCTGGGGCTGCTGATCCGGTATCTGCTTCCGCGCGCCGTGGACCGGGTCCTCCCCATCCTGCCGTGGATCTCCGTTGCGGCGATTACTTTTGTGGTTGTGGCCGTGGTGGCGGGAAGCGCCGCGGCCATCCTGACCGCGGGCTGGCTGATCCTCCTGGCCGTCGTGCTGCACAACGGACTGGGACTGGGACTCGGTTACGGTGCCGCCCGGCTGTTCAAGCTGCCTGTGCCTTCCCGGCGCACCATGGGTGCTGAAGTGGGGATGCAGAACTCCGGACTCGCAGCCGGCCTGGCCCGGGAATACTTCAGCCCTGAAGCGGCTCTGCCTGCCGCCGTTTTCTCGGTTTGGCACAACGTTTCCGGGGCGCTCATGGCGGCTTACTGGCGCCGTCGTCCGTCGTCCTGAAAACACGGACCGGCAGTAACGGCGGGCTCACTCCCGGGTATCAGCGGCGGGATCGGCTTGGGGAATATCGGGAGCGGTGCAGGCGCCCGCAGAGGGGCCAAACTTCTGCCCGGGAGACATCACGGCCGACGAAGCCGTGGCAAATGCCCGAAGTGCGGCCGGGAGGAAGCGCCGGGGCGGCACCCCGCACACCCGGAGCGCGCCGCGGTGGTCCCAGGACAGAACCAGGGCGGCGCCGAGCGCGAGAAACCACCACCCTGCATGGATGAGCGTGCGCACCGCAGCCGGAGTACCGGCGTACCCGTCGGCCAGCCGGTGGATCTGGAAGCGGATGTGTTCAATCTCGTCGCTGTAGACACGTGCGCCTAGAAGCCGGATCAGTGGATCCGGTGCCCCGTCCCGGAGCGCCCGGAAGTACTCGAGGGCCACGGATTCGGCCACAAGGAAGAGCATCAGCTCCATCCGCAGCCCGAGGGACCGTCGAAGGAGAACAAAAGCCCGATCTGACCAGTGGGACTCCAGCGGCGCGGCGGACAGGTACTGCAGCGCCTTGAGAAACAGCGCAGAGTGTTTCTGTTCCTCCACCACAAAAAGCTTCAAAGCCGCGGTGTAGACAGGGTCTCCGGTTTGGGCGGCCTTGGTCAGGAGTCTCTCGCCGTCACCGCCTTCGCCCAGTTCGAACCGCTGGAGTGAGCGGGCGATTAAGCGGGCCTGGGCGGGGGTCAGCGGCGTTTTCCGGCTCCAGTCGAGGGCATCATCAAAGATCTGCTGCCGGGAGGGATTTCCGCGGAAGTATGTCAGCCAGGGTTCGTAGGTCATGGCCGGCAATCTACATGCCCGCAGGGCGGTTCCAGATGAAGGCAGGCCGGCGACGTACGCCGTCAAGCTGCGTACGGACTGTGGCCTTTACGCAGGCGCGGGGCTAATGTGAGCCAGTCCCGGCATTTCGAGGAAAGCAGGCCCGAGTGGCTCCCAAGACCATCGTGATTACCGGCGCGTCCGACGGCGTGGGTGCGGCTGCAGCGCGCCGTCTCGCCAAAGACGGACACCATGTTGTGCCGGTGGGCCGATCGGTTGAAAAAACCTCGGCCGTTGCACAGGACATTGGCAGCGAATACTTCACCGCCGACTTTGCGGACCTTGGACAGGTCCGCAGCCTTGCCTCCGATTTGCTGCAGCGCTACCCGCAGATCGACGTGCTGGCCAACAACGCCGGTGCAATCTTCGGCAAGGAGCGGCAGGTCACTGCGGACGGCCATGAAATGACGTTCCAGGTGAACTATCTGGCGCCGTTCCTGCTCACCCGGCTGCTGACAAACCGGTTGCTTGAGTCCCGGGGAACTGTAATCAACACCTCCAGCGCGGCGAACCGGCTGTTCGCCAAGCTGGACATCAATGACCTCGAAGTGGAGAAGGACTACACCCCGCAGAAGGCCTACGGGAATTCGAAACTGGAGCAGATCCTCTTCACCGAAGAGTTTGACCGGCGCTACCGTGCTGCCGGAGCCACCTCCACCGCCTTCCATCCGGGTGTTATCGGGTCGAGTTTCTCCAGTGCCGAGGGCTCTGCCATGCGGGCGGTGTACACGTCCTTCCTGGGCAGGTTCGTGCTGCAGAGCCCGGAGAAGGGAGCGCAGACGCTGGTGTTCCTGGCCGAAGGCACTCCGGGAGCCGACTACCCCACGGGCAGGTACTTCGCCCGGTCCAAACCGGCCCGGGCCAACAAACTGGCCGGCGACCACGCCCTGGCCCTGGACCTCTGGAACCGTTCCGTCGCCATGCTGGAAGGGTAGGCAGGGAGCTCAACCGTATGCGCACCAGTGCAGGAATCCTGCTCTACCGCCGCGCCCCGGAGGGTCTCGGAGGCAACGGCGTCGAGGTCTGGATAGCGCACATGGGCGGGCCCTTCTGGGCCCGCAAAAAGGACCACGCCTGGTCCGTTCCCAAGGGTGAGTTCACCGCCCCGGAAAAGCCGCTCACCGCCGCCCTCCGCGAGTTCCAGGAAGAGATGGGCTGGCCGGCGCCGGAAGCCAAGTACGAACTTCTGGGTACCTTCCTGCAGTCCTCGGGGAAATCAGTCACAGTTTTTGCGGCTGCTGCGGATTTCCCTGCGCGGGAAATCCGCAGCAACACTTTTGTCCTTGAATGGCCTGCTGGGTCCGGGAACTTACGGGAATTTCCGGAAGTTGACCGTGCCGGCTGGTTCACGGTTGAAGAAACCCGGACAAAGCTGGTCAAGGGGCAGGTCCAGGTGCTGGATGCGCTGCTCGCGAGGCTGGGCTAGTGCAGCTGCTTTCGGGGCCGTACCGGCGTCACAACGCCGGGTTCGCTCCCGTGCCGGTCCTTCCGCCCGCGGTTGCAAGCAGAGCCGCACCCCAGCGCTCAATGAAGGCTTCAGCGGTGCCGTCCGTAGCGTAGGTCCTGTCCACCTGATACAGGCCAGGAGCAGGGCAGCAGGCCCCAAGCTCAACCAGGACCGGTTTCAGCGTCAGGTCGGGTGCCATGGCGTGGGCGGGGGAAGCGCCCAGCATAAGCGGAACAGCCGTCACGCCACGCAGGCCCTCTCCAGCCGCAAACTGGTCAAGGAACAGTTTGAGGACGCCGGTGTAAGTCCCCTTGAAGGTGGGGGATGCAAAAACGGCCAGTTTTGCGGACGCCACCGTTTCGACGGCGGCTTTCACGGTCTCATCTCCCCAGCCGAACAGGCCGGGACCCAGGGAGATTACGTCCACCACCTCCGGCTGGGTACCCGAGAGGAGCGCGGCGACTCTGGTCGCCGCGTCCAAGGTACGTGAGTTGGGCTTTGGATTGCCTGCAATGACGATCGAGTCCAAAAGTCAGTCCTTCCTTATTGGTTGCGGCAATTCTGCACGGAGATCATTTCGCGGAGATTGCGCCGTCTGCGCCTGCAGTAAGACGGCCCGTTAACGGCAGAGTCACGAAACGATCGGGTAACAATGACTGTCTAACGTAGTGACTCCCTGATCCTTTCGGAGGCACAAATGAGCAGCTATCTCTCCTCAGACCGCGTGCAAGAGGCGGCAGGACAAAAATCCGTTCGGCGGACCCTGGACCAGCTGCGGTCCATGATTAGAACCGGCGACCTGCCCGTTCAGGAAAAGATCATCGAAGATCGGCTGATGACTTTGCTGGGGGTGGGGCGGTCCACGGTTCGAGAGGCGCTCAATCGCCTGGCCGAGGAAGGCGCCATCAGCAGACAGCGGCGCGAGGGAACACACGTCATACGAAGGCTCGTTCCCTTCACGATGGGCGACATCGTCCCGGGTAATTCGACCATGCCTTTCGCCGTCACCAGAACTGATTGCCGGCGGACCCGGTCAACACCCTTGATTCGCCAGAAGCTGCGAATGGACGCGGAAACGGTTGGTGTCGTAGAGCACTGCTTTTACTCAGGACCCACCCCAGTCGGAATACGTACGGCCTACTATGACGCCGAATACGAGCAGCCCGAAGGCTGGCAACGCTGTCCGACCCTCGCTGAAGCCTTCCAAAGCGTTTACGGAGTCCGGCTGGGGAAGGTGCACACCACCGTCAGCGTGACCGCATGTATTCCGACCGTCGCCGCCATGCTGGAAGTGCGTACCGGATCCCCGGCTTTGATGCTTGAGCAGGTGATAGAAGACGCTGAGGGGAATCCCAGGGAGTTCGTCTACTCCCATTACCGCCAAGGTGCCACCTTCGAATTCTAGTCTCCCAATGAGCCACCGGTTCGGGTTTGCCCCGCACCGGTGGCTCTTTTTGTTTTCAAGACCCGACGATGGTTGCCCAAACATCCCAAGGGCGGCGTTATTCGCTGTCAGAGCCGACGAAATCTCCGAAAAAGCTGCTTTGACTAGGCGGTTTACATGACAGCAATTTGATTTCCAACAGCCTTACTGCGCGCGGAATGGACAGTTAACACATCGCATATTGAAGGGAAACGCATCCTGACTTGACTGGTTTCAGATCGGCTGCCGACCAGGCAGGACCGACCCAGTCTAGGAGGATCATGAAAAGGAAGAGCCTGTTCACAGGGGCGGCCATGGGTCTCGCGGCGCTGGCCATGTCCGGCTGCACCTCTGCAGCTGCGCCGTCGAACGCGGCAGATCCCGCGGAGATGACTGCATCGCAGTCAGAATGCGTCGAGGCTGCAGAGGAGGCTGTTGCCCTGGGCAGCGCGCCCATGGAGCTCATCGCCCCAGCCAGTGCACTGGATCTCGAGCAGCTGGAGGGGCGGAATATTTGGTACATAGCCGTGGGCATGAACCAATTCGCCACTGACGTCGCCGACGGGATCGAAGCCGCCGGCGAAACCCTCGGAATGAACGTGACCATCTTTGACGGGCAGAACCAGACCAACCGTTTCAATGAGGGAATTGAACAGGCCATCGCACAGGGGGCCGACGGCATCATCCTGCTTGGAATCGATCCGGCGCTGGTAACCAATTCCCTGCTCAAGGCGGAGGCTGCGGGAATTCCAGTGCAGAACAACCTCACCGGGGATGTGGGCGATCCCGTTCCGGCCGGTGCCTACGGTAACCTCACGTCGGACTACACAGGTGACGGAGCCCTGGCTGCAGAGTGGGCCATGGCCGACTCGGGCTGCCAGGCGCACGTGCTGCTGCTCAGTTCCTCAGGTATCCCGGTGTGGGACAAGTTTGCAAACGGCGCCGCAGAGGCGATCAAGGACTGTGCGGATTGTTCGGCAGAGATCCTGAACATTGACGCTGCAAACGTAGCCACCTCAGTGGGATCCCAGGTCCAGACCGCTCTCCAGCGCAATCCGGAGATCAACTACATCATTGCGGCCTGGGACAGTGCCGTTCCCTTCGCAAATCCAGTAATTGCGGGAGCCGGTTCAAAGGCAAAAGTTGGTGCCCGCGACGGAATCGAAGCCAGTATCCAGATGATTGCGGCTGGAAACGGACAGGACATGACGGTCACCATGCCTCCCACCGGATGGATCGGGTACATCGCGGTCGACGATGTTGCCCGGGCCATCCTGGGTGAGGAACAGCCCGGATACACGATCCCGTCCAGCATTATCGACGCCGAAAACGTAGGTACGGGATCCCCGGAAGATGTGGCACCGAATTACGTTGACTACCCTGCAGCTTTCGAAGCGGCCTGGACTGCCAAATGACAGCCGCAGTGAAGACGGAAAAGGCTCTTCATGTCCCGGCGCTTCCCGCCCGTCAGCAGGCAGCGAGGCCGTCTCCGGAGCGATGGGCCCTTGTAGCCGGACTGGGAGTGCTGCTCGTGGTCTGCATGATCGCCTTGCCGCAGTTTCGAACAGCCTCCCTGCTGACCACCATGATCAATACGCAGTCCCTGGTGCTGCTGCTGGCACTCACGGCCACCGTGGTGCTCCGGGTGGGGGCCTTCGATCTGTCAATATCCCAAAACATGGTTGCTTCGGCAGCACTGGTGGCGCAGCTGTGTCTGGCCGGAGTGCCCCCGCTCGTGGCCGTCGGTGCAGGAGTGCTGCTTGGAGCCGTCATCGGACTCATCAATGCCATCCTTGTAGTAAAGGTAGGGGTGGACTCCTTTGTGGTCACTCTGGGCAGCTACACAGCTTTGGCGGGACTGTCCTACCTCATCACTGACAGCCGCGTGATCTCCCAGGTGCCGGCTGTTTTCACAGAAGCCACAAGAACGAACCTCTTCGGCATCCCGCTGCTCACCTGGTACGCCTGGCTGCTGGCAGCGGTCCTGTGGTACCTCTACGAGCGGACTCCGTTGGGCCGCTACATGGTCTTCATTGGCGGCAACCACAGAGCTGCCCGCCTCGCAGGAATCCCGGTGGCCGGTATCCAGGTTGGCTGCTACGTGGCCTCCGGGGTGCTCGCGTCGCTGATCGGGGTAGCTTTCATCGGCTATTTCGGCGCAGTGGACCCAGCCGTGGGCGGGCAGTACATGCTGCAGCCGTTCGCTGCGGCCTACCTGGGAGCAACTGCGCTGACCATCGGACGGTTCAACGCCCTCGGCACGGTAGTTGGCCTGTATCTGCTCATTGTCGGCATCACCGCTCTGCAGCTGCTCGGCGGACAGACCTGGGTTACCAATGTCTTCTACGGTACCGCCCTGGTGGTCTCGGTGACTGCGGCCAAACTAGTGGGCCGCAAGGGCAGGATTAAGACATGACGGGCCGGGGAACCGGGCTCATCGTCAGCGGGCTCCGCAAGAGCTACGGAGGTGCCGTGGCTCTGGACGGTATGGACTTTCGCGTCGCTGCCGGAGAGGTCCACGCCCTGCTCGGGCAGAACGGATGCGGCAAGAGCACGTTGGTCAAGTGCCTTACCGGCGTCGAATCCCCTGACGGTGGACAGCTCGAATGGAACGGCCGGCAGCTCCCAAATCCAGTGGTGGATCCACACCGCTATGGAATTGCGGTGATTCATCAGGACATCGGGCTGGTGGACACCATGACTGTCTTGGAGAACCTGGCGATCGGGGCCCGCTTCGGCACCCGGCTTCTGGCCGGGATCGACTGGAAGCGGGAGAGGTCCACTTATCGGAAGGTGATGGAGCGGCTGAAGTTCAGTTGTGACCTGGACGCACCGGTCTCCACGTTGTCACCCGCAGAGCGTGCGCTCCTGGGTGTGGCGAGGGCGATGAGGCTTATGGGCGGGGACGGCAGTGATCAGCTCTTCATCCTGGACGAGCCCACAGCATCACTGCCGCAGAGCGAAGCGCGGCGCGTGATGAACCTGATGCGGAGCGTAGCCGAGTCGGGTGCTGCAGTGATTTTTATCAGCCACCGGCTTGCCGAAGTTATGGAGGTCTGCGAGCGGGTTACCGTCATGCGCAACGGGCGGAGCGTTGCTACGGGAGCAGTGGGGGAAATGACCCGCGAGAGCATCGTCGCCGCCATGCTCGGACGCCGGATGGATGACTTTTACCCCTCGCCTCCCCGGCTCGTGGAATCAGCCACCCGGCTCGCCGTCGAGGGTCTGTGCGGTACGAAAGTAACCGACCTGAGCTTTCAGATGCGTTCCGGGGAAATCGTAGGGGTCACCGGTCTGGCAGGCATGGGCCAGGAGGAGCTGCCGCTCCTTCTGGCTGGTGCACAAAAGCCTCGCTCCGGAAAGATTTCGCTGGACAGCTCGGCAGTGAGTTTTCGTTCCCCTTCAGCAGCCATCAGGGCTGGAGTCGCCCTGGTGCCGGGAAACCGGCTGCGGGACGGAGTCTGGTCTGATGGGACAGCCGCGGAGAACATCACCCTCCCGGTACTCGGACGCTACAGCGGCTGGCATGGTTTGAAGAAGCGCAGGCTGGCGCTACGGGCAGAAGAGCTCATGAGCCGGGTAGCGGTTCATCCCCATAACCCCGGCCTGCCTGTGAGCGGGTTCAGTGGCGGCAATCAGCAGAAAATCGTCTTCGGAAAGTGGCTTCAACTGCAGCCCGGCTTGTTGCTTCTGGATGAGCCTACCCAGGGCGTCGACCCCGGAGCGGCAAAGGAACTGCTGACGCAGGCCATGGACCTGGCGGCAAACGGTACCGCCGTCCTGGTGTGCTCCAGTGACCACGAACAGATAGCAGCGGTATGCCACCGCGTGATTGTCCTGAATCAAGGCCGCAAGGTAGCTGAACTCAGCGCACCCGACCTCTCAGAAGAGGCATTGCTGGCTGCAAGCGAGGCCTCCTTGCCGGCGCTTGTCACGGCCTGACGGCCAGCTAACGAAACTTCCCATCAGATATAACCAAAGGAGTACCAATGTCCGCAGATCCTTTCCGCCTCGGCTGGTTCGGCAACCTCACTGCACCCGAGTGGAAATCGCCCTACAGCGGCAATGATCCTAAGTCGTGGTTCAACGGAGACTTCCACATCGACATGGTTCGCAACCTCGAGCGGGCTGGTTTCGACTTCATCATGATCGAGGACTCGCTCATGGTTTCGGACGTCTACCAGGGGACGGCCGAAATTGAACTCAAGCACGCCAGATACGCACCCAAGATGGACCCGGTAGCCGCAGCGTCCATGCTCGCCAAAGCCACAACAAACCTGGGCATCATCGCGACGGCATCGACAACGTTTTACCACCCGTACCAGCTGGCCCGGCAGTTTGCGACGCTGAACCACCTCAGCGGAGGACGCATCGGCTGGAACGTGGTGACTTCGAGCGAAGACCTGGCAGCAAAGAACTACGGGATGGATGCACTTCCGCCCCACGACCTTCGCTACGATATGGCTGAGGATTTCATGAATGCTGCGAAGGCACTGTGGGGATCCTGGGAAGAAGGCGCCATCGTCGCCGATCCCGATTCCGGTTACTACGCCGATTTCACGAAGGTGCACCCCGTCAATTACGACGGCGACTTCTACAAGACCCGCGGGCCGCTGAATCTTCCGCCTGGGCCGAATGGGCGCCCTGTCATCTGTCAGGCAGGCGGGTCTCCGCGTGGCCGTGATTTCGCTGCCAAACACTCGGATCTTATTCTCAGCATCCCCGCGGACATTCAGGGAGCCAAGGAGTACCGCGAGGACATCCGCCGCCGGGCTGCTTCGTTCGGGCGCGATCCGGACGATGTCAAGTGCTTCTTCGTTGTGTATCCCATCATCGGTGAGACCCAGCGCGAAGCCGAGGAAAAGAACGCAGCCTGGTATGCGCGCAAGCAGCACAACTTCGAAGTTCAGATGGCCCACTTCGCTGCTACGACTGAGATCGATTTCTCACAGTTCGATCCGGATCAGCCGATTCCGGACGATGTTTCGACCAACGGCCATCAGTCCCAGCTGGAGATTTGGCGCAAGCAGCTCGGAGGACGCACCATCCGTGAAGGTTTCTCAGGTATGAGGGTCCAGACCACAGAACTAGTTGGAACCCCGGACTCCATTGCCAGTCAGATGGACGAGATGATGCAGGAAGTAGGTGGTGACGGGTTCCTGTTCTACGGCCAGCCCGTAAGCCGGCAGTCCATTGCCGAAGTTACCGATGGGCTAGCGCCTGAGCTCCAGCGCAGGGGCCTGATCCGCGAAGACTACGCGTACAAGACGCTCGCACAGAATCTCAAGTCCTTCAAGTAACAGCCTTGCGATGAAAGGAAGAACCATGACCAACTTGCTCCCTGCAGATCCGGGTGCACTCCGGCAGGCATTCTCCCGCTTCCCTTCAGGAGTTGCCGCCTTATGCGCACGCGTTGACGGAAATCCCGTAGGACTTGTCGCATCGTCGTTTACGGTCGGTGTCTCGCTTGAACCGCCGTTGGTGATGTTTGCGGTCCAGAACACCTCGAATACCTGGCCCGTTCTCCGCACCGCAGGCAGGATCGGCGTTTCCATCCTTGCTGACGGCCATTCTGCCGTGTGCCGCCAGCTGGCATCCCGACAGGGTGATCGTTTCGCGGGAGTGGATATGGTCCCCTACGGGGAAGAAGCCATTCTGGTCGGTGGGGCCACGCTGTCCATGGAATGCAGCATCGTCAGCGAGACCCCTGCCGGCGACCACGCAGTGGTGATCCTTCAGGTGCACAACATCGGCTATATGCCCGAGTCTGAACCACTAGTCTTCCACGGTTCAGCCTTCCGCCAGCTGGCACCGGTTTAGAATCCGGAAGGATGGGAGGCCCTGCTGACGGTCCTGACGGTCCTGACGGCAGGGCCTCCCGCTTAAAACTAGTGCGACTGCGTCCGGGGCAGTACCGGGTCCAAGCTCGGAGGCCTCGGTCTGAAGCCGGTGCAGCCGCCTCGCCAGGAGAGCAACCCGATATCCCTCCGTGTGCAGGGCCCGCGCCGTCGCCGCGCCAATGCCGGATGAGGTGCCGGTAATGACTGCGACCTTTCCCATGCCATCTACTTCACTGCCCATGCTGCGGTTCCTCCGGCCATAACGGAATCAGTCCGCTCAACGCCCGGGGGCCGCGGCAGTCCCGGACAGGGATCCCGGAATCCGAATCCCGCTCAGGACCTTACGACTGTGACCGCGGTGCCGATGAACCTCCCGTAACCGGCAGCTGCACGTTCGACGGCGTTCGCGTCACCGCCGCGCAGTGGCGCAAAAGGACTAACAGTCACCACTGTGCCGGAGCGGGTTGTCTTCCGGGACCACACTCCTGCCACCTTTCCGCGGAGCACGAGGGTCGGTTTGAAGACCCCGTTCTTGCCCGGGACGGTCAGCGGGGCGTGCTCGGCAGCCAGCGCTGCGGTCCTGTCGGTGTAACCCAGCAGGTACTCATCGAACCCCGGGAGCAGAACGGCGGGTTGCAACCGGGCGGAGTCCGCGCTGCCCTCCTGCCGGACAGGCTGCCAGTGGGCGGCGCCGTTGTACTCCACCTGCTCCAGTTCGGCACCGCAGGCCGCGATCCCGCGCCGTACGGCGGTGACTGGGAGCTTGGACCACCAGACGAGGTCTGCCGTTGTGGCGGGGGACCGGCCCGCCAGATAGCGCCGGACCAGCTCGGCGAGGGCGGCGTCGCCGTCGAGGTTCCTGCGCCGGGGCACCCACTCGTCAAGGAGGACAAACTGCTGCTCGGCGCCGTCGAACGGGCCCAGGACGGTGGTTCCCGTAATCGAAAGGTGCCACAGGAGGTGGTAACCGCGCTGCCCGCCGGTGGAGATGCCGGCGGACTCGAACCGGGCCAGCAGGTCCTTCCGGCCGAGTGCCCGGCGTCCGGCCAGCGCTTTTTGGGCGACGTCCCGGGCCCGTGCCAGGGTGCGCTCATCGAGTTCAAGTTCTGCGTGGCGCCGCGCGGCGGAACGCATTGTCCGCTCCGCTGTCAGGGCCAGGATCCAGTGCACATCCTCGGCCGCCAGCACATGCAGGGTGCCGCGGAAAGGCCAGGTCCGCACCAGCGCGGCGTCGTCGAACGCCGCCCGCACCTGACCCTGCGTGGCTCCGGTGCGCACCCCCAGCGACCAGAGCACACCGGGAAGATCCTGGCCCTGCAGCGCGAAGAGACGGTTTGCTGCAGCGGCCGCTCCGTCGAGTCCGGCCTGCATTGCCAGCGCCTGGCTCAGGGCGCGCCGCCGGAGCAGCTCGGTGCGCCCAATCGTTTCCATCCGTCCTCCGACGTGCCGGTGCCAGTGCACCGTGAGTCCAGTGCACCGCAAGTCTAGGCCGGGCCGTCCCCTTCCGGGGGAGGGCCCGCTGGTGCGCTGCCGGGGCGGAGGTCCAGCAGCCGTGCCTCGACGTGGTCCAGTGCGAGGCGGACAGCTCCGGTGGCGACCAGCATTTCGCCAAGCTCCGAGACTGCCAGCCGGGGCGGGTCCGGCACGTACCGGGCCAGTTCGTCCGTCATGACAGGGAGCAGTGCCGTGGCGGAGGCGGCAACGGCACCGCCGATGACGATGAGGCGGGGGTCGAAGAAGGTGGAGACCAGTGCCAGGACCCGTGCCATGCGTTTGCCGATCCGGTCCAGGATTTCTGCCGCCGTCTCATCGCCGGCCGCTGCCGCTTCGAAGACGTAGCGGGCTGAAACACGGTTGGTGTGTGTGCCGACCAGCTCACGGATCATTCCGTCATGGCCTGCATCCAGTGCAGCGGTGCCCCAGAGCCGGGCAAGCTTGGCGATGCCGTCCTGGTTGCCAACGCCTTCCACCAGCTCAAGGCCGCCCATGGTGCCGGCACGCCCCAGCGCCCCGTGGACCAGCCGTCCGGATTCGATGACTCCCGTGCCCAGGCGTTCACCGGCCAGGATCACGGCGAGGTTGCTTTCATCCGCTCCGGTTCCGCGCCAGCGCTCGGCCAGGGCAGCCAGCTTGGCGTCGTTTTCAACCAGCACCGGCCAGCCGAAGCCTTCGCCGAATTCCCGCGTCAGTTCCAGGTCAAACATGGGGGCCAGCTCCTGGCCCGGCGCGATCGTGCCCTCCGGGGTGACCTGTGCGGCGATGCCCAGGGCAACAGCCAGGACGCTGGAAGCCGGAACACCGGCGTCGTCCAGTGCTGCCCTGGTAGCGGCAATGACATCGGACCTGCGGTCAGCCGGAGTTCCGCCGTGATGGGGGAAACGCGACTCGGTGCCGCCCACCACGTTGCCGGACAGATCAGAGACCACTACACGGACAGTGGCCAGCCCGACGTCGAGCCCCAGGACAAATCCGGCACTCTCGTTGAACTCGAACCGGCGGGCAGGCCGTCCCTTCTGCCCGCCCAGGCGGGGAGAGACAGCCTCGCGTGCCCAGCCGCGGGCGATCAGGTCATCGCAGACCGCGATTACCGTGGCGCGTGTCAGCCCGGTGGCCTCGATGAGATCGGTTCCGGTGGCAGAGGGAACGCTGCGCAGCACGTCAAGGACAGTGCGCAGATTCGTGCGGCGCAGCAGTTGCGGAGTGCTGGCGGAAACGTCCAAAGTTAGGGCCCCTTTGACGAGTGGCGGGAATAACAGCATAATTGTACTAGTTCATATATTTAGTCTCTAAATCTAATCCTCAAGCCTTCAGGAGGCCCTTGTGAGTATTCGAGTCGGAATCAACGGTTTTGGCCGCATCGGGCGCAATTTCCTCCGCGCCGCCCTGCACAGCGAGAACGGGTTCCAGGTTGTAGCGGTCAACGACCTGGCAGATCCGGAGCAGCTGGCACACCTGCTCAAGTACGACTCGGTGGCGGGCCGCCTCGCTGAAGACGTGCGCGTCGTCGACGGTGACCTCAAGGTAGGGAACCAGACCATCAAGGTGCTGGCCGAACGCGATCCCGGCAGCCTGCCCTGGGGCGACCTGGGCGTGGACATCGTCATCGAATCCACCGGCCTGTTTACCAATGCAGCCGACGCCCAGAAGCACGTTGCCGCCGGCGCGCGCAAGGTCCTGATCTCCGCTCCCGCCAAGGACGAGGACTTCACCGTGGTGATGGGCGTGAACGATGGCGACTACGATGCCGAGAAGCACAACATCATCTCCAACGCTTCCTGCACCACCAACTGCCTGGCCCCGATGGCAGATGTGCTGAACCGTGAATTCGGCGTTGAGCAGGGCCTGATGACGACCATCCACGCGTATACAGCAGACCAGAACCTGCAGGATTCCCCGCACCGCGACCTTCGCCGTGCCCGTGCAGCTGCACTGAACGTGATTCCCACGTCCACCGGCGCTGCCAAGGCCATTGGCAAGGTCCTTCCGGACCTCAAGGGCAAGCTGGACGGCTACGCCATGCGCGTTCCGGTCCCCACCGGTTCCGCCACGGACCTGACCGTGACCGTTGGCCGGGAAACCACCGTGGAAGAGGTCAACGAGGCCTTCCGTGCCGCTGCCGCTTCGGACCGCTGGTCCGGCATCCTTACCTTCACCGAAGATCCGATCGTTTCCTCGGACATTGTCGGGGATCCGGCATCCTGCATCTTTGACTCCGGCCTGACCAAGGTCCAGGGCAACCAGGTGAAGATCGTCGGCTGGTACGACAACGAATGGGGCTACTCCTCGCGCCTGGTGGACCTCACCGCCCTGGTGGCCTCCAAGCTCAGCTAGCGTTCCCCGGGCGGCTTTTGGCCGCCGCGAAAGCGCAGAAACCGCCGGTCCCCTCGGGGGCGGCGGTTTCTGCTTTCCCGCCTGGCATGGGAAAAGATGCGCGCCCGGTCGCTGGAGAGGGCCAGCAGGATCAGCACATCCAGCGCGTAGGCCGGCCGGTCGCTCTGCGGGACCTCGGCCGCCTGGCCGGCGAAGAACGCGGCAACCTGCAGGATGATGGACACCGAGCTTAGCGACATGGCTGTCAGCCGCGCCCAGTTGGTGCCGCGCAGGATCAGGAAGGCCAGCGTGCACTCGAAAAGCGAAAAAGCGAGCAGTGCGACGCCGGCAGGCACATAGACCTCGGCGCTGTTGAAAAGCTCCCGGTCGCTTCCGGCGAAATCGGCAACCCAGGTACGTTCCGCTGAACCGGTGAACAGCAGCCCCGCCACCGCCAGGGCGGCCAGCACCCGCAACAGTACGAGCACGGCCCCGACGATCACCGGGGCCGGACGCCCAAGCCGGTGGCGCGCATGCGACCCGGAAGCAACTGGTACCGGTTTCAACCGGGTGAGGTCGAGCACGGGCAGGTTCCCGTCGGTGCGGATCGTGTCCCCGCCGCCGTTGCGGGAATGGTAGCCGGTGGAGAAATCCCGGATGACGGACACCGAAGCCCCCTCGGAGGCCCCCAGCACTGACTTCACCACGTGGTCGCGTTCGCCGTCGATATCCGCACTGATTCGGTGGGTGGCCTGGAAGGTGAAGTAGGAAAGGCCGACGGCGCGGTCATAGGAAGCTGCGGCCAGCCAGTCGACGGCGATGCCGCCGGGGAGTTTCCAGCCGGCCGGGCACTTCCAGAAGCGGATGTGGTGCCGTTTGCCGGGATTGCCGTCCACTTCCTGCTGGTAGGCGAAGTCCTGCTGGCGTTCAAAAAGCATCAGCGGTGAAACCGGGGCCGCGTCGTAGCTGCGGCGCAGCAGTGTGTCCGTGACGATCCTGCGGCTGCTGGCCAGGTCCACGGGATCGGCCATGGTCCAGCCGGCGCTCCGCATGGCGGCGTGCACCTGTCCGGATTGCCCGTTGAGGGCCAGGTTCACCGGATCCCCGAACAGTCCGTCGCTGGTCCGGGTGCGCCCCATGAAGTAGTCCGGGAGGTAGATCCGGGTCAGGATCTGGTGAATCCGGGGGAGCACCAGGTAGGCCAGTGCCGCCCAGAACAGGATCAGGAACCACCAGCGCCGGACAACCAGGCTTTCGTCCAGGAGCAGCGCGGCGAACCAGATAGCTGCTGCGCCGCCGAAGATGAAGAAGGCCCAGTCAACCCAGGCTTCGAGGGAAGCCCGGGGGGTACGCCGTGCGGGCTCAGGCACCGATCCCGACCAAGCCGACCATAAGCGGCAGCAGTGCGATGATCAGCGCCGCTTCGACGTCGGTACGGGCCGGCAGCTGCCGGCCGCCTGTCCGCGAAGGGGAGAGATCCTGGGACATCCATGCCTCCATGGGCCGGAGCTGGTGATGTCCAGCCAAACGTAGCCCGGCCCTGTTTGCGCCGGAAGGGCAGCAGGGCGCATTCGCTGCCGTATAAGCCAACTTGATTGCAATGACACGGATTCGCACCCGGGTCCAGGCGGCTGGCGATCGCCAGCGGCCACCGACGCCGTAATCGCCGTCGGGATCAAAACGCTTTGCCTGCGTCTGAGGGTTGAAGATCCGGAAGAACGGCGCCGCGTCCGCACCGGATCCGGCGACCCACTGCCAGTTCGCCGGGTTGCTCGCGGGGTCTGCGTCCACCAGGGTCTCCCAGAACCATTCCTCGCCCACCCGCCAGTGGATTCCCAGGTTCTGACTTCGGCGCAGCACCGGCGGGGTTCGCGGTCCGGCACCTTCAGGGCGCTCCCAGGGAAAGCTGTCAAAGGCGGGCCGCAGGTTTCGGGTCGCGAGGTCCGGGTTGTGAAAGAGCTGGTGCCAGCAGAATTCACGCCAGCCGATCTCGGTGCCGAAGACGTCCGGGCCCGGCCCTTTCCCGCGGACCCCGGCCAGCGCGTGCCAAATCTGGAACGGACTTACGTGCCCCCACCGCAGGTACGGGGAGAGCCTGCTGGTTCCGGGCTTCGCCGGGCGGTCCCGGCCGTCGTCGTAATCCTGCACCGGTCCGGCCAGGAAATCCTCCAGTGCACTGAGTCCGGCTGCTTCGCCGGGGGTCCAGGCCTCGGCCAGGCCCGCTGACCAGTCGGGCTTGGTTGGCAGCAGGTTCCAGCTCTCCAGGTCATCACCCGGGGGCAGGCCCGACGGCGGCCCGTCGGCTTTGGCGGGCGCGTCCAGCGGGCCACGGAAATCCTGGGCGGAAAGAGCACGCCAGAACGGGGTGAAGACCCGGTACGGGCCGCCCGCGCCGGTGCGAACCGTCCACGGCTCGTGCAGCAGCGACGCCTGGAAACTCTCGGCGTGGACATAATTGTCCGCGGCCCAGTCCTTGACCGCCGTGTCCACCTCGCGTTCCGGAGCTCCGCCGTCCGCAAATCGTCGCGGAACCAGGCGATGGAGACCACGGGCGGCTTCCTTTCCTCGGCGTGTCCAGTAGCACAGACCCTACCCGCGCCGGGGACGGTGGATTCCCTTTACCAACGTTCATGGAGGCGCCGCTGTGTTCTTCGGCACGAAACTAGTTGTCTAAGGCAACCAGTTGTATAGTTGACCTAAATCAACTATCAGCAGGAGTCCGATGCCCCCCGCAGTTAACACCTCCAGAAAGCCCCAGAAGCCGGCGAAGTCGAAAGAGCCAAAACGGACCGTTTCGCCCGACGGAACCATGACGCACCGCCAGGTGCTTGAGTCCCTGTCCGGACTGCTCCTGGGCATGTTCGTTTCAATCCTTGCCGGAACCGTGGTGTCCACGTCGCTGCCCCTGATCATTTCCGATCTTGACGGCGGCCAGTCGGCCTACACCTGGGTGGTCACCGGAACGCTGCTCGCAACGACAGTTTCGACGCCGCTGTGGGGCAAGTTTGCGGACCTGTTCAACCGGAAGCTGCTCATCCAGCTTGCGCTGGGCATCTTTGTGCTCGGCTCGGCGCTGGCAGGCTTCTCACAGGACACCGGGACGCTCATCATCTTTCGCGTACTCCAGGGCCTGGGTGCCGGCGGACTCGCCGCCCTGAGCCAGATCATCATGGCGGACATCATCAGCCCCCGTGACCGCGGCAAGTACGCGGGCCTGTTTGGTGCCGTCATGGCCGTCGGAACCGTCGGCGGACCGCTGCTTGGCGGCGTCGTAACCGATGCCTTTGGCTGGCGCTGGAACTTCTTCATCGCCCTTCCCGTGGCCATCGCAGCGATCATCCTGCTGCAGCGTACTCTGCACCTGCCCAAACACCCCAAACGCAAGGTCCATATCGACTACCTGGGCGCAGTCCTCATTGCCGGCGGTGTTTCGCTGCTGATGATCTGGGTGACCCTGGCCGGCAACCAGTTCGAGTGGGCCTCGCTGGCTTCCTTCCTGATGGTTGCCGGTTCGGCGGTCCTGCTGATTGCTGCCGTACTGGTGGAATTCAAGTCCCCGGAGCCAATCATCCCGCTGTCCATGTTCAAGAACCGCACGTTTACGCTTGCCGTCGTGGCCAGCATCTCCGTGGGCGTCTCAATGTTCGGCACCTCGGTGTTCCTGGCCCAGTACATGCAGCTTGCCCGCGGCGCCACGCCGACTCAGTCGGGCCTGCTCACCATTCCCATGATGGCTGGCCTTCTGATCGCCTCCACCGTATTCGGCGGCGTCATCAGCCGAACCGGAAAGTGGAAGGCCATCATGATCTCCGGCGCGGTGCTCACTGTGCTGGGAACCATCCTGCTGGGCACCCTGACGTATGAAACCAGCCTTGTGCTGGTGGGAATCTACATGGCTGTTCTTGGTGCAGGCCTGGGCATGCTGATGCAGAACCTGGTGCTGGTGGTCCAGAACTCCATCGAGGTGAAGAACCTGGGCGTCGCCACCAGTGCCGTTACCTTCTTCCGCAGCCTCGGTGGCACCGTGGGCGTCTCGGTCCTCGGTTCGGTGCTGGGCACGATCGTGTCGTCGCAGATCAAGGACGGCATCACCGCCCTGGCTCCTGCCGATCAGGCAGCAGCCGCTGCCGCGCTCGGCAGCGGCACCATCCCCAAGATCGCTGAACTGCCTGCAGCGATCGCCACCCTGGTTGAAAGCGCTTACGGAGTGGGCGTCGGGTCCGTGTTCCTCTACAGCGTGCCGCTGGCCGTCGTGACCCTGATTGCCGTGATCTTCCTTCCGAACGCCAAGCTGGGCCGCCAGAACGCTGTGCAGCTGAAGAAGGCTGCCGCTGAGAAGGCAGCTGCCGGTGGCCCTGCAGCTGCAGTTGAGCCGAAGTCACAGCGCGCCGCGGAGGTCGAGTCCGCTGAGCACGTCCTCTCCGCCGCAGCGACCGGATCTGTCGGTCTGGTCGATCCGTCCTCACCAGGCGGACAGCCGGGCGGACAGCGCGCCGGAAAATGAATCCGGAGAGGCTCTCCCGTGAGCAGGCGCAGCGTGAGGTTGAACAGAACCTGCGCCTGCTCACCGAGGTAGTCCGGGCCAGAATGCGTGAGGCGGCCCGGGGCGTCGATCCGTCGCTGTCCCTGTTTGGGCTGAAAGTGCTCCAGCTGCTCAAGCGGTCTGGACCGCTGCATTCGGGGTCCGTCGCTGAGCTGCTGATGGCGGACAAGAGTGTCGTCAGCCGGCAGTCACGCCAGCTCCAGGCGCTGGGCTTGATTGAGGTTCAGCCTGATCCTGCCGACGGCCGGGCACGGATGCTGGTGCTGACGCCGGCCGCGAGCGAGCGGGTGACCGCCGTACAGACCGGAATCATGCTTGACCCGGCTGTGCTGGGCTCCTGGTCCACTGAAGACCTGCACCGGTTTGCCGGGTACCTGGCACGGCTCGGCGGAAGCGGAGGCCCCGGAACCGGGGTTGCCCCTGCTCGGCGGGACACACAGAGCCCGACGGCGGCACACTAGTTCAGCACCCCGGCCTCGGACCGCCGGGCTGCCAGCCGGGCAAACGGCCCGTCCGCCCTGCCCAGTTCACCCGGAGTTCCCTGTTCCACGATTCGCCCGGCGTCCAGCACCACCACCTGGTCAGCGTTCTGCACCGTGGAGAGCCGATGGGCGATGGTGAGAGTGGTGCGTCCGGCAGAGAGCCTCTCCAAGGCCAGCTGCACCTGGGCCTCGGTGGTGTTGTCCAGGGCTGAGGTGGCCTCGTCCAGCACCAGGACCGGCGGATTGCGCAGAATGGTCCGGGCGATTGCCAAGCGCTGCTGTTCCCCTCCCGAGAAGCGGTGCCCGCGGGCACCGACCAGCGTGTCCAGGCCTTCCGGAAGCGCCCCGATCGCGTCAGCAATCTGGGCTGCGCCCAGCGCCTGCAGCAGTTCCTCATCAGTGGCATCGGGCTTGGCCAGCAGGAGGTTCTCCCGTACCGACGCGTGAATCAGGTAGGTCTCCTGGGAAACCACCCCCACAATCCGGGACAGGTCCTCCGGCGCCAGCTGTGCAACATCCACTCCGTCGATGGTGACCCGCCCGTGTCCGGGATCGTTCAGCCGCGGAACCAGCGAGGCAAGCGTGGACTTGCCGGATCCGGTGGCTCCCACCACGGCGGTGGTTGTTCCCGGCGCCAGTGTCAGGTTAATGCCGCGCAGAACCGGGGTGCCGCCGTCGTACGCAAACTCCACGTCCTCAAAGCGCACCTCGCCGCGCACCCGGTCCGGGTCCAGGCGCACCGGGTGCTCCGGTGCCTTCAGCTGCGGCTCCAGGTCCAGGTATTCAAAGATGCGGCTGAAGAAGGCGAGGGCGGTGACCCACTGGACACCTATGTCCAGCAACCCCATCACGGGCCGGAAAACCGCAGCCTGCAGGCCGGTGAAGGCGACCAGCGTTCCGATCGTCATGCCGCCGCTCGTGGCGGGGAAGCCTGCCGCCAGGTAGATCACGGCGGGAATCGCCGCGAAAACCACCTGCATGGTGGCCATGCGCCAGCGTCCGGCGAGCTGGCTGCGCAGCTCCAGGCCCACCAGGTTCTCGGAGCGGGCGGTGAAGCGTTCGGCGTCGCGCGGGATGGTGCCCAGTGTTTTGGCGAGGCGGACACCGGAGACGGAGAGCCCCTCTTCGACCTGGGTATGCAGTGCGGCGAGTTCGCGTTGACGTTCGTCGGTGACCGTGCGCCGCAGCCGGGCGACCTTGCGGGAGAGCCAGATGGCGGGCGGCAGGACCACCAGGGAGATCAGACTGAGCCCGGGGGAGAGGGCAACCATGGCGGCGGCCGTGGCGATCGTGGCGGTCAGGTTCGCTGCCACGCCCGTCGCGGTCGTTGTGACCACGGACTGCATGCCGGAGATGTCGTGTGTGAGCCGGGACTGGACTTCGCCGCCGCGGGTGCGGGTGAAGAATCCCAGGGACTGTGCCTGCAAATGGGTAAAAAGCTTCACCCTCAGGGTGTGCATGACGCGCTGGCCCATTTTGGTGGCCAGCCAGGTCTGCACGACGCCGATCGCGCTGGTCAGCGCCGCGACGCCCACCATCGAGGCCGTAAGGATGCCCAGCAGCCGGAGGTCCTGGTTGGGCAGCGCGTCATCGATCACGGCTCGCACCAGGAACGGCTGGGCGAGGTTGACCACGGAGGCTGCGGAAATCAGGGCGATGACGACGGCAATGGTCCGCTTGTGCGGAGCGAAGAGTGCGGCGACGCGGCGAAGGCTGACCGGATGGCGGTTCAGCTGCTTCTTGTCGGCCGGGTTTAGCCGTGCCGGTCCCCGTCCGCCTCCGCCACTGCCAGGTCCGGAGGTGCCGGGAACGGCACCGGGTCCGTCGGGCAGGCCGGCACCTGGGCGTTCGCGGGTGTTGGATAAGGCCAAAGGTTCCTCCTTGTGCGAATCCGGGCGCCGCGGCGGTGGGGCGCGTTCGGCCGGATATGAAGAGGTTACCTCATTATGTGGTTCATGGACAGAGGAGAGCTTGGCGTCACAGAAGGCGCCCGTGGGGTGCTGGCCAGTAGCTTGAACGGCATGACTACTTCGCTGCGGCGTGCGGACTTCGCGGATCCGCGCCTCGCTGCCTTTCTGCAGGCCCATCTGGATGAGCTGCGTCCCACTGCACCTGCTGAAAGCCGGCATGCCCTGGACCTGCACGCCCTCCGCCGGCCGTCTGTTCGCCTATGGGTGGCCTGGGACGGGGAGTCCCTTGCCGCGACGGGTGCTCTCGCCGTCCTGGAGCCGGGGCATGAGGAGCTCAAGTCAATGCGGACGGCTCCCGCTATGCGCGGCCGTGGGCTGGGCCGGTTGATGCTGCAGCATCTCTTGAAGGACGCAGCTGCCCGCTCCGTGCAGCGGATCTCCCTGGAGACAGGCAGCATGGCCTTTTTTGCTCCGGCCCGCAGGCTCTATGAGAGTGCCGGGTTCAGTGTGTGTCCTCCGTTTGGGAGTTACCGGGAGGACCCGAACAGTGTGTATCTGAGCTTGGCCCTGCCTGGGCTGGCCGGACCCGCCTAGGAATCCGGCAAGGCTCCAGACCGGTCGGGGGAGTTTCACGAATTCTCGCACGGTGTCTCACCCCTCAGGTAGCCGGTGTGGGTTGGCATGGTGTCGGGGAGCCGACATCCGTACCCAGCTACCGCGGCTACCTCACAGTGTGGCTGCTCACCGAATGGCTAGACTGGGGAACATGCCGCATCCGTCCGTAGATTCCGCCACCCTGGGCGAGCTGATGCACGCCTCCTTCCGCGGCCTGCGCGGCCGTTGGATGAAGCAGCTGGCACCGTTTGACCTGACACCGCACCAGTTCCGCGCGCTGAACGCGGCGGCACGGAGTGGAGACGACGGCGGGCTGCGGCTCAAGGACCTGGCGGATTTGCTCCGCATCGCACCCCGGTCAGCCACGGAAGTGGTGGACCAGCTCGAAGCCAAGAACCTGGTGCAGCGGGGACCTGACCCGTCCGACCGCCGGGCAACCCTGATCACTCTGACGGAACAGGGCGCGAGGATTCGCTCCGAGGTCCGCGAAGACCGCGCACGGCAGGCAGACGAATACTTTGCCGTGCTTTCGGAGGAAGACCGCGCCGGACTCGAAAGGATCCTGGTCCAGCTGCTCGGTGAGAACCTGCACCGCTACACCCGGCACGGCAGGGACTAGACAGTGAAAGTTCTGCCGCACACCCAGCCTCGGGAGCACCCGGGACTGTGCGGCGGACCCGGCTGCACGTACCGTCGATAGGGATAGTGCTTCCCCCAAAATCCGGCACGTGCGGTGACACCGCGCGGCATCCCGGGAGGTAGTCCCATGCCCGCACACGAACCACGCTCAGGCCGCGGCCCAGAATCCCCCGCAGGCGCCAGCCACTCGGGCAGCAGGGCAGGAGCCTATTTCTCGCCCCGCACCTGGCTTCTTCCCCTGCTGGTCCTGCTTATTCTGGGCGGAGCCGGCTCCGCGCTGTACATCGGCGGGCTGGGCAGTCCGGGGAACAACCTCAACCACCTGCCGGTCGCCGTCGTGAACCGTGACCAGGGTGCGGACACGCCCGCCGGTCCGGAGAACTTCGGGGAGAACATCACCAGCACCATGGAGACGGACTTCTCCAAGACCGATGAGATTGAGCTGCGCCCGCTGAGCTGGGACGACGCGCAGCACCAGCTGCGCACCGGCCAGGTTTTCGCCGCGGTGGTGGTGGAGGAGGACTTCTCCGAAGCCGCGGTTTCGCTGGTTTCCTCATCCCTGACCGACGGCGACGCCAGCCGGCCGCAGATCATGCTCTACACCAATCCGCTGGCAAGCCCGCTGGCCAGCGAACTGGCAGCAGACGCCGTCGAACCGGCACTGAAGCAGGCCAGCACCAGCCTGGGCGAACAGCTGGACGAAACCGCCCGCCAGGCCCAGGGCGAGGCCACCGAACGCCAGGACGCCGAGCTGGCCGAGGCCGGAGTCCCGGCACAGGTGCAGGAACAGCTTGCCCCGAAGATCGACGGAACCTCCGCTGAGGTGCTGCGCGATCCAATCCAGATCACCCAGACGGCTTTCCAGAAACCGCCCGACGGCGCCGCCCTGGGCATGGGTGCCTTCTTCTACTCCGTGCTGCTGATGGTGGTGGGCCTCAGCGGTTCCGTCACGCTGCACTTCCTGGTGGACTCACGAGTTGGCGTGCTGCCGGTGGAACTGGGTCCGCGCTACGTCCTGGGCCCGAAACTGCTTCCGGCACGCTGGGTGGATTTTCTGCTCAAGTGGGGGATCGCCGTCCTCGCTGGGCTGCCGACGGCCGGGCTGATGATGTGGGTGGCCAATGCCGTAGGCATGCCCATCCCGCACGGCGGGTGGTTCTTCCTCAGTACCTGGCTCTCGATCGTTACGGTGTCCGCGGTGACGTTCGCCCTGATCACCATCTTCGGCAGCGCTGGCATGGTGCTGTCCCTGATCTACGTGGTGTTCATGGGCCTGCCGGCCGCCACCGGCGTGGTGCCGCTGGAGACTCTGCCCGCCTTCTTCGCGTTTATAGCGCGCGGTGAACCCCTGTATCAGATGACGATCGCCAACAAGGCGATTCTCTATTACGACGCCGAGGCCTCCGCAGGCCTGCAGGCCGGCCTGATCGGGATGGGCGTCATCATGCTCATAGCCGTGGTGCTGGCACTGCTGTTCTCGGTCCTGTATGACCGGATCCGCGGGGTCCGCGAAGCAGCGGCAGACGTCGAAAAGGCAACCGTCCGCGCAGCGTAGGAAACAGGTTCGCGCGTGCGCCGGAACTGACATTTCCGGAGCCGGTTTGGCCCGGCGCCCCTGCGGTGGGAAAATCCGATCATGCCCCCAATGCAGAATTCCAGCCGTTTGCAGAACATCCGCTACGACCTGAGGGGGCCCGTCCAGGCGGTCGCCAAGCAGATGGAAGCGGCGGGGCAGCGGATCCTGAAGATGAACCTCGGCGATCCGGCACCGTTCGGACTGGAGGCTCCGGAGTCGATCGTGGTGGACATGATCCACCATCTGCGCGGAGCGCAGGGCTACAGCGATTCGAAGGGCATTTTCTCCGCCCGCACCGCCATCTCGCAGTACTACCAGACCCGCGGCCTGATGCAGATCGGCGTCGAGGACATTTGGATCGGCAACGGCGTCAGCGAGCTGATCTCCATGACCCTGCAGGCATTCCTGGAGCCAGGCGACCAGGTGCTGATCCCCTCACCCGACTACCCGCTCTGGACCGCATCGGTGATGCTCTCCGGCGGTGAAGCCGTGCACTACGCCTGCGACGAGGACAACCATTGGTGGCCGGATATGGCCGATGTCGAGGAGAAGATCACCGACCGCACGCGCGCGATCGTGATCATCAACCCGAACAACCCGACCGGCGCCGTCTACCCCCGGGAGGTCCTGGAACAGTTCGCGGAGCTGGCCCGGCGCCACAACCTGGTGCTGTTCTCGGATGAGATCTACGAAAAGATCGTCTACCGCGGAGCAGAACACATTCACACTGCATCAGTGGCCGGTGATCTGCCGGTGCTGACTTTCTCCGGGCTCTCGAAGGCCTACCGGATGCCCGGTTACCGGGCCGGATGGGTGGCCCTGACGGGCAAGCGCGCCGACACCGCCGGGTACCGGGAATCACTGGATCTGTTGGCTTCCCTCCGCCTCTGCGCGAACGTGCCGGCGCAGCATGCAATTCAGACGTCCCTTGGCGGGTACCAGAGCATCAACGACCTGGTGAAGCCGGGCGGACGCCTGGCTGAACAGAGCGACCTTGCCTGCAGGCTGCTCAACGAGCTCCCCGGCGTCAGCTGCGTGCCGGCCTCCGGGGCCATGTACCTGTTCCCGAAGCTCGACCGGAGCATGTACCCCTTCGACGACGATGAGCAGTTTGTCCTGGACCTGCTGGAGGAGCAGAAGATCCTCGTCTCGCAGGGAACAGCGTTCCACTGGCCGGCACCGGACCACTTCCGGTTTGTGATTCTTCCGGCGGAGGAAGACATCCGCGACGCAGTGAACCGGATCGCGGAGTTCCTCGCCGGCCACCGGGTGCCGGATACGGCTGTGTTGGACGCCGGACAGTCCGTGCCCGCTGCCTAGCCGGAACGGCCCTTCAGCGTTCCGTACCGCTGCTCGTTTCCGTTCCGGAGGCCCTGCGTCCGTTCTCACGCCGCAAAACCACCGCAAATATCTCTGCGCTTAGTGGAAATGAACGCATCTGCGGTTTATGGTCGTTGCATGCCTAGCCTGAGAGTTGCCGAAGCGGCACGGTTCCTTGGCGTCAGTGATGACACCGTGCGTCGTTGGATTGAGAACGGTACCCTGACCGGGCGCCGGGACACCAGTGGCAGGCAGATCATCGACAGCCTTGAACTGGCACAGCTCGCCCGGCGGCAGGCGCAGCTGCCGGATGACCCGACGGAAATCGCCAGCTCAGCCAGGAACCGGTTCGTTGGACTCGTGACGGAAATCGTCATGGACAAAGTGATGGCACAGGTTGAGCTGCAGTGCGGTCCGTTCCGGGTGGTCTCCCTCATGAGTTCCGAAGCGGTGCGGGAACTCGGCCTGGAACCCGGATCGACGGCCACAGCGGTAGTGAAGGCAACCAACGTCATCGTTGAAATGCCGCCGGGAAAGAAGCATTCATGAACCGGAGCCGTTCCGGCATGGTCATGACTGCTTCGCTGCTGGCCTGCGTGCTCGGTTTGGCCGGGTGCTCCGACCAGGCCGCTCAGCCGCAGGCACAGGACGCTGAACTGACTGTCTTTGCTGCGGCGTCACTGGCCGTGCCCTTCACCCGGCTGGCGGACGACTTCGAGGCGGCGTATCCCGGCACAGCCGTCCGGCTTAACCTGGCCGGGTCCGCGGACCTCGCGGCGCAGCTCCTTGCCGGTGCACCGGCAGATGTTTTCGCCTCCGCTGATGAGGCCAGCATGGCCAAGGTGGTGGACGGGGGACTGACCGCAGGAGAACCCGAGGACATTGCAACGAACACCCTGACCATCGCCGTACCTCCCGGAAACCCGGCGGGCATCACTGGATTTGCCGACCTGACTGTAACCGGGGCGCAGGTGGTGGTCTGCGCCGTTCAGGTTCCCTGCGGTGCTGCCGCCGCCAAGCTGGAAGAAGCCGCCGGTGCCAGGCTCTCGCCGGTCAGCGAAGAAACCTCGGTGACGGGGGTAATGGGCAAGGTGGTCTCCGGAGAAGCTGACGCCGGGCTGGTCTACGTCACTGATGTCCGTGCCGCTGGAGACAGCGTCCAGGAAGTGCCGTTTCCCGAGGCACAGCAGGCCGTGAACCGGTATCCGCTGGTTCGGCTGGACGGCCCCGCTGAGGCAGAACTGGCAGAGGCGTTTGTCGGGTTCATCCGGAGTGCCGAAGGTCAGGCCGCCCTGCAGGAGGCCGGTTTTGGCGTCCCCTAGCAGCACGGTGCCGCTGCCCCGCTGGGTGCTGGCCGGCGCCGTCGCCGGAACGCTGTTCCTCCTGCTGCCGCTGGCTGCCCTGACCGCCGAAGTCAACTGGGCGGAATTTGTCCCCTTGGTGACATCGGAATCATCACTCGCTGCACTGTCGCTGAGCCTGCGCACCGCTACGGCCAGCACTCTGCTCTGTATCCTCCTCGGCGTGCCCCTGGCACTGGTCCTGGCCAGGGTCCGGTTCCCGGGAAAGCCGCTGGTGCGGTCCCTGGTGCTGCTTCCCCTGGTGCTGCCTCCGGTGGTTGGCGGCATCGCCCTGCTGTATACCTTTGGGCGGCAGGGGCTGCTTGGCGGGGCGCTCAATATCCTGGGCATCCAGGTCGCTTTCTCAACTGCCGCAGTGGTCCTGGCCCAGACCTTTGTGGCGCTGCCGTTCCTGGTTCTGACCCTCGAAGGAACCCTGAGGACAGCCGGAACCCGATACGAAGCCGTCGCAGCAACACTGGGCGCCCGTCCCTGGACCGTGCTCCGCCGGGTGACCGTGCCGCTGGTTCTGCCCGGACTGGCCAGCGGTGCGGTGCTTTCCT
Organism: Arthrobacter sp.; assembly: GCA_040274025.1. GTDB lineage: Bacteria > Actinomycetota > Actinomycetes > Actinomycetales > Micrococcaceae > Arthrobacter_B. The sequence goes on along the minus strand of JBELZL010000001.1, from coordinate 124,406 downwards.
TTGCCCGTTGTTTGGGTGAGTTCGGTGCCACTCTGGCCTTCGCCGGCAGCCTGCAGGGTGTCACCCGGACCCTTCCGCTGGAGATCTACCTGCAGCGGGAGGCAGACGCCAACGCCGCGGTGGCGCTCTCGCTCGTGCTGGTGGTGGTGGCTGTGGTTGTGGTGGGGCTGTCGTACCGGACCGTGCCGGGACGCTCCGTGGCAACGCGCTCCGCTGCGGGACGTTCCGCTCCGGCCGGAGCAGCGGGCTGATGGCACTGCGGATCCAGGCCGAACTCCCCGAACGGGGGGTCGACGTCGCCTTTGAGATCGGGGACGGGGAGACTGTGGCCCTGCTGGGGCCCAACGGGGCTGGGAAATCGACCGTTATCGCAGTCGTGGCCGGCCTGGTCCAGGCGCACAGCGGCCACGCCCAACTGAACGGAACCACGCTGTTCAGCTTCTCGAACGGCAAAGGGGTATCCCTCCCGTCGTACCGCCGGGGAACGTCGCTTTTAGCGCAGGAAGCGCTGCTTTTTCCGCACCTGAGTGCCGAGGAGAACGTTGCCTTCGGCCCGCGCAGCACGGGCACTTCACGCAAAGCGGCCCGGGTAGCGGCCCGGCGCTGGCTTGCGGAAACAGATGCCTCCGCGCTTGCCTCCAAGCGGCCGGGGGAGCTCTCCGGCGGCCAGGCGCAGCGGGTTGCCCTGGCCCGTGCCCTGGCTGCGGAACCGGACCTGCTGCTGCTGGATGAGCCCATGGCTGCCCTGGACGTGGAAACGGTTCCGCTGATGCGCAGGCTCCTTAAGCGTGTCCTGGCCGGGCGCAGCGCACTGGTTGTCACGCATGACGTCCTCGATGCCCTTACGCTCGCAGATCGGGTCCTCGTGATGCAGGAGGGACGGATCGTTGAATCCGGGCCGCCGGACGAGGTGCTGCGCCGCCCGCAGACCCCCTTCACAGCCAGCCTTGCCGGGCTCAATCTGCTCCGTGGAACGGTCAGCGGCGGCCGGCTCGTGACCGCCGGAGGGCTGCAGTTCACAGTTCCGGACGCCGGCGCGGCAGCGAAGGCCGGCGGCGCGCTCCTGGCGGTGTTCCCGCCGTCGGCCGTTGCTGTCCGAAGGCCGGCCGAATCCAGCACTGCGGACCCGGGACGGGAGATCCTGAACGTAACCGTGACGGATCTGGAACCGCAGGGGGACCGGATCCGGGTGCGGGGTGCCGGCCTTGCTGCAGATATCAGTCCCGCCGCCGCAGCCGAGCTGTCCCTGGGCGTGGGAGAGCAGGCGGAGTTCCTCCTCGATACCTCGGCGGTGACGAGCTACCCGGCTGCGGCGGCGGCTCCGGGCTAATGCCGCCCGGCTGGTACAGCTTGCACGCGGGTGCGGGACTCGATGCCGCGGATGAAGTTGGCCACCAGGAAGTCCAGGGACTGCCGGGAGACCTCGCCGTTAATGCTGCGGCGCTGGAATCGTTCTGCCCGTGGATAGGGGTCCGTGCCATCGGGCTGCAGTGTGCCTGGTTCCCGCGTTGACTCTGCCGGTGCTGAACCAGCCGCCCCGGCAACGGATACGGTGCCGATGACTGCGGCTGAGACCCCCAGGAGGCAGTCGAACCCCTCGTCCTCCGTCAGGCCGGCAGCGGAAAGGGCGGAGAGCAGGCGTTCCACATCTTCCGGGGCAGCCAGGTTGACCAGGCGGCGCGGACTCAGGATGATCCCCAGCAGCCAGGGATGGGCGGTAAAGGTGCGCCACAGGGCGTTGGCCATGTGAGAGAGCATGTCCTGCCACCGGTGTTCTCCCTCCGGCAGCAGCGAATAGCTCTTTACGGCGTCCGCCATCAACAGGAGCAGTTCCTGCCGGCCGGCAACGTGGCGGTAGAGAGCCATCGCTGAAACCCCAAGGTCTCCGGCGACCCGGCGCATGCTGACGGCCTCCAGCCCTTCGCTGTCCGCGATCCGGGCAGCAGTACGGGCAATCAGAGCCGGGCTAAGCGGCTGGTCGGCTCCCACGGAACGGCCTCCGTCTGGTGGTGGTGATTCAGATCCGGAACCACTGCTGAATCCGGCTTTGTTTACAGTGTAATCCTGCCAAGCCGCGCACACGCGGCCCTGCCCGCCCATATACTCGCGCAATGGAGGGCCAACCGCGGATCCTGGTGGTGGAAGACGACCTGCGTCTGGCGCAGATGCTTACGGAAATTCTTGAGTCAGAGGGATATTCAGTCACTGCCGCCTATGACGGTCAGCGGGCACTGCACGAAGGTCTCACGCATGACTTTGACGTCATGCTTCTGGACCGCGGGCTCCCTGCGATCGAAGGCCTGGATGTCCTGGCCCGGCTGCGCAGCAGGGGAGTCGCTGTGCCGGCCCTGGTGCTCTCTGCTCTCGGGAATCCTTCAGACCGGGTTGAAGGGCTGGACCGCGGGGCAGAGGACTACATGGGCAAACCTTTCGACGTCGACGAGCTGCTGGCACGCCTGCGTGTGCTGCGCCGCCGTACCGCACAGGAGGTGCCCGTGCTGCCCGTACCCGGGGGTATGTTCGATACCGCCGGCAGGACGGTGACGCAAAGCGGCGGAGCAGTGGTGGTGCTTTCCGAGCGCGAGGCAGCGCTGTTGGAGGAACTGGCCCGGCGGCCACTGCAGGTCTTTCCCCGCAGGGACCTGCATGACCTCGTTTTCCCCGACGCCGACGACGACGGCGTCGTGGACACGTACGTCCACTACCTTCGCCGCAAGCTCGGCAGGCCCTCGGTTCTGACGGTCCGGGGAATCGGCTACCGGCTGGGCAGGCTGGCATGAGGCGGCGCTGGTTTGGTGCAGGGCAGGGGCACGATGCCGAGCCGGGACGGGCGGCGCGGCGTCTGGCTTTGCAGTTCACGGCACTGATCGTTGTACTGCTCTCACTTGCCGGGGCGGTTGTCTACTATCTGGCGGCGGCCGGTGCCGAACAGGCCCTGCAGGACCGCCTGGAATCGGCAGCTGCACTGGATAACCCGCGGGATGCTCCGCTGGACATCTTCCTGGCGGTCTATGACCGTGGCAGGCTGAGCGTATCGAGGGACATGCCGGAAGGCCTCCCGGTTGAGTCATCACTTGCCGCGGTGGCAGCCCGCGGCGGGGAAATCGAGGAAACCGTCGACGCGTCCGGCACGACGTTCCGTGTGCTTACCAGGACTGACGACAGGGACATAGTCCAGGCAGCCATTGATACCTCCGAAACCCGCGGGCAGCTGGACCGGCTGGTGCTCGCCCTCGTTTCGGCGGTTCTGCTCTCAGCAGTGGTTGCGGCACTCTTTTCCGTCCTGGCGGCCCGGGCTGCGATGCGTCCACTGGTGGAGGCACTCGCGCTGCAGCGCAGGTTTGTCTCCGACGCCAGCCATGAACTGCGCACCCCGCTGACTCTCCTGAGCACCCGGGCGCAGCTGCTTCGGCGCCGTTTGGGTGCCCGCTCCGCGGAAAAAAGGACGGAGGAAGGGTCCGGCCCGTCTGAGTACAAGTTCGTGGAGTCCGGCCTTGATGAGATTATCGCTGACGCGGCCGTGCTGACCGGAATTCTGGAGGACCTGCTGGAGTCCGCCGATCCCCGGCGGGCGGGGCCGCCGGAACCCGTTGACCTGGGCGCAGCGGCACGGCAGGGAGCCGAGGCATTTGGCACCACGGTGAGGGACCGCGGCCTGCAGCTGAGGCTCGATGTTCCCGGCACGCCGGTCTGGGTTCGTGCCGGCCCGGCAGCAGTCCAGCGGGTGATCACTGCACTGCTGGCCAACGCGTCCGACTATGCCCGTTCCACCGTGTGGGTGCAGGTCTCAGCAAGCGGGCGCGACGGTATCCTTCGGGTTTCGGATGACGGCCCGGGACTCCCCAGCGAACTCCGGGGACGGGTGTTTGAGCGGTTCTCCTCGGTGCGGGACACCTCCGGCGGGCATACCCGCCACTATGGGCTTGGCCTCGCTCTGGTGGCTGAAATCGCGAGCCGGTTCGGTGGGACGGTGCAGGCTGAACCCAGCCACGGCAGGGGCGCTTCGCTGACGGTTCGCCTGCCGCTGGACTGATACGGACCTCTAAGAAACCTCAAAGAATGACGGGGTTGGATTGAATGCGTAGGTATCCACACTCTGTTTGCGAAGGTGAAAAGCAACCATGGAGATTGGCAGCAAGACCAAGAAGATCATCATCTGGAGTGCCAGTGGCCTAGCAGCTGCCGGCTTGCTGACCGGCACTTTCTTTACGGGCATGGCCGTTGCGGATAACACTGAGACCGCGTCGGTCACGTCCGAACTCGACGGCGAGCGGGCCGAGCGTCCCGAACGCGGAGACCACGGAGACCTGCCGCAGGACGAGGACACTGAGGGCAGGGATTCTGAGGAGAGGGATTCCCAGGACACGGACACGCAGGATGGCGACGGCAGCCAGGACAGCGACGGCAAGCCCGGCAGCGGCTCTGCGCGGCCGGACCGGCCGGATCGTGACGGCGGGCCGGACGGCGACGGCAAGCCCGGCAAGGACGATGTTGGTCATGATGACTCCGGCGAAGACGGCCGCGGGGAACGCGGCGGCGGCCACCGCCATGGCCATCCGGACAGCGAAGAAGAAGCACCGGCCCAGGACGCTCCGGCCGAGAGTTAGGTGCAGTTCCTAGCCCTGCAGCAGCTGGGCCTGGGCAGCTTCCCGGTGTTCGGGCTGTCCAGTGGTCAGCGCGAATACCGCGTAGTTCAGCGGCCCGGCGGCAATCAGGGCAGCGCAGCGCTCTGCCAGGCGCTGCTCGGCTGTACCGGCCGCGTCTTGGTAGAGCTGCACCACCTCTTCAAATGAATCCGGCGTGATGAGGTGGACGTACATAAACTCCAGGGCAGGATCGCTTACCTTGGCCGTGGTCCAGTCCAGCACGGAGAGGATCCTGTCCGCCTCATCAAGGAGCAGGTGAGCCGGGTACAACTCACCATGCGTGAGGACGGTGCGGAGCGGCCAGAGACCGTCGTCGTCCAGCCACCGCCGCCATTGGGCCAGCAGCCCGGGATCGACCTGGAATTCCGCCAGCACCGCGTCCAGCTGTGCGGCCCAGTAATGGCGCACCTGCTCCGGAGTTTCGGAGTGGATGCCGGCGGCGGATGCCGCTGTCGTGTCCATCCTGTGCAGGGAAGCAATCAGTTCCGCCAGCGATTTCAGATATTTGCCGGATGACGGATCGAAGTGCCAGTCGGGCTGGTTGCCTTTGCTGACGGTCAACCCCGGCTTTCCGGGAAGCAGCGGATAGGCGACCAGATCCGGTTCCTGAATCTGCCAATGGGGCACAGCCACTCCCAGTCGCGGCCGGACAAAATCCAGAGTGGCTTCCTCGCGCGGCTGGTTGGCGGCGACGTCCGGACGCCGCGGCAGCCTAAGTACCCATTTCTTCCCCGTGCCGGCTTCGGCAGCAAAGGCAACGCGGTAATCAAGGCCGGCTTCGTTGAACTCCACGCCTGCGGGATCCAGGTGCAGGCCATGGGACTCGGCTATGGCACAGACTTCTTCGGGGGTTGGCTGGGTTTCCACCGCCGTCTCAGGGTTCATCGCATCCTTCTTTCAAGGTCATCGCGCACACGCCGGGTTTATGTTGTCACAGTTCGCTTTTGGGCGCCCTTTGACCGTGGACGACGGCGGAAGTCCGCCTCAGCAGCACCGGGCGTTTCGCGGCCCTGGCGTGATGCATGAATCAAGGGTTCCAGGGTGGTCCGGGACCGGTTCGCCGATGTGCTGCCTAGGGCGGCTAACGGGAGACAATAGTACGGTGAGCTCTTCCAAACCTGACGCACGGCTGCCCGGCGGTCCATTTGACCTCTCCGTACTGGGCCGCGGACTGGTTTTTGCAGCGTCGCTTCCTGACGCAGTTCAGGCGCTGGGCGGCACCGGAGTTCCGGGCGGCCACGGTACGCAAGCCGTTCCCGGAGGCACCGCCGTCGTGCAGGCTCCCCCCGGAACCGGCAAGACCACCCTGCTGCCGCCGCTCGTAGCCAACCTGGTGGCCGGCCGCCGTGCAGGGAACGGAGCGGACGCGGGCTCAGCACGCGTCATCGTGACGCAGCCCCGCAGGGTGGCTGCCCGGTCCGCGGCGCGCCGGCTGGCGGCGCTGGACGGCACCGCCGTGGGGGAGCGCACGGGTTATACGGTCCGGGGTGAAAACCGCACCAGCGCGAAGACTCTGGTCGAGTTCGTCACCCCGGGGATCCTGCTGCGCCGGCTCCTGGCTGACCCGGGGCTGGAAGGTGCATCCGCCGTCGTGCTGGATGAAGTCCACGAACGCGGGCTGGAAACCGATCTGCTTATCGGTATGCTCTCCGAGGTCCGCGAGCTGCGCCCGGACCTGCTCCTGGTTGCCATGTCCGCCACCCTGGATACCGAGCGTTTTGCGGAAATTATCGGTACCCCCGAATCTCCCGCACCGGTGATCGAGTGCCCCTCTGCCCTCCATCCGCTTCAGGTCCAGTGGCAGCCGCCCGCCGCAGCCCGCCTCGACGAACGCGGCGTCACGCCGGGCTTCCTCGATGCCCTGGCCCGGCTGGCGGCCCAGGGCCATGCCCGCGCGTTGGCGGAGGATCCTTCGATTGATGCGCTGGTGTTTGCACCGGGCGTCAGGGAAGTCGCCCACGTGGCCCGGGTCCTGCGGCAGGAAGCCGGCCCAGGTACGGAAGTGCTGGAACTCCATGGCCAGGCCCCTGCGTCGGAACAGGACCGGGCGGTTTCCGGCCGGGAACCGGGAGATAAGCCCCGGATCGTCGTGTCCACCTCGCTGGCTGAATCCTCCCTGACGGTTCCCGGCGTGCGGCTGGTTGTTGATTCCGGGCTGGCCCGCGAACCACGGCGCGACGCCGCCCGCGGGATGAGCGGGCTGGTTACGGTCAGTACGTCCCGGGCCTCGGCGCAGCAGCGGGCCGGCCGCGCCGCCCGCCAGGGGCCGGGAACGGTGATCCGGGCTTATTCCGAGGCCGCCTACGCAGCAGCGCCTGCCCATCCCGCGCCGGAGGCTGCCGCTGCAGACCTCACCTCGGCCGCCCTGATCCTTGCCTGCTGGGGAACACCCGGCGGCCGCGGGCTGGCCTTGCCCCAGGCCCTGCCCGCTGCAGCGCTGGCGGATGCTGAAGCCGTTCTCTACAGCATCGGTGCCGTCGATCAGGAGGGAAAGGCCACCGATACGGGCCACCGGCTGGTCCGTATCCCTGCCGATCCGCGGCTGGCGAGGGCACTTCTGGATGGTTCGCGGCTGCTCGGCCCGCGCAATGCCGCGGAGATTACGGCCATGCTTTCCGGAGACCGGCGCCCCGCGGGCGCGGATCTGGTACGGCTTCTGTCAGCACTGCGTTCCGGAAAGGACCCGGGATCCGCGGCCTTCGCCCGTGAGGCCAAACGCCTGCAGCAGTTCGCCCGTCCCGAACCCAGCCCGTCCGCGGCTCGTGCCCCCGCTGAAACTCCCGGGCCGGAAGAAACCGTGGGCACCCTCGTGGCGCTGGCCTTCCCGGACCGCGTTGCACGCCGCGTGGCCGGAGCATCCGGGGAACAGTATCTCCTGGCGTCAGGGACGCGGGCCGGGCTTCCTGCCGACAGCCCGCTCCGGGGAAACGAATGGCTGGCGGTAGCGGAGGTATCCCGCGCGGCGGGCCGGGCAGCAGCCGGAACCGGCGCCGTGATCCGCGCGGCCGCACCGGTTCATGCGGACACTGCCGAAGCAGCCGCTTCCCACCTGCTCAGCCAGGAGGTCACTGCTGTGTTCGACGGCGGCAGAGTCTCTGCCCGGCGGGTACGCCAACTGGGATCCATCGAACTTTCCTCCACTCCCGTGCGGCCCGCTGCAGCAGAAGGCCGTCCTGCCGTGGCACGCGCACTGGCAGAGCATGGACTTGGTGCCGTCGGCTGGTCTGCGGCGGCCGATTCCCTGCGCCGCCGGGTGGCACTGCTGCATCGTCTCCTTGGCCCGCCCTGGCCTGACGTTTCCGAGGCGGCATTGCTGATGAAAGCGGAGGACTGGCTTGGGCCGGAGCTGGAGGCACTGGCCGGGGGAGCACGGGCAGCTGATATCGACCTGCTGGAACCACTGCGCCGCCTGCTGCCCTGGCCCGAGGCCGCCCGGTTGGAGGAGCTTGCGCCGGAGAAGATTCTGGTGCCCAGCGGCACCTGGGAACGGATCAGCTACCCCGGTGCGGAGGACGACGCCGCTCCGCCAGTCCTGGCGGTCAAACTGCAGAAGTGCTTCGGCTGGGCGGAATCTCCGCTGCTGGCCGCCGGCCGGATCAGGCTGCAGTTCCACCTGCTCTCACCGGCCGGCCGCCCGCTGGCCGTGACAGATGATCTGGCGTCCTTCTGGTCCGGCCCGTACGCACAGGTGAGGTCCGAGATGCGCGGAAGGTATCCGCGCCACCCCTGGCCGGAGGATCCGTGGAGCGCTCCGGCTACGGCCAGGACCAAGGCGCGGATGTGACGGCGGTGTGCCCTGGACGGCAGCCGGTGCCGCGGCGGGAGTAGTCCCACAAAAATGTCCGGCAACGCTGCATGCGTTGCCGGACATTCGCGCCGAATTGGTGCGGGGGTGGGGCCTTAAGTGACGGGCTCGGCGAGGGAACTCGCAGACCCGGCCCAGACGGCGTCGAGCACTGCGGACGCTTCATCCTCGCTCACGCCCAGGGATAAGGAGATTTCGGTGAGCAGAGGACGGCGGGCGTGGCGCAGCATGTCCCGTTCAGCGTGGGAGAGTCCCTTGTCGAGGGACCGGAGCGTGAGGTTGCGGACCACCCGGGCGACGTCGGTGATGCTTCCGCTGGCCAGCAGTTCAGTGTTTTCCTTGAACCGGCGGGACCACTGGGTTTCCTCGGCATCTGCGTCAGCCTTGAGGACTTCCATCAGCTTTTGCAGCTGCGCTCCGTCCAGGACCGGGCGCAGCCCTACCTCCGCAGCTTTGGCAAGCGGCACCCAGACCTCCAGTTTGTTCGCATGCACCTCAAGGACCAGGTACTCCATGTCTTCGCCGCGTACCTTGCGGGTGGCAAGCCGGCGGATGGCCGCGGGCCCGTGGTGGGGGTGGACTACGGTTTGACCGATGTTAAACGTCAATGTGTTTACCTCTGGCTGCGTCGATTCCTGACCCGGCATCCTCAGCGGCCGTATGGCTGGGCGCGATGGGGGATGTCCGTCCTGGCACAGGCCCGAACGGCTGGGCGCTGTGACGGAAGCGCGGAGACGTTACCAGCACATGGGTGAAGGTTCCGGCAGCCGCGAGTCTGGTACGTTCCATTATTTCACGTCCGGGGCAGATGTACCCGGCCCTGACGCGTCCTGATTGCCTGGCGCCCCGGAACGACAGCCCCGGCGGTTAAAAACGAGGTGCCCCTTCCAGAATCCCGGAAGGGGCACCTGCCTGCTGCCCGGCTGTGTGCCGGCCGGGCAGCAACGCGGACTATGCGCGGTAGTAGACAGGGCCGGAGCCGACGTTGGCAGACTGGACCACAGTCTGGTTGCCGTTCCATCCGCTGTGGATGGCCTGTCCATTGCCGATGTAGATGGCGATGTGGGCCAGGCCCATGCCGCCGTCGGCGTAGTAGATCATGTCGCCGGGCTGCGGGTCGGAAACCGGGGTGCCATAGGCAGCCAGCTGTGCCGGGGCCAGGTCGCCAACCGAGTGTCCGGCCGCACGGAGTGCCTGCTCGACCAGCACGGTGCAGTCCTGAGCAGCGCCCAGCTGGGCGTATGCGGAGTTCAGCATCACCGAGTTGCCGCCGGCAGCAGGTGCGGGCGCCGGGGTGACGGCCTGGGTGGTGATGTTGCTGCTGTAGTCGGTGTACGTGCCGGGATCGGTGTACGTGGCAGCAGCAGGAGCGGCAGCCGGAGCCGGGTCAGCGTAGGTTTCAGCCGGAACATAGGTCTCTGCCGGGGCTGCGGCTGCGACAGGCGCAGCTGCGGCTTCGCCGGAAACAGTGATCACGTCACCGGGGTAGATGATGGATTCCAGGGACAGACCGTTGAGGGCCAGGACGCTGTCCAGGGTCACGCCGTAGGCTGCGGCGATTTCGCTCAGGGTGTCGCCGGAAACTACGGTATGGGTAACAGCTGCAGCCGCTGCCGGAGCCGGGGCTGCGGGGGCAGCTGCCGTCTCTGCTGCAGGAGCAGCAAAGGTGGCTGCGGCGGCGGGGGCCTGTGCGTCGTTGGCAACAACGCCGGCCTGGGCCGGGGCTGCCATGCCGAACATCAGGCCGGAGCCCGCCACAACTGCTGCTGCGGTGCCGGTAACGGCGCGGGCCTTGCCGGGTGCTGCTTTTGCGATGGTGGTCCAGATGCTGGACTCTGCGCAATGACGTCCGCGATTCTTAGAAGACAAGGAATTACCTCTCCCTATACCTGCGAGGTGAGCTGTCGGGTTCGGATGGGAGTCACCCGGCCGCCGGTCTCATCCGGTCGGCTTAACCCCAAGGATTCAAAGGACCCAAAAAATTGGTTCCCCCGCCCCTGCCGTCGTAGTGCAAAAGGGGCCCCGGGCTAGCGGCAGAGTTAGGTAACTAGCCTGGGGCGCCGCATCAGGTCTGCGGCATGCCAAGGACACTAACACCAATCTCATTTTGATTGCAATTCGGTAACGGCGCCGTGTTTCCATTGAGTTGGCTATGTCACTCATGCTATTGACAGTCTGCTGTCGAGTTCTTTCCCGCGCGCCACACCCGCATCCCACTGTCAGTAGATATGCGGACTGGCCTCCCGACGCAGAATTCTGGAACTGTACCGGGACGTGGACGCCGCCGAGGGACTACGCTTAAACCCCTGCATTCCGGCGAAGGAGAGCGGTCGTGGCCCAGGAATCAAGCAGCGGATCACCCCGTCTGCCCATTGAGGAAGTTGTCCGCGAGATGAGTATTCCAGCCGGTCTTGCCGGCACGGAACGGGTGATTTCGGACGTACGCTGCTATGCCGTGGCTCAACCCGGCGGCATTGTGGTCATTGACACGGGAATGCCTGACGCAGCTAACGCTATTGCAGACGCTGTTGAAGCCCTTGGAGGCACCTTCGCGGATGTCCGGGAAATCGTCCTGACCCATCTGCATATGGATCACATCGGATCACTGTTCACCATCGCCGAGCAGGCGCCGCTGGCGTCCATCTATGCCGGTGGCCCGGATTCACCGGACATCCGGTCACCGCGAAAAGTGCAGGCCATGGAGGAAGGTGACTCCGTGCAGGACCTGGAGATCCTCGCTACTCCGGGCCACACCCCGGGGCACATCAGCATTTTCCATGAAGGTACCGGAACGCTCTTTATCGGCGACGCCGCCGCAACGGATCACGGCGAAGCTGTCCGGAGCCCCGCTGCCTTCACCTCGGATGTTTCGCGCGCCGAGGAGTCCCTCGAACGCATCGCTTCACTGGCGCCGGCCCGCATACTGTTTGCCCATGGCGCTGAAATTCCCTCACCAACTAGCGCGCTGGTACGCCTTATTGGTGGACCCTACGGAGGCTAGTGCCTGACAACCTCAGCCGGGCCGGCGCACCACAAGCCAGACGAAGCAGCTACCGGCCACCGTTGTGAGAACAGCTGCGGCCGGCAGCAGCCACGTTACAGGTGTGCCTCCGGAGGCGGACACGGCGGCGTAGAGCAGCCAGCAGACGGCCAATGCTGCACCCGCAAGGCCTGCGCAGAACCACGCGGATTTTCCAGAATCAGCACTGATGTAGGCAGCGGCGGAGGCGGGGCAGGCAAATGACCCGCCCAGCACCGCGCCGCCAATCAGGGTCCACACGATGTAGCTGGCTAATTCACCGGCTTGCACCGTGGAGGCATAGCTCACCTGGAAGTTCAGCATGGCCAGTGCCATGCCTGCCAGCGCGCCCAGCGGAATAAGGAAGAAGACAGACCTGCGGGTCCGCGCGGGGGTGTTGCTCATGTCTTCAACTGTATCGCCGCAGGTGCTGCAGCCTGTTGCTGTCTTGCAGCCCTATCCCTACCCTGTCCTGTCCCCTCAATGCAATGCTGTCCCGTCAGCCCATCCGGTTCCTTTGGGCACCCAGGGACTGGATGTGGGCTGCGGTGGCCCAGCGCAGGATCGAATACGGCAGCTGGGTGGCTCCGGGTATAAAACCCGAACCGTGGTAGTAGACCGGATCCATGATTGTCACCAGCAGGCGGGCGGGCTGGTTCACTTCGTCCCACGATCAGGACGTCCAGCTCCTGGAGCCCTGCAGGATCCGCGTCCGGAAGGTGGATGCCCTCCATGCGGTAGGGCTGAAGAGCTGGGTCTTCCAGTGTGCGCAGGGGTGGTGCGAGGAATAGCCCCGGCCGTAGAAGCCGGCGACGCCGATTTCTACGGAGCTGCTCGTAGGAGTACGTACCCGGAACCCGGTGCGGAAATGCAGATCCCGGTAGTCCACGCCTCCCACACGGGGTGGGCTGTCAGTGCGCGGGGCCGCAGGTCCCATGGACGGCGGTCAGTGTCTGACACAACTGAGACCAAGGCGACACCGAGCTTTTTATGAATGACTCAGAATAACTGTTAGAGTTTCTATCAGCACCGGACACCTCCCGTCCCTGCCTCCCGAGTCCGCAGGCGCACCCCTCACCGAAGGGGAGCCGCGGACCTGCAGCCTGGCCCATGCCGGCTGCTCCGACTTTTTGCAACGCCGCCAAAGCGCCGGCGCACTTAGTGCTGCCTGGCAGCTTGTCCCTTCCTGTAGGAGAAAAAATGTTTGACACCCCTGCTTCCGCCGCCACCCTCACCCTCAAGGATCGTGAAACCGTCCAGGACCGCCGGGTCCGTGAGGCCAACCCCGTTCCGGCACGCCGTGCGGCGCTTGGCGGCAGCTACGTGGCCACCTTTGGCCGCACGCAGTCTGCCACGCAGCACGCTCCCCGCCCCGCCGCCGGCTTCGGATACACCGCACGGTTCGACGGCGCGGGCCAGCGGAACCCGGTAGCCCCGGTCGACAGTTACACAGCTGCCTTCGGTCCTGCAGGGGCTGCTGTTACCGCTGCCTCCCGTCCGGGCGGCCGCTACACCGACGTGAACCTGTAACCTATGAACCCGGGGTTTCCCGGGCATAACAACTGCGGGGACAGTATGGGCGCGATGGATGATCTGCTGGGTCCGGCTGAAGTTGCCGGCCTGCACCGGAGCCTCACTTCGGCCGCTCCCGCTCCCGGGCTGGAGGGTCTCCTCTCTGCCATTGCGCAGCTCGAGCCGCTCTCTCTCCGCGCCCGGACCGACCTTCTGGCCGAAGCGCTCACCCGCGCCTACCCCGCCTATGCAGAGGCAGCCTCGGCGTACCGGGCAGCTCTTGCAAATCCCGGCTTCAAGGGCTGGATGATGTGGCCGGTCACCGAATCCGCCGTCACGCTGGCCCTGGCCAGTTCAAGTCCGGAGGATTTCGACGACGCACTCGAGCTGCTCGCCGAACTCACCCCAAGGCTGACCAGCGAGTTCGCCATCCGCCGGCTCCTGGCAGCGGATCCGGTACGTGCCCTTGCCCGCATCCAGGGCTGGACCCTGGCCGCTGACCCACCGGTTCGGCGGCTGGCCAGCGAGGGAACCCGGGCCTACCTTCCCTGGGCAATCCGCGTGCCGTGGCTGCTGGAGAACCCGGAAGCAACCCTGCCCATTCTGGACGCCCTGCGTGATGATCCAAGTGAGGACGTCCGCAGATCGGTAGCTAACCATTTGAACGACATTTCCCGCCATGCCCCGGAGGTCACCGTGCAGACTGCACGCCGCTGGCTGGCAGTCCCGGCTCCCACCACGGCGCGGCTGGTCCGGCACAGCCTGCGGACCCTGATCAAGAAGGCACATCCAGGTGCCCTTGAACTGCTCGGCTTCGCCCCCGCGAAGGTTGAAATTGAGGCACTTTCAGCCCAGACACCCGTCATCACTCTTCCGGGAAAGCTGCAGTTCAGCTTCACACTGAGGAATGCTGGAACTTCGACGGCGCGGCTGGCGGTCGACTATGTGGTGCACTACGTCAAAGCGCACGGGGGAACGGCTCCGGCCGTTTTCAAGCTCACTGTCCTTGAGCTTGCCCCGGGGGAGGCGCGTTCACTGTCCGGACAGCATGCGCTGCACCAGATGACCACGCGCCGCCACTATGCCGGAACCCATCAGCTCCAGCTGCAGATTAACGGGATCCGGCACGGTGACCTGACATTTGAAGTCCGGCTTCCGTAAGCGGGCCGGATACGTCATGGTGGATCCGCTCCGCCACCAGCCTTAGCGGAACTCCGGTCCCGTCCCACGCTTCGCCAATGAACTCTGCCGCGATCGACACGGCAGTCTCCTCCGGCGGGCCTCCCAGAACTTCGGCCAGGCCCTCATGCCAGCGTCCGGGTGCCCGTCCTCCAGTCCCCGCAGTCGGGCAGTCCCGCAATTGGGCAGCCCCCGTTGAGCAAGCCTCCCAGTTGAGCAAGTCCCGCTGCCGGAGTTCCAGGTCCGGTGTCCACGGCTGGGGTCAGGGTTTCCGCTGATCGTGGCGGGACCCGGCCATCCTGTCCGTGCAGCGGTGACCGGGGCTGCCGTCCAGGCGTAGTGTCGATGTGTGCCTGAGCGTGCCGGGCCGGGACGCCGCGGACGCGTCTCGCGTCCTTCACAGGTGGTCTTCCTCGGTTTCGTAGCCGCGGCCCTCTGCGGAACGGGACTGCTGATGCTGCCTGCCTCGGATGCCGCTCCCGGCAGTGCCTCCTTCACTGATGCACTGTTCACGGCGGTCTCGGCCCTGTGCGTAACTGGACTGTCAGTGGTGGAGACCCACATCTATTGGTCCACGTTCGGGCACGTGGTAATTCTGGTGCTGATCCAAATCGGCGGGCTGGGCGTCATGACGTTCGCCTCCCTTGTGGGCCTGGCCGTCATAGGCCGGTTCAGCTTCCGGTCGAGGCTGCAGGCGATTGCGGAGAACCGATCCCAGGACCTCAACGGGACACCGCGGGTGATCGGCGGCGTCGTGCGTATTTCCCTCGTCACCGAAGCGGTGATCGCCCTCGCTTTGGCGCTGCGGTTTTGGCTGGGCTACGGAAAGGACCCGGGGGAGGCTCTGTGGCTGGGGGTGTTCCATGCCGTCTCGGCGTTCAACAACGCCGGGTTTTCGCTCTTCCCCCGCAATTTCGAAGGCTATGCCTCCGATCCGCTGATCTGCCTTCCCCTGGCTGCAGCGGTGATCATTGGCGGCTTGGGCTTTCCCGTGCTTGTCCAGCTGCGCAGGGCCTGGCGGAAACCACTGCACTGGTCCATCAATACGAGGCTGGTCCTGTGGGGGACACTGATCCTGCTTCCTGCGGGCACCGTGTTCATTGCCCTGTGCGAATGGAACAATCCACAGACGCTGGGGGCACTGTCCGGACCGGAACGCTTTCTGGCCGCGTTCTTTATGTCGGTGCAGACCCGCACTGCAGGTTTCAGCTCCCTGGACGTATCCCAAATGGATCCGTTGTCCTGGCTGGGCATGGATGTCCTGATGTTCGTTGGTGCTGCGCCGGCCGGAACCGGCGGGGGAATCAAGGTGACGACCTTCGCGGTGCTGTTTTTCGCCGTCGTCGCTGAAGCCCGCGGCAACCCGGAGGTGACGGCGCTTGGCAAGACGCTTCCTGCCTACACCGCCCGGCAGGCACTGGTGGTGGTGCTGGTCGCCGCAGGACTGATCGTCTCCGCCACCGCGGCATTGATGGCCATGACGGATTACCCCATGGACCGCCTGCTGTTCGAGACCGTTTCCGCGTTCGGCACAGTCGGGCTTTCCACAGGCGTTTCTTCGGCACTTCCCGTAGCTGGCGAGCTGATCCTGGTGGTACTGATGTTTACAGGCAGGCTCGGCCCCATCCTGCTTGCTTCCGCACTGGCTTTGCAGGAGCGCAGGCTCAAGTACAGACTTCCCGAAGAGAGGCCGATCATTGGCTAGGCTCAGTGTTTTTTCCGGCAGGGAATCGGCGCGGATCAGCGAGTCCGATGCCGTGGCGGTGATTGGCCTGGGCCGGTTTGGCCAGTCACTCGCCCTGGAACTCATGGCCAGCGGTGTCGATGTGCTGGGGGTCGACGGGGAACAGCAGGTGGTGCAGAGCCTGGACGGGCGGCTGACCTACCTGGTGATGGCTGATGCCACCCAGGAGGATGTTCTGCGGCAGCTCTCGATTCCTGAATTCAACCGGGTTGTGGTGGCCATCGGACAGGATATCGGTGCCAGCATCCTCATCGTCTCCCTGCTGCTGCGGTTCGGTGTGCCGCAGATTTGGGCGGAAGCCGTCAGTGAAGCACACGGCACGGTGCTGCAGCAGCTCGGCGTCAACCACGTCATCTTCCCCGAAAAGGATATGGGCCGCCGGGTGGCACATCTGGTGCAGGGAAGCATGCTGGACTATATACCGCTGGGCGGCGATTTTGCCGTCATCGAAACCTCGCCGCGGCAGTTCCTGGCCGGGTCCACCATCTACGAGGCGCAGGTGCGGCGGCGGTACGGCGTCGTTATTGTTGCCGTCCGCAAGTCCGACGGCGAGTGGCAGTTCGCGGAGCCCGACCTCGTGATCGAAGAGGGCGATGAACTCCTCGTCGCAGGGCCTACGAAGAAGGCTGAGGCCTTTAGCCGGCAGTAGCGGCCGGTCCAGCTTGGAGACCGGACAAATATGTCGCAATGATGACGCCGCAGGTGCGGCGTGGCTTATATACTCATCGGAAGTTGGATGCTGTCCAACTTTGACCGGCCACCAAACCGGCGGACTTTTTGCATGAGGAGCCAACGTGACATCGACTACCCGGCCTACAGACCAGCCGCGCCAGGACTACGGATACTTCGGTCCGGACAGCATCAGCTGGCGGCTGTACTCGGATCCTTCGTCAAAGCTGGGCGGCATTGCTGCCCTGCTGCTGCAGGCGCTGAACCCCAGCATGATGCGGCTGTTCACTGCGGTCAGTGCCGCCGGCCAGGATCCAGTGGCGCGGGGCGAGCGGACGGGGCAGTACATCGACACCACCATTTTTGGCGACAAGGCCCACGCCGATGCCGCTGCGCGGTCTGTTCGTGGAATGCACAAGCACGCGAACTGGCAGGACCCGGTCACGGGGGAGAGCCTCCGCGCCGAGACTGCGGACTGGATGGACTGGACCCACAACACCCTGGTGTATGCAGTTCTGCGGGCTGCCGATGCCTTCGGCCCAAAGCTCTCAGTCCAGGAGCAGGACCAGTTTGTGGTGGAGCAGCACATCGCCGCCGAGCTGGTTGGGATCGATCCGGCGCGGCTGCCGGCCACCTATGCCGGTCTGGAGAAGTACATTGATGACCAGCGGCACTGGCTTGCTCTGTGCCTGCCGGCTGCGGAGGTCAGCCGGGCCATCCGTAAACCGTCCCTGCGGGGTAATCCGGTTAAGGTCTGGACCGGAATCGTCATCCAGGACGGCATTCTCTCGCTGCTTCCGGACTGGGCTCTGCTTCTTTACGGCGTAGCGGGACGGCCGATGAACCTCCGCAGCGCAGCCAGGACCACCAAGGGCATGATAGCTGCAGCCCGGCGTAACCGCTCCTACGAGGATGTGATTACCGACCTCACAACCAAAGTCGATACCCATCCGTACCGCAAGGTCCGAAACCGGGCCGGGAAATAGGCCGTTGCGTCTGCGTTTTGCCGGGAGCTGTGTCCATGCCGAATAGTGTCCAAACCTCCGGGCGGCCCGGAGAAACCACTCCGCCGATGGGTAAGTCCAACCGGCGCCGCCGGCAGGAGTTCCCCGCCGGCCTTGCGTTCCGCTCGCTTCTTCCTGGGCTTCTTCGAGCCGGGCGGGACCTGCTGAAGCTGGGTGGCTGGCGGCTGCTCGCCGTCTACGCAGCGACCCAGGCGCTGCCGCTGCTCCTGGTTTCTCCGCTGCTCCACTGGATGTTTACCCAGGCGCTTGCTTCCACGGGTGCCGTGGCCGTGAACTCCGCCGGGATTGCGGCGATGCTCGTTAACCGCGTCTCTCTGGCCTGGTTAGCGGGCCTGAGTGTGCTGGCACTGCTGACGGTTTCGCTTCAGCTTGCTGTGCTGGTGGTTGCGGCTGCGCAGGTGCGCGCCGGCGGAACCCTGCGTCCTGCCGTGCTTCTGCGGATTTGCCGCCCGCTGATTCGCCGCCTGCTGCGTCCTGGCTCCCTGTCTTTGGGTGCATACCTGTTTCTGGCCGTGCCCCTCACCCAGGCGGGTTTCTTTTCGGCCCTGACCCACTCTATATCCATCCCCAACTTCGTTTCCGGGGAGATGCTGAAGTCAACGCAGGGGACGCTGATCTATGTGTCCTTCCTGGTTGTGGTGGGAACCATTGCGCTGCGCTATTCGCTGGCGGTTCCGTTGTTTGCCATGGGGGGAATCAACGGAGCCAAGGCGATGCGTCTGAGCTGGAGGATGACCGGCCGGACGACCCCGGCCCTGCTGGCCGGCGGCGCGGTGGCGGTTGTGGTTGGCATGCTGAGCGGTGCCGTGCTGGTGATGCTGGCCCTGCTTCCGACTCTGGCAGCGGACCTGCTGCTGCCCCGGGCTGCAGCGGCGGTGGCGGCCTTCAGTCTCGGTGCTGCCCAGGTCGCCGGCGTTGTCATCGCCGGAGGCTTTGTTCTTTTTGTTGCGGGCATGCTCCTTGAGCTGACTGAGCGCAGTATTCCTCTGCTTGATTCGGCTGAACAGGCGCGCTGGAGCGTAAGCAGCGCAGCTCCAGGCGCCACTGAACGGCCGATATCAGCCGGTGCTGAAGGCGCCGGCCAAGACGGTCATATCCGCCGCACCAGCCTTAACCGCCGCCGGCGAAACGCTGCGCGGGCAGCTGTGGCGGGCGCCGCCGTCGTGCCTGCCATGATTCTGGGCATCGTGAACCTTCCCGTCATGGAAGGGCTCCGCAACGTTCCGGAAGCGCTGGTATTGGGGCACCGCGGCTTTAGCGGCGGGGGAGTGGAGAATACGATTTCCGGTTTGCGTGCTGCCTCGGCGGTAGGTGCAGATCTGGTGGAAATGGATGTCATGCAGAGCTCTGACGGCGAGTTCGTTGTGATGCATGATGCGTCATTGCAGCGTTTGGCCGGCCGAAATGAGGCCGTTGGGGATCTCACCCTTGCTGAGCTGACGTCTTTGACTGTTCATGACCAGTTTGGCCATAGCGATTCAATTCCGTCGCTGCGTGACTACATCCTTGCGGCTCAGGAAGCCGGCGAGCCCCTGCTGATCGAATTGAAGCTGCACGGCGGTGAGACGGAGGACTACGTCGAACGACTGATTGCCGAGCTCGAATCCCTGGATGCTCTGCACGAGAACATTTACCACTCGTTGAGTCAGGAGAAAGCAGAAGAGCTTAAGCGTTTGCGGCCTGAGTTGTATGTGGGGCTGACCCTTGCAGTGGCCGGTGTTGCAGCTCCGGCCACGACTGCGGATTTCATCGTTGTGGAGGAGGCCTCCTATACCGCTGCGGTTCGTGAGTCTGCCTGGGCAGATGGCAAGGACGTTTACGTGTGGACCGTGAATGGTTCCGGGGCGATCCGGAACATGCTCCGGGACGGTGTGGACGGCATCATCACCGACCATCCGGATCTGGCACTCCAGGACCGTGCGGCGATGGGTCCGGACGAGCCTATGAGTTCCAAGCTCTATGACGCGCTGATGCGGTTTGTGGTGATCTTCTAACGGCGCTGGGTCCGGTTCTGCATGGAGGCGGGGGTCAGCCAAGGCGCATGCCCGCCCTTGGCGGCCTCCGCCGTCGTCATTTGCGCTAGGCCAGGGACATAAACAGCTTTTCCATCTCTTTGCGGTCCAGGGCGGGGTCTTCGCTGGTGAGGCACTGTTCGAGTCCCGAGGCGATGATTGCGAATCCTGCACGGTCAATCGCCTTGGACACAGCAGAGAGCTGCGTGACGATGTCCTTGCAGTCCCGTCCCTCCTCGAGCATCCGCGTGACGGCTGCGAGCTGGCCCTGGGCGCGCTTGAGGCGGTTGATGATCGGGGTGGTGTCTTCGCTGTCGAGCTGCATGGTTTCTCCTGTGCGGCAGTGTGCCGATACCGGCATGATTCATTCCATGCTATACCCCGGTGGGTAATTTGCATACCCCCGGGGGTATGGTGCACGATGGTTGCGTTGCCGGGCACCGGTCCGGCAGGCGATCCATACGAGGAGATAATCATGTGCCGTGCCGTAAAGTGCCGTAGCTGTGGAAAGTCGACCTGGGCAGGTTGCGGAAACCACGTGCAGGACGTCATGCGGAACATTCCGAGGTCTGACCGCTGCGCCTGTGACCGCAATGCACCTGCTCCAAAGGCCGAGAGCGCTGGTTGGCTCGGGAAGCTGTTCGGGCGGTAATCAGTCGGAGGTGTTTGGTCCACGCAAGGTCGGCCGGGCAGAGGATTCCGGCTTCACTCGCAACGTGACAGCTTAGAGATCAGAAGGGCGGGGGGGTCATTGGCTGGCCAGTCGGCAACTTCGGCTTGTTGAGCGGCGGCGGATTCGCCCAACCCGGATCTGGCAGCGACGTCCCCGAATCCATACCAGCAGCCCGAATCCGAATTGCCACCGGCTAGGCCGGTCTTAGCCCCTTTCTTGAACGTGACCCTGTGGTCCGGGGGCGTGAAATCCAGGGCGGCGTCTGTTGTGTAGGTGCGGCCGGTGGGTGAGTTCCATTCGATGGTTCCGGCCTGGGGTTGGCGTGCTTTCCAGTGACCGAGGGTCTTGAACCGGTGGTGTTTTGGGCAGAGGTGTTCCAGGTTCGCGTGGTCTGTTGGTCCGCCGTGGGAGAAGGGTGTGGTGTGGTCGATCTCGGCATGGGTGACGCTCACTGAGCAGCCGGGGAACCGGCAGGTTCCATCCCGGGCCTGGAGCCAGCGTTTAAGCCCAGCCGGGATACGCCGGGTTCGTCCGACATTCAGAATCTCTCCGGTGGCTGGGTCCTGGAGCAGGGGTGTCCAGTGCAGAGCGTCGAGGAACATGGCCCGTGCGGACTGGGCGCTGATGGGCCCGTAGCCATTGAGCTCAGCCGAATTCTCGTCGAGTCCGGCAAGGGTATCCGCGTTGATCAGGACCATGACCTCCGTGCGGACCTTGGACCGGTTTTGGTTTCGATGCCGTTCGGCCCGGCGCGGACGCTTGTTCGTGCGGGCGCTGGTGCGTGAAGCCGCTGAGGTGCCCGAGGGATCTACTGTGCCAGTGCCAGTGCCAGTGCCAGTGCCAGAGCCACAGCCGGTGCCGGATTCAGTTCCGTCAGCGGCGCCCGAGACTGTGCTCGTATCTGTTCCGGTACCGGGAGTATGCTCAGCTGCTGGCTCGTCTTCGAGCAGCAGGTCGGTGAGGATATCTACACGGAGCTGGTCCATAGTCCGGGGGTCACCGGCTCGTTTGCCGGCCTTGGCGGCACCGGTGAGCGCGGCGAACAAGGCCTGGCCCTTCTCCGCAGCGATGATGGCACTGAGGCAGGACATACCGTCCGGCAGGGGCTGGAACGTCACCCGCCGTTTGTCCTTCGCCTGACGGTGACGGACCGGAATCAGATCCGGAAACCGTGATTCGCGGAGCCTGCGGGCACGCCTCCCGAACCCGGCAGCGGTCCGGCCTTCCGCTGCGGCGAGCAGATCCAGTTCGAACGCTCCTCGTACTGTGAGCACCTTGACCCCGGCACAGGTATCGGAGTTGGCCGCGGCTGCGGCTCCGGCTTTTCCTTCGGCGCCGTCTACTCCGTCGGGCAGACTGCTTGAGGAGTCAGGGCACGTTCCCTCACCGCCGGGTGTGCTCAGGTCATCAAGGCCGAGGTCCAGCTGGCCAGAGTCCTGGGCGGACGGGTCATCGGCCGCCCCGGACGCGTCCGGGTCTACAGAGCCGGCCGCAGCGGGACCCGCACCGGCCGCAGCCTCATCTTCCGGGACCTCGAGCAGGTCAGTGGGTAAGTTGTGGGTTTCTTCGAGGATGATGCGCGCGTGCTGGAGTGCGATCTTCCCCTCGCTCAGACGGGCTAGGGTCTCCGGAGCATCAGCACAGAGCCGGGAGGATTCACTGATCAGCTGCATAGCAGTCATATGTGGAATGTTCAGGACAGTGGAGGCTTCAGCGGCGGCAAGACTCAGGGCCAGTGCTGGTTCTTCGCGTCCGGATGCTTCGGCAATGTCCCGGGCGAAGAGCACCTCCAAACGGGCGGCAACACGTGCCTGCTGGGCCTGCGCCCACGAGATCAGCATTCCCAGACGCTGCAGTGCGGACACTGTTTCGTCATAGCCCAGGGACTCGGGACCACGGAACGACAACCGGCCAGCGAAACCTTCGGGAAGAGTCTCCACAGGGGTGTCATTCACGAGTGCCGGATCGGCACAAAAGACGGTGCCGGAGAGGGCTGCGAAGCTGGGGTGCGGGCCGGACGTGCCGGTAGGACCGTGCTCAGCAGAGTCAGCATGACACGAGGGTTCGGCTCCCGGCGCACCGCTCCGTTCCCGGTCAGCTGACCGGGTGAACGGGGTGTCCGAGGAGCGGCTCATACCTCAAGACTCTCAGCTGCCACTGACATTCAGAGGCCCAAAACGGCCCTTTTCAGGACCGCCGATTACCGGTCATTTACCCGCCTTTTTGGTCATATGGGCGGAGGTTACGGGCGGTGAGTCAGCTTCCCCAGAGTCGGAAATGAAGGCCCCCGGAGGCGCCGGACGCGAACCAACAATGGGAAGTGAGGGCCCGCACGATTCCGGCAAAGGACAGGAGCGCGGATGCGAACGCGGCTGGTCTGCAGGCGATGAGTGAGCCCGGGCGGCCCGAGCCTAGAGCCAGCAACATAGTGCACAGCCAACAATCGCGGGGACGGAGTGCGGTGACTGTGTACCTAAAGCACGACTCCATCAGGCAGTTCCGGAGCGTCGAACTTCTGCCGCTCACATTCAGCACGCAAAGGAGGATAAGTTTCGGCAATCAAGTCCAGAATCCGGTTACGCACAATCAAATACGCTTCACCAACACCAACAACACCCTTGAATTCCTTGAGCTCCTCCTCATAGGAAGTCTGTTTGTGCCGAAGGTAATTCACAGTCATCCGGTCGCGCCGGGCCTGGGAAGTCCGCGGCCCGGCAGGAGACTGATTGCGGCGCAGCCGGGAATTGTAATGATCCAGGGCTTTCTGCTGAACCTCATCCCAGGGCTCAGGAACAATACGAAGCTCCAATGCCTGAGCAGCAGCCACAGCCTCTTTCTTTTTGGCAAGGGATCGCTCCCGGGCAGCAAGCTGACGCTTGCGGGACGCCTCACGGGCCTTCCTGAATTCCTCGGTAGCTTCAACAGCTTCAACACGTTTGCGCGAATAGAGCTTCATCGGAGCGGCCTTACGGGAAAAAGGATTCCGGGCAGTACGGTCAGGCTCCGGCAAAAACAACTTGATCTGCGTATCAGTCCAGCCGCGTTCCTTTTTCAAATCCGCAGCAATCAGGAAATCTTCACTGTTGGCAGGTTTCGGACGCGGCGGATGATGCTTCCCTCGGGACATTCAGAACTTCTTCGGTGGTGCGGACGGGTCGCCCTCAAGTCTAGTAAGGGTCCAAACACAACGACGACGGCGCCCGCCAGGTGCGGAAGGCGCCGTCGTTGTCTGAGAACCGGCTAAGACCCCGGCCGGGGAACCATCACGAACCCCCGTAGGCCCGGGGGAGCGGAATGCCGCGCTGCTCCATGACGAGCCGAAGCCGGGTGGGATAGTCGGTAATGATGCCGTCCACACCCAGATCGATGAGGTAATTCATGGTCGCCGGATCGTTGACCGTCCACGGAACGATCTTCAGCCCGGCCTCATGCGCCTCGGCAACCATCTGCCGGGTAACGGAGGTGTAGATGGGTGAGATCACGTCATAGCCCTGGGCAGCAGCAGCCTTCACCGCAGATCCGTCGTAGTCGTCAATGTCGATTCCACCCAGGATCGGAGCAGCACCCGGCTGGCCGATTTCCAGGGTGGCCGGATCAGAGACCAGCGCCACCCGGTCCAGCCGGGGAGCCAGCCGGCCCGCGAGGTTCAGGGCCGACCAGTCGAAGGACTGGATAGTCACGCGGTCCGCCACCCCCGATCTCTGCACTTCCCTGACCACGGCACGGGTCAGGGCCTTCATGCCGGGACCGCCCGCCCGGCCGTCCTCCACCTTGGTTTCGATGTTGAACCCCACGTGCCTCGCCCTCAGCTCGCGGGCCAGGGCAAACACGTCCTTAAGCTCAGCAATCCTGTTCCCCTCCACAACCTGCTGTTCGGGATAACCCGGCAGCTGCGTAAAACCGCAGTCCAGGGTCTTCAACTGGGCCAGGGTCAGCTCCGCCACCCGGTCGCCCACGTAGGGAAAGTCCGGATCGTTGGCTGACGCGGGCTCGGTATCGCGGCACTTGGTGTCCAGAATGATGTCGTCATGCCAGACGACGACGGCGCCGTCCTCACTCAGATGGGTGTCCAGCTCCAGCGTGCTCACGCCAAGCTCCAGAGAATGCCGGAAGGCCGCCAGTGACTCTTCGGTATACTCACCCCGGCCGCCGCGGTGGGACTGAAGGTCCAGCCCGGAGCGCTTCACTCCGGAGCGCATCTGCTCAACCATGACGTCGAATATGTGCGTGTCCTCGTAGAACCCGCCGAGCCGCTCCGAACCCGGGCCCATGGCGGTCAGCGGAACATCCAGTGCAGTATGCCGGTCAGTAGTCCAGTCGACGGAGAAGACCTGGTCGGAATTCGCAACCGGAAGCGGACCGTCTTCAGCCGAAATGCCGTCTCCTGACTCGTCCCCGGTGTCGTTGAAGGCTTCAATGGTCATGCCGCCGGTCTGATGATCCCCGACGACGATCAGCAGGGTATTGCCGTCAGCCTCGGCGAAGTCCCGGGCAACGGCCACCGACTGCTCAAAAGCGATGCCGGCCTTGATGGTCAGCGCCGCATCATTGACGTGGGCCATTGAATCGATTCCCTCATCCTCCACGAGGAGGAAGAACCCTTCGCCTTCGGAGCCGCCGTTTCCGCCGCCCGCACCACCACCGCCGCCGGGGCCGCCGTGCCGGGCCTGCGATGCGGGGGATGAGAGCAGCTCAAGTGCCTTCTGCGTCATGGTGGTCAGGGGAACGTTCGGCTCATAAATCTCCTCGACGTCGTCCCCGTACTGGAACATTTCCTCGTTCGCGAAGAGTCCCAGGACCTTTGGCCCCTGTGCCTGAAGGAGCCCGGCCTCGTCCCAAACATATTCGTACCCGTCAGACTGCGCCTGCTCCACGAGGTTGACTGTTCCGGTGCTTTCCTCGGCAGGGTCCTCGGGTGGATTATCCGGGTACTTTCCCGGATTCCCGACCGGATACCAGTGGTCTTCTCCACCGCCGAGAATAAGGTCGGGCCGGCTGGATTCAAGGAACTGGCGAGCGATCTCGCTTTGCTCCCCGCGGTCTGCAACGTGCGCGCCAAATGCAGCCGGTGTGGCATCCGTGACCTGTGCAGTGGTCACCAGCCCCGTGGATTTCCCGAGGGCCGCCGCGATCTCCAGGGCCGTGGGCACCGGGACCCCGTTGAGGTCTACGCCGATTGCACCGTTGTAGGTCTTGACGCCGGTGGACATGGTGGTGGCAGCTGCGGCGGAATCGGTGACGAAGGTTTCCGGATCAGCTGAATTGGTGTGCACCAGCCCCAATTCAGGAAGCGAGTCCATGACCAGTTCACCGGTGAGCCCCACGTGGGAGAGCCGGATGGCATTGCGCTGGGCAGTGCCCATGCCGTCTCCGACCATCAGGATGATGTTCTGAGCCGCCTGCGGTTTGTCCGGCCGCGGCGGCTTGGGGCCGTGATCCCTGTTGCCTGCCTGTTCCAGGACGGCAGGTTCCGCATCCGGAGGACCTCCTGCCAATCCGGCCCCGCCGCTGCAGCCGGAGAGGATTAGTCCGCCCAGTATCGCCGTCGTTACTGTTAGTTTTCCCTTGTTCATTTGTGTTTTCCCGTCTCAGAGTGCGCGAGTGGTGACGCATTCCCCCCAATCAAGTGGGTTCACCCTTTCGGCACGCCTGAGCAGGTGTCAACAGGGGGAGGGCGAATCCGCCCGTCCGTGCCCGTTACAGCGCGGCGCAGCTGCGTCCTATTCGAACCGGGACGGGTCGCCGGTGCCGTGGCGGACCACTTCGGCCACACCGCTTGAATAGTCGATGACCGTAGTGGGATCCGGTCCGCAGAAACCCGAATCCAACACGGCATCCAGCTGGTTGCCAAGCAGGTCCTGGATTTCCCAGCCTTCGGTGAGGGCTTCCTCCTGGCCGGGAAGCAGGAGTGTGCTGGAGAGGATAGGCTCGCCGAGGTCCTCCAGCAGCGCCAGCACCACCTTGTTGTTCGGGATCCGGACCCCGACGGTCTTCTTCTTCGGGTGCAGCAGCCGGCG
This sequence comes from Arthrobacter sp., assembly GCA_040274025.1. Lineage (GTDB taxonomy): Bacteria > Actinomycetota > Actinomycetes > Actinomycetales > Micrococcaceae > Arthrobacter_B. The sequence goes on along the minus strand of JBELZL010000001.1, from coordinate 98,105 downwards.
CGGGACTTCCCTGGTGGCGGGCAGGATGAACGTATAACTGCCCGGGGTGACTGCTTTGATCTCCCGGAAGACGTCATTATTGACCTGGACAAACTGGCCCAGCTGGGCAAAGTCGCGGCACATGAGAGTGAAGTGGTGCTTCGAATCGAGCTCCCTGATTGCGCGGATCCTGTCCAGCGCCTCGCGGTTCCCGATCTGGGCACCCAGTGCGTAGCAGGAGTCTGTGGGATAGGCGATCAGCCCGCCGTCCCGAAGCACGGAGGTGACCTGGCTGACTGTCCGCGGCTGGGGGTTGTCCGGGTGAATATCGAAGTATCTGGCCATGTGCTGAGCTTACGCGTACTGGACCGGCACCTGCGTGAAGACGACCCGAGGGAGCCGGAGGCATGAGCCCCCTAGACCTGCCCGGCGGATTCGCTCAGGGTCGCCATGGCAGCCCGCAAACCGTCCGAAGTCCGTGAGACAACCTGCGCGAGCTGCTCCTGCCCGGCCAGATCCACCAGGGATTCGGGATTCAGTGCCTCCACCACGGAGACAGTGCCTCCGGGATCTTCGCGGATCACCACATTGCAGGGAACCGCGACGCCGATCGCCCGGTCCAGTTCCATGGCCTCACCGGCAAGGGCAGTGTTGCAGGCACCCAGGATCCGGTAGCCGAGCATCCAGTCCGGAGCGTCGGCGCCCAGCTGGGCAGCGAAGTCGGAGTCGCTAAGAATGTCGAATCCATGGGCGGCGAGGGATTCCTTCGTCAGTCGGACGGCTTCCTTGAACGGAGCCCGCACAGCAACGGTGTAGGTGTTTTCCATGGGACAGCCCTCTCGGCTCTGGCCGCCGGCCGGTTTCCCGGCGGCTCCACTGCCAGCATAGGACTGCGGCTGGCGCCAAAGACAGGCCCGGGAGGGTATCCGCGCGGCTCCGGCACCAAGCCGCCGGCACGGGCAGAAGAAGTGCCGCACCGGTAAAGGGATGGACGACGCCGGCGGAGCCGCTGCCGCGCCGGCGCTGCGCAGCGCCGTCGAAGGCAGAAGGCGGAACCCGTAGCTGGGTTGTCCGTGCGGAGCCTAGGAACCGCCGTCTTCAATGCTGATCATCCAGCTTGTGCCGAACCTGTCAGTGAGCATCCCGAAAATGTCGCCCCACGGTGCGCGTTCCAGCGGCAGGGTCATTTGGCCGCCCTCCAGCAGCTTGTCCCAGTAGCCGCGCAGTTCATCGCCGTCGCTTCCGCTTAAGGAGATCGAATAGCTGCTGCCCTCGTCCAGGTTCATGCTGTTGGGCGTGTCCGAGGCCATCAGGACAAAACCCTTGTCCGTGGTCAGGGAGGAATGCATGATCTTGCCGGCCTCGGACGGATCATCGCTGGCATGCATCTCACCAAACGTGGAGCTCTCCAGAGAACCACCGAAAACGTCCTGGTAGAACGCCATGGCTTCTGCCGCGTTGTCACGGAAACTCAGGTAGGGATTCATCTGGGTGGGCATAACCGATCAGCTCCAATACTCTCCGGGTCCGGCACACGCCGGCGTGTGAGAAAGTATGCGCTTGGCCACACCGGCAGGGAAGAGACACTCGGTAATCACCGCGTATTCGCGCGGCCCGGCAGGCCCTGCTCCGCCGAAACCAATTCCGTCCCCCCTGCTGCCGGGCGTAGCGTTAGGTAGTTGGGTTAGGCAACCTAATGGGGGCGAAACGGAAAACGGAGCGAAAATTGCCGAAAGAGGGCGAACATCAGGGACAGGCGGGCAGCAATGAACTGCCCGTGAACAGCAGCCAGGGCCTGTTCGGTGCCGGTCCCCGCCGGCTGTGGACCACAGCGTTCAGCCTGGCCATTGCCGTCAACTTTTTCATCTCGCTGGTCTTCTATCTGCTGATGACAACCATGGCGCTCTATGCGGTGGAACGGTTTGGAGCGTCAGACACCGCCGCCGGGCTGACTGCAGGGTCCTTTGTGCTCGGAGCCCTTGCCGCCCGGATCTTCGCCGGTAAGTTCCTCGACTTCGTTGGCCGGCGCAGGATGCTGCTGGTTGGCCTGCTGCTGTATACCGTGGCTGCGCTGTTCTATATTCCGGCAGGCAGCCTGGGAGTGCTTATCGCCATCCGTGTGCTGCATGGTGCAGCGTTTGGCCTGGCCAGCACCGCTATCTCGGCCTCCGTGATGAGCCTGATTCCTGCCGGGCGCCGGGGCGAGGGCACGGGGTACTTCGGGATCTCAACTACCCTGGCCACCGCCGTCGGGCCCTTCCTGGCAGTCCTGCTCGTGGACCGCACCAGCTACAGCGTCCTTTACATGGTGACCGCGGTGTGCGCTGCGGCGTCCCTGCTGGTGGCGCTGGCGCTCAAACTGCCCGAGCGGACTCTCACTGCGGCCGAAACCGCAGCAAAGTGGCGGATGCGGCCGGCAGATTTCTTTGAACCGCGCGCAGCTGCAGTTGCATCCGTGATGCTCGTGGCCGGAGTGGCATACTCCGGTGTGCTGACCTTCCTGAACTCCTACGCACAGGAGAAGGACATGGTGGCAGCGGCGTCGGCGTTCTTCCTCATTTACGCCGGGATCGTGTTCATCTCACGCTTCGTAGTCGGACGGCTCCAGGACACACGCGGGGACAACGCCGTGGTGTACCCGATCCTGACTTCCTTCGCGGTTGGGCTGGGGCTGCTCGCGTGGGCCCCCAACACCACGGTGCTGGCCCTCGCCGGAGCCTTTGTGGGAATGGGCTTCGGGGCCCTGATGCCCACGGCCCAGGCGATCGCCGTCACCGTGGCCCCTGACCACCGGATCGGCATCGCCACGTCCACGTTCTTCCTGATTCTCGACGCCGGCATTGGCCTGGGCCCGTTCCTGCTGGGGCTGCTCATTCCGCTGACCGGCCTCTCCGGGATGTATGCGGTCCTCACCGCCGTCGTAGCTGCGGCGATGGTCCTCTACCACTTTGTGCACGGCCGGTTCGTGAGCCGGAAAGGCGCCGCTTAAGGCCGGGATCCCCGGCGGCACCCAGCAGCATGCCGAGCCCCGCGCGGGAACAGCCCGGCACCCGGCGCTGACAGCAGGGCACGCAGCGGGTAGCCTGCGAAGCATGGCGGCCAAAGCAACCACCCTTTCCGTGCCTGGACCCCACGGCGTCCGCGAGGTCCGAATCTCCAGTCCGGACCGCGTGCTGTGGCCGGACTCCGGCTTCACGAAGCTGGACCTGGCGAAGTACATGGTGGCTGTGGGTGAGGCCTTCACCGCAGCCAACGGGGACCGGCCACTATCACTCCAGCGTTTTCCCGGCGGCATCGACGGCGAACAGTTCTTCTCGAAGAACCCGCCCAAGGGTGCCCCGGATTATGTCCGGGACGTGATGGTGGTTTACCCCAGCGCCCGTTCGCACCCGCAGCTGGTCATCGACGAACCGGCCGCAGCGGTCTGGGCTGTACAGATGAATACCGTGGTGTTCCATCCCTGGCCTTCCCTGGCAGGGGACCCGGACAATCCGGACCAGCTGCGCATCGACCTGGATCCCCAGCCCGGAACCGATTTTGACGACGCCGTTCCCGCGGCGGTTGCCCTGCGCGGGGTGCTGGCCGAGGCAGGTCTGGAGGCCTTCATCAAGACCTCCGGCAACCGCGGCCTGCATGTCTTCGCCCCGATTGAGCCGGTACGGGAATTCCAGGATGTCCGGCACGCTGTCATCGCGGCCGCACGCGAACTGGAGCGGCGGATGCCCGGGGAAGTAACGACGTCGTGGTGGAAGGAGGAACGCGGCGAGAAAGTGTTCGTGGACTTCAACCAGGCAAACCGGGACCGCACCATGGCCGGTGCCTACAGCGCCCGGGCACTGCCGCACGCGCCCGTCTCCACTCCCGTCACGTGGGATGAACTGGAGGCCGTGGATCCCCGCGCCTTCACGGTCGCAACCGTGCCGGAACGGCTGGCGGAGACGGGGGATCCGTGGGCCGGCTTCGGCGAGCGCCAGGGCAGCATCGACATCCTCCTGCAGTGGTGGCAGCGGGACCTGGACAACGGGCTGGGGGAGCTTCCCTTTCCACCCGACTACCCAAAGATGCCCGGCGAACCGCCGCGGGTGCAGCCCAGCAGGCGGAAGATGGACCTGCCGGACACCTGAGTGTGAGGGGCATCACGGCCACCTTCGGGAAGCTGAGTGCCGGCAGCGGTGTTAACAAGCTCTGGTAACTTCGCCCAACCAGAAAGTGTCTTCATGAGCAACAGCACCACCCAGATAGGCCAGGATCAGTTCGTCGTGGACAGCGAAGCCCTCGACACCCTCTTCCTGGAAGCACGCACCGCCAACACGTTCAGCTCTGAACCGGTGACCGAGGAACAGATGCGGGCCATCTACGAACTGACCAAGATGGGTCCGACGTCGATGAACATCCAGCCGATGCGCATCACCTGGGTTAACTCACCGGAAGCGCGCGAACGCCTGGTCAAGCACATGGCCGAGGGAAACCAGGCCAAGACTGCTTCTGCTCCGGCGGTGGCCGTACTCAGCTTCGATACCGAATGGCATGAAGGCTTCCCGACGTTCTTCCCGCATGCTGCCGACCGCAAGGCCATGTTCGACGGCAATGCCGAACTGCGCAGCATCATGGGCAACAACAACGCCCACATGCAGGCGGCCTACTTCATCATGGCTGTCCGTTCCGTAGGCCTCGCCGCCGGTCCCATGGGCGCATTCGACGCTGCCGGGATCGACGCCGAGTTCCACGCGGGCAGCAACCGCCGCACCTTTATGGTGGTCAACGTGGGCAAGCCGGGTGAGAACCCCTGGTTCGACCGCCTGCCCCGCTACGACTACGACGAAGTGACCACCACGCTCTAAGCGGGACAGCATCAGGAAAGGGCCGGCGCCTGCCGGCCCTTTTTGCTGCCCGGAAGTCCCGGGCCCGCGCTGCCTTCTTCCACCCCCGGCGCCGGCGGTGGGACCATTGCGTAGGCCGGAGGGCAGGGGATATGGCAACCATCTCAGTAGTGATACCCGCACGGAACGACGGCGCCTTCCTTCAGAAGTGCCTGGCAGCACTGTCGCGGCAGACCCGAATGCCGGACGAGATTGTGGTTGTGGACAACGACTCCACAGACAACACGGCGGCGGTCTGCGAAGCGGCCGGCGTCCGGAGGGTAGCGGAGTCCCTGCCCGGCGTGGCCGCAGCCACCGCCTGCGGTTTCGACGCCGCCGGCTGCGAACTGCTGGCCAGGCTGGACGCTGACTCGGTGCCCCCGCCCGACTGGCTTGAGCGGATCGAAGCCCTGGCGGAAGCATCCGGGCCCCTCACCGTTGTTACCGGTCCCGGAAATTTCTACGGCGGAAACCGCCTCACCCGCTGGATAGCTGAACACCTTTACATAGCCGGCTACCGCTGGTCGATGAACCTGCTGATGGGTCATCCGCCCATCTTCGGTTCCAACTTCGCCCTCCCGGCATCCATGTGGAAACGCATGCGCGAAGGGGTGCACCGCTCCAGTTCCAGGATCCACGACGACCTGGACCTTAGCTGGCAGGTGGCACCGGACATGAACGTCCAGTGGGTGGATTCTCTCCGGGTGGGAGTCTCGGCCCGGCCGCTTGAGAGCTGGTCAGGGCTGGGGCGGCGGCTTTCCATGGCCTGGACCACCTTCGCCGCCGATTTCCGCCAGCAGGGCCCGCTGGCACGGCGCAGGCTGCGGCGGCAGTGGCAGGAAGGGCACCGGCCCGGCGGTGCCTACGGGCCCGCGGGCGGAGGTGCGTCCGCGTAGAGGGCAAGCAGGTCCCGGGCCAGCTGGTTGGGTGCGGTCTCGCAGGGACTGTGCCCGCCGCGGTACACCGCCAGCCGCGCCTTGATTGCCCGTGCAAAGCGCGCGTGGACCCGGTTGGGCCAGACATCGTGTTCGCCCACGGCCACAAGCTTCGGCAGGGACTGGGCCGCCAGCTGGGAACGGACATCCGGGACGCTGCGCATCAGCGTAATGATGTCCCGGATGGACTGCCTGCGGGTGTACCGGAACCGCCTGCGCACAAAATCCATCCTGGCCGGCGGCACCCTGGCGAAGTTCCGCTTGACCCCCCAGACAATGAGGTCCGCGCTGACAGGGCCGGAAACGAGCGGGGAGAACGGACCCAGGATGCTGACGGACCGGAAAGCCAGTCCCGGCTCAGGAGGAGCGCTCATCAGCGTCAGGGTGCTGAACCTCTCCGGCCGGCGCAGCAGCGCCAGCTCGGCAACCACACCGGCGAACGAATAACCCAGAACGTGCACCGGTTCGCCCATCAGGTCCAGGACGGCAAGCAGGTCCTCGACAAACAGGTCATAGTCATAGCGGCTGCGGGGCGGGGACAGGTTCTCCGGACCGGCGGACGCTGATTCATATTGTCCGGCGAGGTCATAAGCCAGAACGTAAAATCCCTGTGCTGCCAGCAGTGGCATCAGCAGGGAAAAGTCTTCCTTGGAACCCATCACACCGGGCACCAGCACTACCGGTGTCCTGCCCGGCTCTCCCATGGCGGAGGCAGCGAGCTGTCCGCTGGGGGCGTCCAGGCTGAGCCGCACCGCTCCCGGCGGCAGGACGGACCAGTCGATGGATCCAAGCCGTGAATCAAGTTCGGCTGCCGGCGGTGCGGCGGTGCCGTGTGCAGCGCCGTCGGACGCCTTGGGAACCTCGCCATCCGGAAGGGCCATACCTAACGATAGCCAGCACAGGTGCCCGGCCGAAGGTGTGCGCACGCCTTTACAGCCCGCAGCGGCAAGATCAGAATGGCCGGAACGGATGAGCCGGATCCGCCCGGACTGCCCGGCACAGGAGAACCAGCGATGGAAACACCCCAGCCCCGACCCGATCCGGCCCGTGAACTCAAGGACCGGCACCGCCGGATGTGGGCCCTGGGCGACTACAAAAGCGTTGCCGGCGAGGTGGTGCCCGAACTGGGCGCAGTCCTGGCCGCTGAAGCCGGTATTGGCCCCGGGGACTATGTCCTGGACGTGGCAGCTGGAACCGGGAATGCCTCCATTCCCGCCGCCCTGACGGGGGCCAGCGTAGTGGCACTGGACCTTACCCCTGAGCTGCTTGCGGCCGGCCGGGGAATTGCCGGTGGCCAGGGCGTGGAACTGGAGTGGGTGCAGGGCGACGCCGAGGATCTGCCGTTCCAGGACGGCACCTTCGACGCCGTCATCTCCTGCGTTGGCGTGATGTTCGCGCCCAACCACCGGCAGGCTGCGGCAGAACTGCTGCGGGTCTGCCGGCCGGGAGGAACCATAGCCCTGCTCAACTGGACCCCGGAGGGGTTTGTAGGTGAGCTGATCGCGATCATGCGCGACTATCAGCCGCCGCAGGCCGCGGTACCGGGACCGCCGCTGTGGGGGCGGGAGGACTACGTTTCCGGATTGTTTGTTGCAGGTGCGCTCCAGGGCTGGCAAAGCCGCAGGCAGCTGGTCACCGTGGACCGGTTCGAAAGCCCTGAGCACTTCCGCGATTTCTTCAAGGCGAACTTCGGTCCCGTCGCCGGGGTCTACCGCGGTATTGGTGAGGACCTCGAACGCACTGCCGCGCTGGACCGGGAACTGTCCTCGCTGGCTGAACGCCACGCCCGCGGCACCGCGGACGGCATTGAAATGGACTGGGAATACCTGCTGGTCCGGGCAACCGCCGCAGGGTAGGGCGGACGGCCGCTGGTCCCGGCTGCCGGGGTGTTTTTAGGCTGCCCGGAGCAGGGGATAAACTGCCATTGCTGTCCCGTTCCCAGCCAAGGAGTCGACTGTGCCCCCGAAACGCCGGCCCAACAAGTACGTTTACCGTTCGATCGTCTTTGCCGGAGTCACGGCCGTGAAGCTGTTCCGGGTCAAGGTTATTGCCTCCGGACTGGAGCACCTGCCCCAGGACGAAATCATCCGGGGACTGAACCGCAGGGTGGTGCCGGGCAAGGGGGCAGTTGTGGCGATCACCCACTTCGGCTACTTGGACTTTGTGTTTGCCGAATACCTGCTGTGGAAGCAGCTCAAGGTTCATATGCGTTACCTCGTTACCAAGAAGGCAGCACGGAAGAAGTTCGTCGCAGCGGTCTGTGACTGGTGTGAACACGTTGTGGTTGACCGTTCCAACGGGGCTTCCGCTTATACCGAATCGGTGGAGAAGCTGCACCGGGGCGACTACCTGGCAGTGCTGCCCGAGGCGGGCGTGAGCCGAAGCTTCACCGTGCGCCAGCTGAAGACCGGAGCGGTCCGCATGGCGGCGGAAGCCGGCGTGCCCATCATTCCCGTTTCTGTCTGGGGAGGGCACCGGATGCTCACCCGGGGTCACGGGCTGAGCCTGAAGGCAGTGTGGAAGACCCCGGTCCGTATCCACATTGGCGAACCGCTGAAGATCGATCCCGACGCCTCGGTCCCCGAGGAGACAGAGCGTCTGCAGCAGATCCTGCAGGCGGGGATCGACGAGTGCATCGACACGTACCCCGAAAAGGCCCCCGACGGCGCCTGGTGGATGCCGGCAAGCCGCGGCGGGTCTGCCATGACTCCCGAAGAGCAGGTGGTCCTGGACGAGGCAGACCGCGCCAAATACAAGATCACAGGCTAGGGATATGGGACTGGCTCCCGCTCGGACACACCTGGCCGACGGCCGGGAGCTGCTGTACTTCTTCGACGCTGCGGGCACAGCAGCCCCGGTGCCGCCGGATACCCGTGCGCTGCCCCCGCGTCCAGGCACACCCCGGATGAGGTACGACGCCCTGCTGGGGGAGTGGATCTCCTACGCCGAGCACCGGCAGACACGCACGCACCTGCCGCCTGCTTCGCAGTGTCCGCTCTGTCCCTCAACCCCGGACCGTGCCACTGAAATTCCGGCCGCCGGGTACGACGTCGCTGTCTTCGAGAACCGGTTTCCGGCATTCGGTCCAGGCACCGGCTCCGGTCCGGTCGAATCCGCTGGCAGCGCTGCAGAGGCATCAGCCATTGGCCGCTGCGAGGTGGTGGCGTTTGCGCCGGAGCACGAGGCTTCCTTCGCCGGGCTGAGTTCGCAGCGGGTGCGCACGGTTATCCGGGCGTGGACGCACCGCACCGCCGCGCTCTCCCGCATTCCCGGAGTCAATCAGGTTTTCATCTTCGAGAACCGGGGCGCCGAAATCGGAGTCACCCTGCACCATCCGCACGGGCAGATCTATGCCTACCCGTTTACAACGCCGCGGACGCTGCGCCAGCTTGAATCGGCTCAGGCCTTCCTCGAAGAGACGGGAGGGGACCTGTTCCAGGTCCTGCTTGACCGGGAACTGGAGGCGGGCAGCAGGGTGGTGGCGCGCGGACGCTGGTGGACCGCCTACGTTCCCTACGCTGCACGGATGCCGCTGGAAATCCACCTGGTGCCGCACCGCCGCGTTCCGGACCTCGTCTCGCTCACGAAAGCAGAACAGGAAGAACTCGCCAGGATCTACCCGGACATCCTGCGCAGAATCGATGCCTTGTACCCGGCCCCGACGCCGTACATCGCCGCCTGGTACCAGGCACCCGTGAACCATCCGGGCAGGAACACCTACCGGCTGCATCTCCAAGTGACTTCCCCGCGGCGGGCAGAAAACAAACTGAAGTACCTTGCCGGGTCCGAAGCGGCGATGGGAGCCTTCATAGCCGATGTAAGTCCGGAAGAGACCGCTGCCCGGCTGCGGGACGCCCTTCCTGCTTTCGATGCAGTTACGCCGGGAGGGGCGCCGTGAATACCGCAGCAGCGTTCCGGAAACTCTACGGCCACGAACCTGCAGGTATCTGGTCGGCACCCGGACGGGTAAACCTCATCGGTGAGCACACAGACTACAACCAGGGGTTCGTCTTTCCGCTGGCAATTGACCGCCGGGCCCGGCTGGCCGCAGCACCGCGGCAGGACGGACTGCTCCGCCTCGCCACCACGGCATCCGGAGCCCCGGCCGAAATCCATGTAGCGGACCTCGCACCGGGACGGCTGGAAGGCTGGAGCCGTTATCTGGCCGGTGTGCACTGGGCCTTCGGCCTGCGCGGAGTGCAGGTGCCGGGAATGGACATCCTGCTGGACTCCGATGTTCCCGTGGGTGCAGGACTCTCCTCGTCAGCCGCGGTTGAATGTGCCGCCGCACTGGCAGTTCGGGCATTGTCCGGATCAAACCTGCCCGCCGAAGACCTGGTGCTGCTCTGCCAGCAGGCGGAAAACGAGTTCGCCGGTGCTCCAACCGGCATCCTGGACCAGTCGGCGTCGCTGCTCGCCGAGGCCGGGCACGGCCTGTTCCTGGACTGCGGCACACGGGAAAGCCGGCTGGTGCCCCTGGATCCGGCGCGGGAAAATATGTCCCTGCTCGTGATCGACACCAAGGTCAGCCACGCCCACGATTCCGGCGGTTACGCGGAACGCCGCCGGGACTGTGAACGGGCCGCGGAAACACTTGGCGTGGCCTCCCTGCGCGAGCTTACCCTGCCCGATCTCGTGATGGCAGCTCCGCAGCTGGACCGGACGGCATATCAGCGGGCCCGACATGTAGTGAGCGAGAACGCCCGGGTGCTCACCGCCGTCGCACATCTTGAAGCCGGCCGTCCCATCCGGGGACTGGGACAGCTGCTGGCCTCCAGCCACGAATCGCTGCGGGATGACTTTCAGGTCTCCTGTCCCGAGCTGGACCTGGCCGTGGAAACAGCCATGGCTGCCGGTGCGGCGGGGGCACGCATGACCGGTGGGGGATTCGGGGGCTCGGCCGTGGCACTGGTCAACCGGCCGGAAGCGGAGCAGATCGGGGCGGCCGTGATGCGCGCGTTTGACCGGTCTGGTTTCGCAGTCCCTGAGGTGTTCGCCGTCGAGCCCGGCCCCGGAGCACGCAGGGACGGTTAACCGCCAGGGCAGCAGAAAGGGCGGGTTACGGCGCCGATGCTGCCATAACCCGCCCTGTGCGAAGTGTCCGGTTAAGCCGTGGCCTGCGAACTCACGGCTTCACGGATCGGAGTTTCTCCGTTGATGAACTCGATGAACCGGCCAACCGTGCCGGGCTGTTCAAGCACTTCAGCCGCAACCGCAGCGACGTCCGCACGGGAAACACTTCCGTCCTGGGCAGGGCCGGTGCTGATCCGTCCGGTGCCCGGATCATCGGTCAGGGCGCTCGGGCCGAGGATGGTCCAGTCCAGGCCGGTACGGCGCAGATGTTCATCGGCCGCCGCCTTCGCTTCAGCGTAGGCGTAGAAACTGTTGTCCGGATCCACGCCGTGGTCCGTGCCGGCGCCCATGTAGGAGACCATGACGTACCGCTTCACCCCGGCCTGCTCGGCGGCTTCCATTGAACGGATAGCGGCGTCGCGGTCCACTGCGTAGGTTCGTTCCTGTGAACCGCCGCCTGCTCCGGCAGACCACACAACGGCGTCGTGGCCGCCCAGCAGCTCCGCGATCTCCGCGGCGTCCAGCTTTTCGACGTCGGCCACAACCGGATCAGCGCCGGTGGCAGCCACCTCTGAAACGTGGTCCGGGTTCCGGAACAGCGAGGACACCTGGTGCCCGTTCGCTGCGAGGTCCTTTGCCAGCTGCAGTGCCACCTTGCCGTGTCCGCCAATAATTGCCACGCGTGCCATGTTGCTCCTCTCGTCGGGGTCGTACACGAAGCATAAGCATACTGATGGTCCCGCACGCGGCTCGTTCTGCCGCTGGCTGAACCCCGCCGGAGGCATCCGGTGCGCGATCCCGGTCCGGTGAGGCCGGGTATGCGCACCGGGGATGGTCTGCTGTCCGGCCGGGAACTAGTATCCAAAAGTGCCCGGCCACCCCACGCCAAGATCCGGGCGCACAGGTGAAAGGACCAACATGACGACCGCCACCGCGGAAGCAGATCTCACCGTCCAAACCACCGAAGGGCCCGTCCGCGGACGCCAGACGGGAAGTGCACGGGTCTGGAGAGGCATTCCCTACGCCCAGCCTCCGGTGGGGGAGAAGCGGCTGCGGCTGCCGCTTCCCCCTGAACGCCGAAAAGAGGTTCTGGAGGCGGTCAGTTTTGGCCCTTGGGCACCGCAGAGAACACGGAGGCTAGTCCCGGGCGCCGAGTCAAAAACCGCCATGAGCGAAGACTGCCTGACGCTCAATATCGCGGCTCCCGCAGCACCGGCTGACGCACCGCTGCCTGTCCTCGTCTTCATTCACGGCGGTGCCTTCACCTCCGGTTCAGCTGCCATGGACCTGATCGACGGCACGGGACTGGCGGCAGCGGGAAACATGCTTTTCGTCTCGATGAACTACCGTCTGGGCGCCCTTGGTTTTCTTGATTTCCGCGCCTACTCAACTTCCCGCCGTATTTTCGATGTCAACGTTGGCCTGGCCGACCAGATGGCCGCCCTGGAATGGGTGCACCGGAACATTGCGGCTTTCGGCGGCGATCCGGAGAATGTCACGCTGTTCGGAGAGTCCGCCGGCGCGGCGTCTGCCCTGACCCTTATGTGCGTGCCGGCGGCTGCCGGCCTGTTCCACCGGACCTTCCTGCAGAGTCCGGCACCCGGGGCGGCGTATGGGCCCGAACTCGCGTCCGAGTGGGCGGGGGAGTTCCTGGGCCTGCTGGGAACGGGACCGGGCGGCGCAGCCGAAACACTCTCCGGCCTCCCGGCGTCCGCCCTGGTGAAGGCGCAGGAAGAGCTGAGCCGCAGGATCACCCACGAGACGCATCCGGGCGCACTATGCCCCTCGCCGGTAGTGGACGGATCCTTCCTCCCGCTCCACCCGCTGGATGCATTCGAAAAAGGCAGGGCACACAAAGTGCCCATGGTGATCGGCACCATGGAGAACGAGGGGTCGCTGTTCAGCAAATTCAACGACATCCTGCCTGCGTCCCCGCAGCGGATCGAGAGGATGTTCGAACTGACGGACCCGGCCAGCCGGGACCGGGTCGCCGCGGCCTACCCCGGTTATCCACATCGCCGGCAGGCAGTGGAGCTGGGTGCCGACGCCGTGTTCTGGCATCCCAGTGTCCAGGCGGCCCAGGCCCACGCCACCCATGCGCCCACCTGGACTTACCGGTTCGACTACGCACCGCGTGCAGCACGCACTACCGGCCTGGGAGCCACTCACGGAATGGACCTGCTGGGAATGTTCGGTACCTACAACACCCGTACGGGCCGGATGCTGCTGAGCATGGGCAACCGCCGTACGGCCATGAACGTGGGTCACAGGTTCCAGTCAGCACTGCTGCGTTTTGCGCGCAGCGGCGCTCCGGGGCCCATGTGGCCAAACTACGACCCAACGTCGCGCCGCACCAAGATCTTTGACCGGTATGACCGGATCGAGCTGGATCCGCGGGCCGCCCGCCGGCGCGCGTGGAACGGCTACCCCGGCTACCGGTAGGCCGGCTTCCGCCGGTCCGGTGCCGCCGGCCTGGCCGCATAAGATTGAGGGTATGACCGCCACTCTTGTAGCCCGCAATCTTTCAGGCGGTTACGCCCACCGTGTCCTCTTTTCAGGCCTCTCCCTGACCGTCGCTCCCGGCGACGTCGTGGGTGTGGTCGGTTCCAACGGTGCCGGCAAGTCGACCCTGCTGGGGCTGCTCGCCGGTGCGGCAGCACCCTTTGAGGGAAGCGTTGAGCGCCACCCGACGGATGCGTTTGTAGGCTGGATGCCCCAGGAACACGAACGCATTCAAGGTGAAACGGTGGCGGGTTATATCTCCCGCCGCACCGGAGCGGCCGCCGCCACGGCGGCTATGGAAGCCGCGGCGGAAGGGCTTGTTTCGGAGTCGGCGCAGGCCCAGGATGAGTACGCCGTCGCCTTGGACACCTGGCTGGCATCCGGTGCTGCTGACCTCGAGGAGCGGATGCCCGCGGTGCTGGCAGACCTGGGCCTCGAGGTTGGCCCCGACGCACTGATGACCGGCCTCTCGGGCGGCCAGGCAGCCAGGGCAGCCCTCGCCGCACTCCTGCTGAGCCGCTTTGACATAGTCCTCTTGGATGAGCCGACGAACGACCTGGACTTGGACGGCCTGGCGAAGCTTGAGGAGTTCGTCCGCCAGCTCCGCGGCGGCGTCGTGCTGGTATCCCATGACCGTGAGTTCCTGGCCCGCTGCGTCACCCGGATTGTGGAGCTGGACCTGGCGCAGAACCAGGTGGCGGTATACGACGGCGGATACGACGCTTTCCTGGAGGAGCGGGCAGTAGCCCGGCGCCACGCCCGTGAAGCCTACGACGAGTTCGCGGGCCGGAAAGCTGAGCTGGTGGCAAAGGCACGAACCACCCGTGAATGGAGCTCCCAGGGCGTGCGGAACGCCATGCGCAAGTCCCCGGACAATGACAAGATCCGGCGCCGGGCAAGTATGGAGTCCTCGGAAAAGCAGGCACAGAAAGTGCGTCAGATGGAGTCCCGCATCGCCCGGCTGGACGAGGTGGAGGAGCCCAGGAAGGAATGGCAGCTGCAGTTCTCAATCGCTGCCGCTCCCCGGTCCGGCTCGGTGGCGGCGGTCCTGAACGAAGCAGCTGTACGGCGCGGAGACTTTACCTTCGGCCCGGTGTCCCTCCAGGTAAACGCCGGTGAGCGGATTGGAATCACCGGCCCGAACGGGGCGGGCAAGTCCACCCTGCTGGCGCTGCTGCGCGGCACGCTGGTTCCGGACCGCGGAACTGCCTCGCTCGGCGCCGGCGTCGCGCTCGGCGAGATCGACCAGTTGCGTACCCAGCTCGCGGCCGGGGAACCCCTGGCAGCAGCATTTGAGGCCTGCGTGCCGGAAATGAATGCCGGCGAGGTGCGGACCCTGCTGGCCAAGTTTGGCCTCAAGGCGGACCAGTCGGGCACCACAGTCGGCGCCCTGTCCCCGGGAGAGCGAACCAGGGCGGCGCTTGCCCTGCTCCAGGCCCGCGGGGTGAACCTGCTGATCCTGGACGAACCCACCAACCATCTGGACCTGCCGGCAATCGAACAGCTTGAGGAAGCGCTGGAGTCCTACACGGGAACACTGCTGCTGGTCACCCACGACCGCCGGATGCTGCAGAACGTTCGGCTGGACCGGCTCTGGCAGGTCGAAAACGGCAGTGTTGCAGAACGTTAAGCGCTTCAGAAGTGCCCGCAGCGAACAACTGCGGCACTTCGCTCCGGTGTGATAGAAGTTCTCTAAAGGGCGGCAGCTGCCTCTGGGGTAGTTCCGCCGCGTCGCGGGGGAAAGAAGTTGCGATGGCTCTGATGAGTGCATCACTGCGTGCCCAGCCGGGGGTTCCGGGGTCTTCGGCGATACGGGTTGCCACCGGCGGCGCACTGCGGCTGATGGACGCGGCCGTCTTCCTGTCTGTTTGGACACTCTGTGTCCTGACGAACTGGGATACGGCCACCAAAATCCTGCTCAACGTGGCCGCCGTCGGGCTGCTCTGCCTCAAGGAAGTGGCGGTGCACCGCTACCTTCTGCGCCATCCTGAATCCCTAACACGCTAAAGCGCTCGGACAGCGCTGCCGGATCCGCCCGCGGCCCGCTGCGGGACTGGCTGGCCTCTGGTTCCTCCCTGACCGGAGGTCTATCGTGGATAAGCGCGGAACCTGCACCCGAAAGCCCGGCTTGGCTGAGGCACGCAGACCGCGCCGCCGGGTGGAAGCAGGTAAGCGGATGTCCCTGGACCTATCAGCACTCGAGGTGGAAACAGCGCACGGCTGGGTGCGCGGCATTGTTGAAGACGGGGTGCGTACCTGGCGCGGCATTCCCTATGCCGCGCCGCCGCTGGGTGAGCTGCGGCTGCGGGCCCCGGTACCCCCGGAACCCTGGACGGGCATACGTGATGCTGCCGAATTCGGCGCGATTCCACCGCAGTCCCGAGCGCTTGCACTGACCGGTTCCCGCCGTCGCCCGCCCATGAGCGAGGACTGCCTGACGGTCAACGTCAGCGCCCCTCTGGACCAGGACCATACCGGGCTGCCCGTGCTGGTCTACCTGTACGGCGGTGCGTTCAGCTCCGGGTCCTCGGCGGTGCGGACCTACCGGGGGGCGAACCTGGTGCGCACCGGGGGCGTGGTCTATGTCTGCCTCAACTACCGGATCGGTGCACTGGGGTTCATGGACTTCACGTCCTTTTCAACCTCCCAGCGGCAGTTTGATTCAAATCTTGGGCTGCGTGACCAGGTAGCCGCCCTGGCGTGGGTGCAGGAGAACATCGCCGCGTTCGGCGGGGATCCGGACAACGTCACTATCTTCGGAGAATCCGCCGGCGGCATCTCCGTCACCGCACTGATGTGCATCCCTTCGGCAGCACCTTACTTCCACAAGGCCTTCGCCCAGAGTCCCGCGCCGGCCGGGGCGTACTACCCGGACATGCACGAAAGGTGGGCGCTGGACCTGCTGGAAATCCTGCGGGTGGACGAATCCCGCGCTGCAGACGTGCTCTCCCGCATCCCGGCAGCGAAGCTGGTGAATGCCATCCAGAAAATGACCACGAAGATCGGTCCCGTCCAGCAGCCGGGTTCGCTGAGTGTTTCACCGGTGATCGACGGCGAGTTCCTGCCGCGCCACCCCATCGATACTTACCTGGACGGCGAATCCTCGCCGAAACCCCTGGTGTTAGGGACGATGGCGCAGGAGGGTGCCCTGTTCGCCAAGCTGGACAACATCCTGCCCTCGACGCCGGCCCGGCTCGAACGCATGTTCGCCGGTACGGATCCGTCCGCCATGGAGCGCGTCACCTCCGCCTATCCGGGTTACCCCTCGCGGGACCAGTCCGTAGAGATCAGCGGCGATTTGGCCTTCTGGTACCCCAGCCAAATGGTGGCTGAGGGCCATTCCAGGGTGGCTCCAACCTGGATCTACCGGTATGACTACGCCACCAGGCTGATGAACCTGCTGGGCTTCGGCGCCACCCACGCCTTTGACGTCCCGGTCATTTTTGGCGAGACCAACGAGCGGACCATGCGGGCCCTGGCCCTGCTGGGCGGCATGGATGAACTGCGCGAACTTTCGGGCCGGTTCCAGGGTTCCCTGCTCAGCCTGGCCCACCGGCACCTCCCCGGCGAGGACTGGCCGCGCTATGAGGAACAGAACCGGCACACGAGGGTCTTCGACCGCGAAGACCGGATTGAATCCGATCCCTTCCCTGAGCGGCGCCGCGCCTGGGAGGGGTACCGCGGCTACATCTGAGCCGGTACTGTTCCACAAGGCCCTATGTCCACGATTGAGGAGCCAGCATGAGTGCACATTACGACGTCGTTCTCCTGGGAGCCGGACCTGGCGGCTACGTTGCCGCCATCCGCGCCGCGCAGCTGGGTCTCAGCGTTGCAGTCATCGAGGAGAAGTACTGGGGAGGGGTCTGCCTCAACGTGGGCTGCATCCCGTCCAAGGCGCTGCTGCGCAACGCGGAACTTGCGCAGATTTTCACCCGCCAGGCGGATACGTTCGGGATGCACGGGGACGTGAGCTTCGATTACGGAGCCGCCTTCGACCGCAGCCGGCAGGTGGCGGACGGCCGGGTCAAGGGCGTTCACTTCCTGATGAAGAAGAACAAGATCACCGAGTATGACGGCCACGGGGTCTTTCAGGACGCGCACACCATCGAGGTGGCTCTCTCGGATGGCAAGACCGAGGAAATCACCTTCGAAAACGCGATCATCGCGACCGGAGCTGTCGTCAAACTGCTGCCCGGAGTGGAACTGAGCGAGAACGTGGTTACGTATGAGACGCAGATCCTCAGCCGGGACCTGCCCAAAAAGATGGTGATTGTGGGTGCCGGAGCCATTGGCATGGAGTTTGGGTATGTGCTGCGCAGCTACGGGGTAGACGTGACGATCATCGAGTTCATGGACCGTGCGCTGCCGAACGAGGACGCAGACGTGTCCAAGGAGCTGACGAAGCAGTACAAGAAGCTGGGCATTCCTATCCATACCTCGGCCAAGGTGGAGACTGTCACGGACCACGGCAGCTCCGTCACGGTCACCTACACCGACAAGAACGGTGAGAAGCAGTCGATCGACGCCGACAGGGTCATGATGTCCGTTGGCTTCACTCCCCGGCTGGACGGCTATGGCCTGGAAAGCACCGGGGTGGAGGTGACGGAGCGCGGCGCAATCGCCATTGACGATTACATGCGCACGAGCGTTCCCAACCTGTATGCGATAGGTGACGTGACCGCCAAGCTGCAGCTGGCCCACGTGGCGGAAGCCCAGGGCGTTGTTGCAGCAGAAGCCATCGCGGGCGCCGAGACAATGCCGCTGGGGGACTACCGCATGATGCCGCGGGCAACCTTCTGCCAGCCGCAGGTGGCCAGCTTTGGCCTCACCGAGGCCCAGGCCAAAGACGAGGGACACGACATAGTGGTCAGCACGTTCCCGTTCACCGCGAACGGAAAGGCCCACGGGCTGGGAGAACCGGTGGGCTTCGTGAAGCTCATCGCGGACTCCGCCTACGGGGAGCTGCTGGGCGGGCACCTGATCGGTCCCGACGTTTCCGAGCTGCTCCCGGAACTGACCCTGGCCCAGAAATGGGACCTCACGGCGTCGGAACTGGCCCGCAACGTGCATACGCACCCAACCCTCAGTGAGGCACTCCAGGAGGCGTTCCACGGTCTCACGGGCCACATGATCAATTTCTAGGCAGCGGTGGGTCCGAGTAGCGGGCGCTGAAGGCGGTGCGCTGGCCGGTGGTGCTGTTCAGACTCAAAAATGCATCCTACGGTGGTGATCAGCCGCAACCGGCTTGTGATCCCAGCGAAGGAAGGCCCCGCCAATGGAACTGCCGCTGTCCCCGCCCGTTTCACCCATGCTGGCCAAACCGGCTGCCCGCATTCCGAAGGGCAGCTACGCCTATGAGCCCAAGTGGGACGGGTTTAGGGCGCTGGTGTTCCGGGACGGGCGCGAGGTGGAGATCCTCAGCCGCAACGGCCGCAGCCTGAACCGCTACTTCCCGGAGCTCATCGAGGCATTCCGGCACGGGCTGCCGGCCCGGTGTGTGCTGGACGGGGAGATCATCCTCATCAGCGCAGACGCCCGCCGGCTGGACTTTGACCTGCTGCAGCAGCGGATCCATCCGGCTGAAAGCAGGGTAAGGCTGCTGGCGGAGCAGACACCGGCGTCTTTCGTGGCCTTCGATCTGCTGGCCCTGGACGGCCGGGACCTGACCTGCGAGCCCTTTCACGAACGCAGGAAAGAACTCGAATCCGTCCTGGGCGCGGCGGGCGGGCGGCTGCATCTGACCCGTCAGACGCTCCAGCCGGACACGGCGCAGGACTGGTTCGAGCGCTTCGAGGGAGCAGGACTGGACGGCGTGATGGCCAAGGCGCTGGACGGTAAGTACGAACCGGGGAAACGGGCCATGACCAAAATCAAGCACCGCCGTACGGCTGACTGCGTCGTGGCGGGCTACCGCGTGCACAAGACGGGGGAGGACCGCATCGGTTCGCTGCTGCTGGGACTCTACGACGACGGTGGAAACCTCGCCAATGCGGGAGTCATCGGAGCCTTCCCGATGGCACGGCGCAGCGAACTCTTCACCGAGCTGCAGCCCCTGGTGACCTGGGACCCGTCCCACCCCTGGAGCACCGAGGTACCGGAACCGGGTTCCCGGACACCGCGCAGTTCCGAAGGCAGCCGCTGGACCGGCAGCAAAGACCTGTCCTTCACACCGCTGCGCCCTGAACGGGTAGTGGAAGTTGCCTACGACCACATGGAGGGACCACGGTTCCGGCATCCGCCGAGCTTCCTCCGCTGGCGCCCGGACCGCGACCCGGAGAGCTGCGGCTATGACCAGCTGGATGAACCCGTGAAGTATGACCTCGCCGACGTGCTCCAGGAACCAGGGGGTACGGTGAATCCTTGACACTGCCTGAGCCGGGCCAGGAAGGGCCCAAAACAGGCAGTGCGCAGGCAGCGAATACTTAGCCCATGCCTGTCGGTGCGCGGATGCCGCGTGGCATAGTGAAGAAGGGGATCACCGCCCAGAAACAGCGGCTGGTGCACCTGTTCCCGTCTGCGCCCCCGCCGTCGCCCCTGAACTGGAAGGAAGGAATCATTCCCGGACGGTTCCGGGGCAAGACCATCATCGTGACCGGTGCCGGCTCCGGGATCGGCCGTGCCACCTCGCTCCGGCTGGCCAAAGAGGGCGCCCACGTGATCGCTGTGGACCTCAATACTCTCCGGATGGAAGCGCTCCTGGAGAACCCGGCAGCTCACGGCACCACCGGCGTGGTTGCGGATCTGAGCCGGGAAGAGGACATCCAGCGGATCATCACTGCAGCCGGCAGGGAAATCGACGGCCTGGCTCTTATTGCCGGAATGGCGGATGATCTTGAGCCGCTGCATGAGGTGGACGAGGACCTGTGGGAACGCATCTTCCGCATCAATGTCACCGGACCGTTCAGGCTGTCACGCCGGGTGATTCCGGTAATGCTCTCCCGCGGTGCCGGATCGATAGTGAATTTGGCCTCACAGGCAGGCCTGCGCGGTTCGATCGGGGGAGCCGCGTACACCGCCGCCAAGCATGCCGTCATTGGCATGACGCGCAGCGAGGCCTACACCTATACGCCCCGCGGAGTCCGCATCAACGCCGTCGTACCAATGCCCACATGGAACTCACTGGATTCCAACTACGGATTCCCGGGCGGACTGGGGCCTTTGCCGGCTGCATTCGCTGGTTCCAGCGGATCTGGAAGCAGCCTCGGCTGCCGCTCCGCTTACCTACCTCCTCAGCGATGACGCGGTTGCGGTGACCGGTGCGATCCTGCCCGCCGACGAAGGCTGGAGCGTGGGATAGCGCACTGGGCAGCCCCTGCCGGCGGGCTTGTGCTGCGCAGCATGTGCCCCGGTGCGCCCCCTCACACCGGTCACGGAAGGACGGTTCTGCGGGGATAACCTGAGAATCATGGAATCTGGCGACATCAATTTTCACACCCGCAAATGGGTCAGGCCTGAAGACCTGAACGCAAACGGAACACTGTTCGGCGGCTCGCTGCTGCGGTGGATCGATGAAGAAGCAACCATCTATGCAATCCTGCAGATGGGCAACGGGCGGGTCGTCACCAAACTGATGTCCGAAATCAATTTCGTGAGCTCCGCACAGCAGGGCGACCTCATCGAGATGGGACTCTGCGCCACCAAGTTCGGCAAGACGTCCCTGACCATGCGCGCTGAGGTGCGGAACATGATTACCCGCTCCAGCATCCTGACGATCGAACGCATTGTCTTCGTCAATCTTGACGAAAACGGCCGCCCTGCCCCGCACGGTTACACCACGGTCACTTACGACCGTGACCGGCTGCCCACACATCACCTGCCGGCCTACCCGCCGAAGACACAGCCGCAGTTCTAGGCACGGTGCCGGACGCAGCTGCGCACAGCAGGCCGGTTTTTGTACGCCCCGGGCAGCATTGCCCGGGGCGTATTGCGTGCCTATCCGGCTGAAGCGGCTGGCCGGTGAGAGAATCGCGTGAGGCTGCCGCGCCGGCTGCCGGACCCGAGTCCCGAAGGAAACGCCGCAGCATGCACCACGACAGCCCCGCAGGAACCGGACGTGACGGGCGCAGGCGGTCCGCCCGGACGGTCTTCTGGGGGGCATTGGCCGGGATCGTTCTCATCGCCCTGAACTTCCGCGGCCCGATCGTGGCGCCGTCGCCCATCCTGGACGTGCTGCAGTCAGAACTGGGTATGTCCGTCCAGACATCAGGTCTGCTGACGGCCCTGCCAATAGCCTGCTTCGGCGTCATATCCTTCCTGGCGCTGCCTCTGCTCCGCCGCGGGGGACCGGACCAGGCAATCGCGCTCTGCCTGGCAGGTATCCTGGCCGGCACGCTGCTGCGTTCCGCGGGAGGAACCACTCTGGCGCTGGCCGGTACGATCGTGATCGGCGCCTCGATCGCCGTCGGCAATGTTCTGGTGCCGGTGATCATCCGCCGGGACTTTCAGCCCGCACGGGTGCCCCTGGTGACCGGCACCTACACGGCCGCCATGAACATTGGGTCCATGACCACGCTGATTCTGACCGCTCCGCTGGCTGCTGCCTTCGGCTGGCGCCTTGCCATGGCGGTCTGGAGTGCGCTGGCAATCGCAGCAGCACTGGCCTGGCTGAGCCTGGTGGGCTGGCGGGACTTCCTGCTTGGCGGGACCAGGGCAAAGGCCGCCCGCAGAACCGGCGACGGCGCTGGCCCCGCGACGGCATCTGCCTCGGCGCCGTCCACCCAGGACCAACCCGCGCAGGCGCAGCCGCCAGTCTGGCGCCGTCCGGTCGCCTGGCTTCTGCTCATCGCCTTCAGCGGCCAGGCTTTCTCCTTCTATGCCGTCTCGACCTGGCTGCCCACGCTGCTTTCGGACCTGCTGGGACTGGACGCTGCCGGTGCCGGAGCCGGGGCTTCCCTTTTCCAGGGCCCGGCAATCGCCGGTGCCCTGGCCGTTCCCCTGCTTGCGCGGCGG
Source organism: Arthrobacter sp. (assembly GCA_040274025.1). GTDB lineage: Bacteria > Actinomycetota > Actinomycetes > Actinomycetales > Micrococcaceae > Arthrobacter_B. The sequence continues at coordinate 75,808 of JBELZL010000001.1, read as the reverse complement.
CTGAGCACCCGTACCCTGCTCTGGCTGACCGTCGCGGCCTGGGCCGCACTGCCTGCAGGGCTGCTGCTCGCACCGGCCGGGTGGGTCATATGGGTGACGCTTGGCGGAATAGCGCAGGGAGCTGGGATCACGGTCATCTTCCTCATCCTGGTTAGGCTGGGCGGCTCCGGCAGGCAGGCGGGCCAGCTCTCTGCCATGGTGCAGGGAGGCGGCTACCTGGTTGCGGCAGCCGGTCCGGTTGCCCTAGGCACCCTGCACGATGTTTCTGGGAGCTGGACGCTTCCGCTGCTGGCTGTGTGCGTGAGCATAGCGGCCCTTCTGGCTGCCGGAACCATCGCGGCCGCGGCGTCGGAACGCGCTGTCCCGGTCCGGGGCGCCGGTGAACAGGAACGGACACCGCAATAGCTCCCCGGCGCTGTTCAGCCGCCACTGTGCTTCCGGTGCTGCTCAGCCGGTGCCGGCGGCTCAGCGGTCCTGGCCCTGGCCGGCCCGCTCAGCGACCATCCTGGCGAGGCCGGCCGCCTGGTCCGCGCTGAGCGCTGAGCCCGGGAACCGGCCGAGCCGGTCCAGCGGCAGGCTGCCCATCAGCGTCAGCATTTGTGCTGTCTGGTCCCCGCTTGCCATCTCCGCGCCGAAGGCCTCACCCAGAACGGCTGCACCCTCCGGATGCTGCATCCATTCGGCCAGGGTTGACGACGCCGTTGGCAGCGGCCGCGGCGCCGGCACCGTGATGTCCACTGCCACCTTGAGTCGGATGTCGCGGGAGGAGGACCCGGCGCGGACTTCGTAGGTGCCCGGATCGGTGACCCAGGTCTTCGTGGCCGGATCGAACCGGTCCAGGCTCCCGGGCGGAAGCTCCAGGGTGAGCATGCGGGTTTCCCCGGGAGCCAGATTCACACGCTGGAAGCCGCGCAGTTCCTGTTCTGCCCTCGGGGCGGGACCTGCCGGTGAGGCGACGTACAGCTGGACGACTTCCGCCCCCTCCACCGTGCCGGTGTTGGCCAGCTGCAGGACCACCTGGACGCCGGCATCAGCCGTCACTGAGGCGGTGAGATCCGAGTAGCGGAACTCGGTGTAGCTCAGTCCGTGGCCGAAGGGGAACGCCGGTTCCAGCTTCCGGGTGTCATACCAGCGGTAGCCGACCAGCAGGCCCTCGCCGTACCGCACCTGGCCCGCTTCGCCGGGGAAATTCCCGTATGCGGGGGTATCTTCCAGCCGGTTCGGGAAGGTTTCGGCAAGTTTCCCTGAGGGATTGACCTGGCCCAGCAGTACGTCCGCCACGGCGTCTCCGCCCGCCTGGCCGGGCAGCCAGCTCTCCAGTACCGCCGCTGCCTTCGGCGCCCAGGACATGTCCACCACGGAGCCGTTAGCGAGGATGACGGCCGCGTCCGGCCGGACCTGGGCAACGGCGTCGAGCAGGCGCAGCTGGGCTTCCGGAAGGGAAAGGGTGCTGCGGTCCAGCCCTTCGGTCTCAGCCGCGTCAGGCAGGCCCAGGAAGAGGGCCACCTGGTCCGCGGCGGACGCGGCGCGGACGGCTTGCGCAATGAGCTCCGAATCCGGCTCGAAGTCCGAAAGACTGTAACCGGGGGAGAAGGATGTTTGGGACACCCGCTCCGCAAGCGCCGCCCATGGGGTGCTGAGCCGGGTGGGATTCACCCGCGAAGACCCGCTGCCCTGATAACGCGGGGTCCGGGCCAGTTCCCCGATCACAGCCAGCGATGCATCGGCAGCGAACGGCAGCTGCCCGCCGTCGTTCTTCAGCAGCACCATGGACGCTGCGGCCGCGCGCCGGGCGAGCGCGTCGTGCGCAGGGAAATCCGGTGTTTCGCCGGACTTCCCGGCGGTGCGCCTGCCCAGTTCACGCATCCGGTCCAGGGAAGCATCCACGTCCTCGGGGGCGACGAGCCCGGCCTCGAGCCCGGCAACCAGCTCCCGGGGGCCCAGGCCCGACGACGACGGCATCTCCAGATCCAGGCCGGCCGCCAGGGCCGCGGCGCGGTCCGTGACAGCGCCCCAGTCGGACACTACAACACCGTCGAACCCCCACTCGCCGCGCAGGACGCGGGTAAGCAGCCACGGGTCCTGGGCGGCGTGGAACCCGTTGATCCTGTTGTAGGCCGCCATGACGGTCCACGGGCCGGCCTCCTTCACAACCTGTTCGAACGCCCGGAGGTAGATTTCCCGCAGAGTCCTCTCGTCCACGATTACGTCCACGGTCATGCGGCCGGTTTCCTGGTTGTTGGCGGCGAAGTGCTTGGGAGAGGCTGCCACCCCGCAGGACTGCACGCCCCGGGTCCAGGCCGCTCCGAGCACGCCGGTCAGCAGCGGATCCTCGGAAAAATACTCGAAGCTGCGTCCGCCCAGCGGGGAACGCTTGATGTTCAAGCCCGGGCCCAGCAGGACGTCGACGCCGTAGGCGGCAGCCTCGCGGCCCGCCGCCCGGCCGAGCTCTTCCAGCAGCGCCGGGTCCCAGGAACTGGCGGTTGCGCATTCGGCCGGAAAGCAGGTGGCGGGCCGCGACTGGCCCAGGGCCGGACCTGCATCATCTCCTGCTGCCAGCCGGACGCCGTGCGGCCCGTCCGTCAGGGTGAGGGCGCGGATCCCGGCTGCTGCCGAACCCGGGGTCTGCCACATTCCCTCCCCGGTCAGCAGTGCCGCTTTCCGGGCGGTATCCAGCCCGTGTTCTTCTTCTGGCATGGCTGCTCTCCTGCTGGTTGGCCGTTACGGGCGGGGTGCTTGAGTCTAGGCGGCGCCCGGGACACTGCGGAAGAGCATCAGGCGGATGCAGGCCCCCTCCGCCGGAGGGCCGGCAGCGTCCCTGTTGTGTGCCTGCGGTGAGGACTATCGTTCCCTTAACGCACGTCCCCCGTGCCGGCACCCGGTTCCCCGGACAGGAGATCGGACCTGCTGCACAACTGCAGCCGGATTGCGCTGCACCGTGGCCGGCCCAACGGAAAGAAGGCGATGAAGACCCGTTTCGACCGCTATCGGCAAATGGCAGAGATCCTCTACCGCAACGGCCTGGGATACCTGGTTTCCGTCTCCGGGCTGGAATCCTGGCTGCCTTTCCGCAGGAGGGAAGGCAACGGCGCTGACTCGGGGAAGATGGCGAGCCCGGAGTACCTGCGCCGTGCTCTGGAGGAGCTGGGGCCAACGTACGTGAAGCTGGGCCAGCTGCTCTCCACCCGTCCGGACCTGCTGCCGCCGGCGTACATGGATGAACTGGCCAAGCTGCAGGATTCCGCCACACCGGCGGCCTGGGATGACGTCCGGATTTTGCTGCGCCAGGAGCTGGGCGCCGACCCGCTGGAAGTCTTCGCGGAGTTCAACACGACGCCGATTGCCAGCGCCTCGATCGGGCAGGCCTATGCCGCCACGCTCAAGGACGGCTCCTCAGTGGTGGTAAAGGTTCGGCGGCCCGGAATTGTGCCGGAAGTCGAGGCGGACCTGTCCATTCTGCAGTCCCTTGCCGGCTACGCCAGCCGGCATTGGGAGGCCGCCAGGGATTACGACGTCAAGGGGTTCATGGACGAGTTCGCGGATACCCTGCGCAAGGAAATGGACTATGTGCAGGAGGGGCACAACGCGGACCGCTTTGCGCTGAACTTCGAGGATGATTCCGCCGTCGTCATCCCGCACATCTACTGGGAGCACAGCACCTCCAAGGTCCTGACCATGCAGCGCCTCTACGGGATGAAGGTCACCGACACCAAGGCCCTCGAAGCCGCCGGCTTGGACCGGAAGGCACTGGCCGTCACCGCGGCGAGCGCGGAAATGAAGATGGTGTTCGAAGACGGGTTTTTCCACGCCGACCCGCATCCGGGGAACATCTTTGTGCAGCCCAACTCCCAGATCGGACTGATCGACTTCGGCATGGTGGGGGAACTGGATGACAAGCTCCGGGGGCAGCTCTCCGCATTATTCGTCGCCGTCATCCGCAAGGACCCGGAGCGGATGGCAACCGCCCTGATGCGGATGACCGTCTCGCGGACGCGCCCGGACCGGATCAAACTCAGGATGGACCTCTCCGGCCTGATCCGGCTGTACTCCAACCGCACCCTCGGGAACGCACCCGTGGGGCGGATCATTACCAGCGGCCTGGCGATCATCCGTAACCACCACCTGCAGCTGCCTGCCGAGATTGCGCTGCTGCTGCGGATGCTGATCATGACGGAAGGCATGGGGGAGGTCCTGGACCCGGACTTCAGCATGGGCAAGACACTCTCTCCCTACGCCCGGCGCATGACCATGCAGCAGCTGAACCCGGCGGCCTACGCGAGGAGGCTGGGCAAGGCCGGGGGAGAACTCCTTGAGCTGGGAACCGAGCTGCCCGGACAGCTGCAGCGCCTCATCAACACCCTGGATTTTGAGGGGATGGAGGTGCACCTGCGGGCAGGGGACCTGGTCCCGCTGGTGGAGCGGCTGGAGCGGGTGGGCAACCGCATGGTTGCGGCCATTTTCGCGGCAGCCTTCATCCGCGGCGTCGGGGAGCTCACACTGGGAGACGCCGACCGGTGGCGCGGCTGGCAGGCACCCCTGATGGGGGCCGGCCTGGCTTCCACCGGAGCGCTGGGCGGCTACCTGGCGTGGTCGGCACGGCGGCAGCGCCGGCTGGATGCAGGCTAGAAATCCCATGCACAGGCCTTAACGAAAACGGCCGGCACCGCGCAGGCTGCGCAGTGCCGGCCGTTTATCTGTCCGGAACTACTTCTTCAGGCCAAGTTCGGCCGTCGGGATGCGGAAGGATTCCCGGGCGGTCAGTGCGGAGATCGAGGCAATGCCGGCAATGGCAGCCGTGAACCAGCTGATCACTACCCAGCCGCCCGGCTCCAGGCCGCCCAGGGCAGCAACGATCGACGGCGCGAAACCGGCCATCAGGAAGCCCAGCTGGGTGCCGATGGCCAGGCCGGAGAAGCGGACCCGGGCACTGAACATTTCAGCGTAGAAGGACGGCCACACAGCGTTCGCAGCGGCGTAGCCGCAGCCGAAGACCACAACCGAGAGTGCGAACTGCAGCAGGGAGTTACCGGACTCCATGGACAGCAGGTAGAACGGCATCACGGCAGCGCTGGAGAGGGCACCGTAAATGAACACCGGTTTGCGGCCAAAGCGGTCGGCAGCCATGCCGAAAAGCGGCTGGGTGCAAAGGGCGGCGATGTTGCCGGCCACAACCAGCCAGAGGGTGATGGCGGCGTCAACGTTGCCGACTTCGGTGCCGTACTTGATGGCCAGGGTGCCGTACACGGTGGAGACCGCGGCGATGAAGGCACAGCAGATGACCCGCAGTACGTCGCGCCAATGGTGCTGGAGCAGGTCGCTCACCGGCAGCTTGGCGATCTGGTTGTTCGCCTTTGCTTCCTGGAAGGTGGGGGTCTCGTGGAGGGTGCGGCGGATGAAGAAGGTGACCACAACAACGACGGCGCTGAGCCAGAACGGGATGCGCCAGCCGAAGCTGTACTTGATGTCATCGGGCAGCGCCATAACCGGAATGAAGACCATTGCAGCGAGAATCTGGCCGCCCTGGGTGCCGGTGAGGGTCCAGGAGGTGAAGAAGGCGCGGCGGCCGTCGGGAGCGTGCTCCAGCGTCATGGAGCTGGCACCGGCCTGCTCGCCCGCTGCGGAGAGGCCCTGGGCCAGGCGGCAGAGCACCAGCAGGGTGGGCGCCCACCAGCCGATGGTGTTGAAGTCCGGCAGGCAGCCGATCAGGAACGTGGAAGCACCCATGAGGATCAGGGTGAACATAAGGATCTTCTGGCGGCCTACGCGGTCACCAAAGTGGCCAAGGATGACCGCGCCGACGGGGCGGGCGATGTAGGCGAAACCGAAGGTCGCCAGGGACATGATGCTCGCCTGTGCGTCTGCGTCCGGGAAGAACACGTGCGGGAAGATGAGCGATGCGGCCGTGCCGAAAATGAAGAAATCGTAGTACTCGACCGCGCTGCCCATGAAGCTCGCCGCGGCGGCCTTCTTTGGGGTCTTGGCGGTGGCTTGGGCGGACTGCGTCGGTGCAGCGCTCATATGGGGCCTCCAAGGAATTGTGTGCGGAAATCGCACAGCAGTGCTTCATGCGAACACCACAATGTAACCCGCACCATAGTCAGATGCAACACATATGTGCGGAATGCGCACAGTTGTGCATTTTATGAACAGGCCGGTACCGTGGGTCTGGCCCGTAGCGGGCACCGAAGGGAGAACCACTTGAGCACCACCACCGAATCCTGGCTCGTCGGTCTGATTGGCGAGGGGATTACCGCATCCCTCACCCCGCCCATGCATGAGCGGGAGGCACAGGAGAACGGACTGCAGTACCTGTACCGTCCGGTGGATCTTTCGGTAAACGGACGCAGCGGCACGGAGGTTGGTGACCTGCTGCGCTACGGCCGTGATCTTGGTTTCAACGCCTTCAACATCACCCATCCCTGCAAGCAGCTGGTACTGGAACACCTCGACGTGATTTCCGACGACGCCGCACGGCTGGGTGCCGTGAACACCGTTCTGGTGACGGAGTCCGGCTTTACCGGCCACAACACGGACCACTCAGGCTTCGGTCGGGCGCTGGCCACGGGCCTGCCCGGCGTATCACTGGAAAAGGTTGTCCAACTGGGTGCCGGCGGCGCCGGTGCCGCCGTCGCCTACGCGCTCCTGAAGGCCGGCGTCGGCCAGCTCACCCTGGTGGACCTGGACCCTGTGCGCGTTCAGGAACGGGTGCAGGCACTCTCGGCACTGTTCCCGGCTGCACAGGTCATCACCGGCTCCGCTGCAGATCTTCCGGCAGCGATGGCTGCCGCGGACGGTTTTGTGCAGGCGACTCCGGTGGGCATGCACTCCCACCCCGGAATGCCGGTAGATCCTGCGCTGCTGCGGCCCGGACTGTGGGTGGCAGACGTGATCTACCGTCCGGTCCGCACCAAGCTTATTGAAACCGCCGAGGCGCTGGGCTGCCGTGTCCTTGACGGCGGACACATGGCCGTGGGCCAGGCAGTGGATGCCTTTGAACTTATCACCGGTGTCCGTCCGGATTCGGCCCGCATGCGGGCGCACTTCCTCGAAATGGTCAGCAACGGCCTCTGAGCCGGAAGGGATTCCCCATGCGTACGTCGATTGCCACGGTCTGCCTGTCAGGAACCCTGGAGGACAAGCTCCGTGCCTGTGCAGCTGCTGGTTTCGACGGCGTCGAGATCTTTGAACAGGACCTGGTGGTTTCCCCGTCCACCCCGGAACAGATCCGTGAACTGGCGCATTCGCTGGGCCTGACACTGGACCTCTACCAGCCGTTCCGGGACTTCGAGGGAGTCTCGGAGGATGTCCTCGCGGATAACCTGCGGCGCGCCGAAGCGAAATTCAGCCTGATGAACCGCCTTGGCATCGACACCATGCTGGTGTGCAGCAACGTGGCCACCGCCACCATTGATGACGACGATGTCGCCGCGGCGCAGCTGCGCCTGATGGGGGAAACCGCGGCCCGCTACGGTGTGCGGCTCGCCTACGAGGCCCTGGCCTGGGGCCGGTATGTCAGCGACTTTGAACATGCCTGGCGCATCGTGGAACTGGCGGACCACCCGAACGTGGGCACTTGCCTGGACAGCTTCCACATCCTCTCCCGCCGGTGGGACCCCGCGGCGATCGAGAAGATTCCGGCGGAGAAGATTTTCTTCGTCCAGCTGGCAGATGCCCCGGAGCTGTCAATGGACGTCCTGTCCTGGAGCCGCCACTACCGGGTCTTCCCCGGCGAAGGCGCCTTTGACCTGGTCACTTTTATGGGCCATCTGGTCCGCAGCGGCTACAACGGACCGGTCTCCCTCGAAATCTTCAACGACGTGTTCCGTCAGGCGGCTGAGGAACGCACGGCGGTCGACGCGATGCGCTCACTGATCCGCCTGGCCGAACAGACTTCCATCCACCTGCACGAAACCGGCGCAGGCAGGACCGCTATGGAACTCTCCACGCTGCCCGGTGTGGGGGAGCCGCTCGGATTCAACTTCGCCGAGGTCAAAGCGGGGGAACCGGAACCCATCCGCACCCTGCTGTACCAGCTTGGCTTCACCTGCCAGGGCGCCCACCGCAGCAAGGCGGTGGAACTGTGGACCCAGAACGGTGCACGGGTCATCATCAACAGCCAGAATGCCCGCGGGATGGAACCGGGCATTTCGGCCATCGGCCTGGACGTCCCGGATGCCCTCGCCGCCGCCTCACGTGCCCTGCAGCTCAAGGCAACTGCCGTACCGCGCCGCAGCCAGGCCAATGAGGAAGTCCTGCAGGCCGTTGCTGCCCCCGACGGCACCGAAATCTTCCTGTGCGAGGCAGAACCCGGCGGGCCGGGATGGATCAGGGAGTTTGGCAGCGGCACTCCGGTACCGGCCCAGGGTCCCATCACCGCCGTGGACCACGTCAACCTGTCCCAGCCCTGGCAGCACTTTGACGAAGCGGTGCTCTTCTATGAATCCACGCTCGGACTGACTCCGCGCCCCAGCGTGGAGGTTCCCAGCCCCATGGGCCTGGTCCGCAGCCAGGTGATGCGCAGCAGCGACGGTGCCGTGCGGATGGCCCTGAACATTGCTCCGATGGTGTTCGACGGCGACGGCTCCGGCTATCCCCAGCACGTTGCGTTCGCCTGCAGCGACCTGGTCGCCCTGGCGCGCACCGCCGTCGGACGCGGCCTGCAGTTCCTGCCGGTACCGGGCAACTATTACGAGGACCTCGATGCCAGGTTCGGACTGGATCCGGAGTTCCTCGCCGTACTGAGGGACCTGAACCTGCTCTATGACCGGGACGGGGACGGCGAGTTCCTGCACTTCTACACCTCAACGGTGGGAAATGTCTTCTTTGAGGTGGTTGAGCGCCGGCCCTTCTACGAGGGATACGGAGCGCCGAACGCTCCCGTGCGGCTCGCCGCACAGTACCTCGCGAACGGCTGATTTGCCGCGCTGACCTGTTGGTTTGTATGCAGCGGGTCCCCGCAGGAGGGTGCCTTAGTGGGCTAGGATCACTTCATTAGTGTTCCGGGCCGGACCCGGCACAGGCATGCGCTTGGGCGGGGCCCAAGGACTAAGCACGGCGGGGCGGGGGGACGGACATGGGCACGGCACACGGAGACTGGTACGTAAAGTCTGTTGAAAAAGCCTTCAGTGTTCTTGGCGCCTTCACCGAGGACCAGCCGCTCCAAAGCGTCAGCGAGGTGGCGGCTGCCGCCGATATGAGCCGCGCCGCTGCACGGCGCTTCCTGCTGACCCTGGCCGAACTGGGCTACCTCTCAACAGACGGCACGCGTTTCCAGCTTGCACCGCGGGTGCTGAACATTGGATCCGCCTTCCTCTCAAACCTGACGCTGCCTGCCATTGCCGAACCTCATCTGAAGTCGCTCTCGGCGGACCTGCAGGAAACTGCCTCCGTGTGCATCCTGGATGACGTGCACGTTGTATACGTCGCGCGCGTCACCTCCCCCCGGCTGGTCAGCGTGGCTGTGCATGTGGGCACCCGCTTTCCGGCATGGGCCACTTCCATGGGCCGGGTGCTCCTGGGAGCCCTGGACGAGACTGATCTTATGGACCGCATCCACCGCTCGGACGTACGCCGCTTCACCGCACGTACGGTTCCTTCCAAGGAGGCGCTGCTTGCCGAAATCCAGGCCGTGCGCGAGCGGGGCTGGTCCGTGGTGCGCGAGGAATATGAGGAGGGCCTCAGCGGCGTCGCTGTACCTGTCCACCGTGCCGGGAGGGTGGTCGCTGCAGCCAATGTTTCGCTGCATCAGCCCTACGGCGGGCCGGCAGGATTGGAAGAGGTCCTGCTTCCCCGGCTGCGGCGGGCCGCAGCTGACATTTCCGCTGACTACGGCATCCGGCTGACCGGATAGCACGCGGGCGGAGTCCCGGCTGTCCGAGTCCTTGGACGATCGTAATGAGCTCCCCAATCCGCAAAGTTCTTCGGTTGCGTCCCAAGATAGGCACCAAGGATGCCAATGCATGTTGTCTGAGTCGCTGCGGTGTCCGAGGCTACCGTCCGGTAGCCTATTGCTGGGCATTGTCTTTCCGCACGAGTGCATCAACTATGACCGGCGGCAGGAAGGCAGGGGAACTGGCGGAGGGGGACCGCCGTGCCGCGCATAATCCCTGTCTACTATCACTGCATCATCTGCCTGAGAGGCACGCCCGTATGAGCACGACTGCGCCAAACTATGCACCATCGACGACGGGGAAATCGTTTGTCGTCACCTGGATCCTTTCCCTCCTACTGGGAGGACTGGGCATCGATCGGTTCTATCTGGGGAAGGTGGGGACCGGCGTCCTGAAGCTGCTGACTGCAGGCGGCTTCGGCATCTGGACCCTCGTGGACCTGATTATCACGCTGACCGGTAACCAGACCGATAAGCAGGGACGCCGTCTCGATGGATACCAGACCAATAAGAAGACTGCCTGGATAGTGACCCTCGCACTGTGGGTACTCAGTGCATTCACTTCCATTCTCCTCGCGGTGAGCGGGGCCCTGGCCTTCGGAACTGCGGTAGAGGAAGCGTCGGCCGGTTATGAAGGCGGCAGCACCGTGAGTGAAGCTCCGGCGGCACCGGCCCCCGAAACCTCACTCCCTGCACCGGCTGAACCCGAGGAGTCCGCAGACAGCATCCCGACGGAGTACAAGTCCGCCTTGAAGCAGGCCCAGACATACTCCGACGTGATGAACCTGAGCAAGGCGGGCCTGTACGACCAGCTGGTCAGCGAGTATGGCGGCAAATTCTCGGCCGAGGCAGCGCAGTACGCCATCGACAACGTGAACGCCGATTTCATGGCCAACGCGCTTAAGCAGGGTCAGACTTATCAGGACACGTTGGCCCTGTCTCCCGAGGCTGTTCGCGACCAGCTCGCCAGCGAGTACGGTGGGAAGTTTACTCCGGAAGAAGCTGACTACGCAGTCCAGAATCTGAAGTAAACAACATAAAGATAGCCGGGAGCCGCATGGTTTCCGGCTATCTCCTTTCCCGCCTAAGCCAGCTGTTTAGAGCCGGTGACTACGGTTCGGAGAAAGCCGCGTAGCCAATGGGAAAGAGCCCGATGCCCGGGCATGGAACTGCGGCGGAGACCCGTTCGCAAAATCCCCGCCGCAGTCCGTCTTTCGCGCACCGCCTAGGTGGCGTAGTCCGAGGCGTTGTACAGGTTGAGGTTCAGTGCCGAGGCGATCTGAGCCACTGCCTTCCGTGCACGGACGCTGTTGCCGGCAGGGTCCAGCGGCGGCGAAAACGCCGCTATGGCCAGCACCCCCGGCATGACGGCCAGGACACCCCCGCCCACGCCGGACTTGCCCGGGAGCCCGACACGGTAGGCCCAGTCTCCGGAGGCCGTGTACAGCCCCTCCATGGTCATCTCCGCCAGCATGGGCGGAACAATGTCCGCGTGTGTGACCGCAGCCTTCTTTGTGATCGGGTTGGTTCCCCGGGCCGCGATGGTTGCGCCCATGGTGGCCAGGTCAACAGCAGTCACCAGGGTGGAGCACTGGCGCGTGTATACGTCGCAGGCCTCCATCGGATCCGAGTACATCGTTCCGCCCGAATACAGCAGCCAGGCGATGGCACGGTTGTGGAAGTTAGTGGACTGCTCCGAGTCGTTCACGGCATCGCTCATCTTGATCTCCCGGCCGGCGAAGGCTGACTGGGTTGCCAGGATCTTCTGCCAGCGTTCCTCGGCGCTTCCGGCCGGAATCAGGGAGACGGTGGACATGGCCCCGGCGTTGACGAGCGGTGAGAGTGGCTTGTCATCGTGCAGGGCCACGGCTATCACTGAGTTGAAAGGTTCGCCGGTGGGATCCGCGCCAACTTTTTCGTGGAATTGCGGCAACCCCACCTCGTCCATGGCGCGGGCCATGGAGAACACCTTGGAGATCGATTCCAGGGCGAACTCGAAGTTCGAGTCGCCGGTTTCGAACACCTCGCCGTCGGCCGTTACCACACTGATGCCGAAGAGAGCCGGATCCACCGAGGCCAGATAGGGGATATAGCTGGCGTTCTGGCCGCCCTGGTCCGATTTGAAGTCGCTGTGGGCAGTTTGAACGGCAGCCTGGATGGCCGAGTTCTCGATTCTCATACCGCTGTACTCCCGCCTGCCGCCGGCCCGGTGTGCGGCCGGTGTACCCGCGTCCGTCCGCTCTGTCCTGACCCCCTGGAACCGGCACCGCTTGGCGACGGTTTCCCGGAGTGTTTGCCGGCCGTGGTGCCGCCTGGCGTTCCTGCGGTGGTGCCGCCGGTGGCTCCGGCTGCCGAGGTGCTCTCGAATGACTCCTCCCACTTTGCGGACAGCTCTGCCGTGGCCGCGGAGGATTCATTGACCGTCCCTGGGTGCTTGTGTTCCAGTTCCCAGGTGAAGGGCACGAACTCGGTCTGCGGATCCTTCCAGTGCGGCTTCCGGAAGGCGTAGATAACCATGGGCAGGATGATGAGCAGCACCGCACCGCCCACCAGGATTCCCACGTACGTTTCCGGGGACCCCACGGAAATCTGGTCCGGCGGGATGAAGCTGAAGACAAAGGCCATCAGCGAGCCCAGGAATCCGACGCCGCCGAAGATCCACATGCCCAGGTCACCGCCGGGCACCCGGTACGGCCGGGGCCGGTTCGGCTGGCTGTAGCGCAGGTAGATCGCCGCGGCGAACATCAGCAGGTACATCACCAGGTACAGGATGACGGTTAGCTGGCTCAGGATCTGGTACGCCGCCTGAACCGAAGGCAGGACCACGTAGACAACGCCCAGGGCCGTCACCATAAACGCCTGGAAGAGCAGGATGTGCGTTCCCATGCCGTGCTTGTTGGTGTGCTGCCAGAAACGCGGAAGGTACCCTGCCCTGCCCACTGCGAGCAGGCCGCTGGATGGACCGGCAACCCAGGTAACCACCCCGGCGAGCACCCCGATCAGCAGCATTCCCGCAACGATCGGCGAGGCCCAGCCAATGCCGGCCCAGTCGAACATGTCGTTATAGGAAGTCAGCAGGCTCTGCGTCAGGTTGATGTCCGCCTGCGGTACCACAAAGGCAATGGCGAGGGTTCCCAGGACAAAAATGATGACCGTCCCTGCAGCGGCTATCAGCACGGCCAGCGGATAGTTGCGCGTCGGGTTCTTGACGTCCTTGACGTGGATGGCGTTCATCTCCATGCCGGCATAGAAGAGGAAAATGCTGGCTGCCAGCACAACGTTGGAGAAGTTGGAGAAGTCCGGCATGACCTCTCCCCATCCCATCTGGATCTGCGGGGTATTGCCCGCAAAGTAGTAGGAGAATCCAAGCACTATCAGGATGGCGGCGGGAACCAGGGTGCCGATGATACCGCCCCACTGGGCAACTTTGGAGAACGCCGCCGCACCCCGGAAGGCAATAAAGGTGGCCAGCCAGTACACCACCAGCACGACGGCGAGGACGAAGGCCTTGTTCCCGGACAGCTGTGCGTCAATGTTCGTGTCTGTCCCCGTGTAGGCCAGGGACACTGCGCCGAAAGTGAGCACGGTCGGGAACCAGATGGTCACTTCGATGAAGAGCATGAACATGGCCAGGAAAGCCCAGCGCGGGCCAAAGGCTTCACCTACCCAGCGGAAGACACCGCCGGTTTCCGGCCAGCCCGTGGCCAGCTCTGCCGCCACGATGGACACCGGGATCAGGAAGACGACGGCGGCGAAGACGTAGTAGAAGATTGAGCTCAGGCCATATTCGGCCTCCGCCGGGAGGCCGCGGAGGCTGACCACGGCCACGATGTTCATAACGGCGAGCGCGCCGACGGTGATGGTCGCGTTTTGCTTTGCGCGGCTCATGCGGCCGGGCGCAGATCCAGCCGATGAGCCAGTTCCGGCCGACGCAGCTGATGCAGTTGAATCGCTCACTGCACTCACCTCCCTAGGGTTAGTGGTGGAATCCCGGATGCTCCTGCTCTACGGGCATGGGGGCGCTCAGGTTTTCCAGGTAGGCCGTCTCGTCCTGGATGTCCTTGAGCAGACGGCCGGCCAAATCCATGCTCAGGCCGTTGCGCACTACGATTCGCTCGACTGTAAGGCTGCCCAGGTTGTCCGGCATTGGATAGGCGGGCACCAGCCAGCCCTTGGTCCTGAGCCGGTCTGCCAGGTTGTAGAGCGTCCAGCGGTCCGTATGCCCCTCCTTCAGGCGCCAGGCGAAAACCGGAATGTCAGAACCGTCATTCCATAATTCGAAGGGACCGATCTCGCTGATGCCCTGGGAAAGGTACAGTGCCACGTCCTGGCAGGCCTGCTGGACTTTCTTATAGCCTTCGAAGCCGAGGCGGAGGAACATGTAGAACTGCAGCACTACCTGGGCCCCGGGACGGGAGAAGTTCAGGGCAAACGTGGGCATGTCGCCGCCGAGGTAGCTGACGTAGAAGATGAGGTCTTCCGGCAGCCACTGCCGGTCTCGCCAGACAACCCACCCGAGGCCCGGATAGACGAGGCCGTATTTGTGTCCGGATGTGCTGATCGAATGGACCCGCTCGAGCTGGAAGTCCCATTCCAGGTCCGGCTGGATGAACGGGGCGATCATGGCACCGGAAGCGCCGTCGACGTGGATCGGGATGTCCAGTCCGGTGGAGGCCTGGATCTCATCGAGTTTCGCGGCAATCTGCTTCACCGGCTCGTACATGCCCGTGTAGGTCACGCCCATGATCGCGACCACGCCGATGGTGTTCTCGTCGACGTACTTCTCGAGCTCGTATCCGTCAAGGCACTTGTGTTCTTCGCTGATGGGAACCAGCCGCGCCTCAATGTCGAAGTAGTTGCAGAACTTTTCCCAGCAGACCTGCACGGCCGAACTCATGACCAGGTTGGGCTTCTCCGTGGACTTCCCCTCGGAGCGCCGTTTTTGCTGCCACAGCCGCTTGAACGCCAGGCCGCCCAGCATGCAGGCCTCGGAGGAGCCGATGGTCGAGGTGCCCAGGGTTCCCTGCGGATCCGGCGAATGCCACAGGCCGGCGAGCATCTTCCAGCAGTACTGCTCAATGGCGGCCGTCTGCGGGTACTCGTCCTTGTCGATCATGTTCTTGTCATACGTCTCGGCGTAAAGCCGGTTCGCGTGGTCGTCCATATAGGTGCTGACGAACGTTGCAAGGTTCAGCCGTGCGTTGCCGTCCAGCATGGTTTCGTCGTGGACGATCTGGTACGCGGTTGAAGGCAGCATGCTGCCCTGCGGGAATTCGTACTTTGGTATCTGGGTGTCCTCGCCCTCGCGGGAGAATACCGGGTTGAGGTTGAGGAAGTCCTGGGGATCGTTCTGCGGCATGGTTTCGACCTCTCCTAGGGAGTGTCCAGCATGAATGCCTGCCGTGGTGGGCGGCGGCGGATAAGCCCCTTGGGTGCGCGCGATTGACTATACGCGCGGCCGCGACGTCGTTCTAGGTACCTGCGGCCAAACCGGCAGGTAGTTCCGGATTCGTGGATGAGCACTTCGAAAGCTGCCTCCGCGGGCTCCGGCCATGCCCGTTACCGTTGAGCGGGCGTAGTGCCGCGCGTACCCTCAGATGACCTATCCGTTTCCCGCAGCAGCCCTGGCACCGGCAGCTTCCAAGGAGTGTACGGAAGCCGGGGGAGCGGTATACCGCAGGAGAACCCCCATGGCTGGACTGAGCCGACGAGACCGTTTTGAACTTCCTGAACCCATGCGCCGGCTCTTCGAGGGCGACTGGGAAGTCCCGGCTTTCCGGGTGGAGGAGTTCCGGGATACCGGAACCATGGTGGTGCGGGCAGAACTGCCCAGCATCGATCCGGACAAGGACCTGGACGTAACAGTGTCCGACGGCACGCTGCGTATCCGGGGCGAACGGCGGGAAGAAACTTCAAACCGCGCCAAGCACGGTTACCGGACCGAGTTCAAGTACGGCTCTTTCAGCCGCGACATTCCCCTCCCGGCCGGAGCCAGCACCGATGAGGTGACGGCGTCCTACCGTGACGGGGTGCTGGAGGTTCGGGTACCTATCCAGGACGAAGGCAGCTCCGGGCGGAAGGTTCCCATCAGCCGGAGCTGACAGATCGGCGGGAACGGGCAGCGCTGCCGGTGCGGCGAAGCTGCTGGACGGTTCGCCCCTGAATTCTTCAGCGCCCGGGTACTCAGGAGGCCCAGTGTCCCAGCACAGCCACAGCATCCCGCCCGCCTCCCTGCCAGGCAGGTCACCCGCCTGGCTGGTGACCGCCATCATGGCGCTGGGCGGAATCACCGTGTCGCTGGAGAAAACGGCTGTGGTGCCGCTGCTGCCGGAGTATCCGCGGATTTTCGCGGTAAGTTCCGACGACGTGTCCTGGCTGGTTACCGTGACCCTGCTCAGCGCGGCTGTAGCCACGCCGATTGTCTCCCGGCTGGCAGACATGTTCGGCAAGAAGCGCATGCTGATGATCTCGCTGGCCATGATGGTGGCAGGCGGGTTCGTTGCCGCTCTGGGCGGCACCTTCGCGGCAGCTGTTATTGGCCGAACCCTGCAGGGCTTTGCCGGGGCTGTCATACCGGTGGGCATCAGCATCCTGCGCGACACGCTGCCCCAGCGCCGCATAGCGGGAGCGGTTTCCCTGATGAGTGCCAGCTTTGGCATCGGGAGCGCACTTGGACTGCCGATGGCCGGGCTGATCTACCAGCAGCTCGGGTGGGAGGCTACCTTCTGGATAGTCGCGCTGATCGCGCTGGTGATCCTGGCCGCCGTGTTCATCTACGTGCCCGAATCAACACTGCGGACTAAAGGCAGGTTCGACTACCCAGGGGCCCTCCTGCTTTCCGGCGCCATGACCACACTGCTGCTGGCCATTACCAAAGGCGGCACCTGGGGCTGGACGAGCGACAATATCCTGGGCCTCTTCGCAGCGTTTGCCGTCCTGACCGCACTGTGGTTCCCGCTGGAACTGCGCAGCGGACAGCCGCTCGTTGACCTGCGGACCTCGGCGCGCCGGCCAATACTCGTGGTGAACATCGCGGCGATTCTGGTGGGGTTCTCCATGTATGCCAACATGCTGGTCACCACGCAGCAGCTGCAGCTCTCACGTGTCACCGGCTATGGCTTCGGTCTCAGCGTCCTGGTTGCCGGCCTCACCATGATCCCTGCCGGAGCGGCCATGGTGGCAATCGCCCCGGTGTCTGCCCGCATTACCAACAGCTTTGGAGCCAAGGCCACACTGATCAGCGGGTGTGCCGTGATGGCTGCGGGGTATCTCTGCCGCACGTTCCTGGTCGGTACGATTGCCGGGATCATTTTCGGCGCTGTGGTGATTTCCGCGGGCACCGCCATGGCGATGGCAGCCATGCCCACGATCGTGATGAGCAATGCCCCGCGGACAGACACAGCTGCCGCCAACGGGCTGAACACGCTGCTGCGCTCGGTTGGCACCTCCACCTGCAGTGCGGCGGTGGCGACCATCCTGGCGTCCATCACGATCGGCGTCGGAGGACGGGTGTTCCCGGGGCTTGAAGCTTTCCGCCTGATCTTTATCCTCGCCGGACTGGCGGCAGCGGCGGCTACGTTCCTGTGCCTGCTCCTGCCGCGCGCTGCCCGGCACGAGGCGACGCATCCGGATCTTCATGCCGCCCGTGCCGGGGCTGCAGCGCCAGGACCCGGACCGGAGCAGGCGTTCAGTGTCACCGGCACGCTGCGTGCACCCGGGGACCGCGGGGTGATAGACCGGGGAACCCTTTCGGTCGCCGACGTCTCCGGGACACCGGTGGACTGGGACCGCACGGATGAGCACGGAAGCTACTCGGTGGTGCTGCCGGGACCGGGCCGCTACATCTTTGTTGCCTCGCACAAACGCTGGCTTCCAGTGTCCGAGGTACTTGATTTCCCCGGTGGACCGGGCCCGTACGATATCCACTTCGCACACCGGCTTATGCTCACGGGGCGTGTACGGCACCACGGGCGTCCGGTGCAGAACGCGCTTATTCTCCTAGTTGCCCAAGCCGGGGATGCGGAGGCGCTTTCAGCGGTTTCGGCCCGGGACGGCAGCTACGAACTGCCGCTGCCGGCCCCGGGCCGGTACGTCCTCAGCGTCGCCGAGGCATCGGGGGCCACCCACACCCGGCTGGTGGTGCTGCCCTCCGCGGACACGGACGTCGACGTCGAACTGGGCGGGGAACCGCCCCCGACCGTACTGAGGGTTTAGGCCGTAGCACCTGCGTATTCGGGATAATCCGTGTAGCCTTCGGCGCCGTCCGAGTAGAAGGTGGACTGGTCCGGAGCATTCAGCGGCAGCCCGTCGCGCCAGCGCAACGGGAGATCCGGGTTCGCGATAGCGGGGCGCCCGACGGCGACGGCGTCGCACAGGTCCTGCTCCAGCAGTCCGGCTGCTTCCTCACGGGTGGTGACGACGGCGAAGCCGGAGTTCAGCAGAACCGGGGAACCGAACCGGCGGCGGAGCCCCTGCACCAGCTCGCCCGCCGGGTTGTTGTGAAGGATGCTCAGGTAGGCCAGGCCCAGCGGAGCGATTTCGTCCACCAGCGCACCGTAGGTGGCCAGTACGTCCCCGGCATCGCGCTCCCACGCGTCCTGGATGTTGTGCTCGGGTGAAATGCGCAGGCCAACCCGGTCCGCGCCGATGGCGGCCGCCACGGCGGTGACCACTTCCACCACGAAGCGCGCGCGTGCCCGGGGCGAACCGCCGTAGCCGTCCGTACGGCGGTTGGCGGCCGGGCTGAGGAATTCGTGCAGTAGGTAACCGTTGGCGCCGTGGAGCTCAACGCCGTCGAACCCTGCCTCTACGGCTGAGAGGGCGCCGCGGACGAAGGTGTCCCGTACCTCATCCAGTTCCGGCTCGCTGAGCTCACGCGGCTGCACGTGCGGCAGCTTGCCGGCCGGGGTGCGGATGACGCCGTCAATGGCGATGGCGCTCGGGGCCACGGTCTGGAAGCCGCCGTTGATTTCCGGATGGGAGACACGGCCGGCGTGCATAACCTGCGCGAAGATCCGCCCGCCAGCCTCATGCACGGCGTCCGTGACCTTTCGCCAGCCGGCAAGCTGCGCCTGGGTGACCAGCCCGGGCTGTCCGGAGAATCCCTGGCCCTCGCGGCAGGGGTAGGTTCCCTCGGAGACGATCAGGCCAAGGGATGCCCGCTGCCGGTAGTGCTCGGCCACGAGGGGACCGGGAATACCTTCGGAGCCGCTGCGTACCCGGGTCAGGGGTGCCATTACCAGACGGTTTGGCAGCTCGAGGGTGCCAACGGCCAGGGGAGAAAACAGATCTGTCTGCACGTACTTCCTTTCGGCAGGCATAACTAAGCCGCCTGCGCATTTGGGGTTACCTGCGGACAACCCCCGTAGCTGCGTGCCTATTCCCGTACTGCTTCCGCGTCCTCTGCTGCCTAGGCGTGCTGACAACCGGGCTCAGCGGACCTCGCGGATGAGATTGGTAATACGGGCAGTGGAGAGCCTGCGGCCCTCGTCGTCGGTCATCACGACTTCATGGGTGGTCACTGTTCCGCCCAGATGAACCGCCGTGGCGGTACCCGTCACGAGACCATTGGAAACTGAACGGTGGTGCGTGGCACCCACCTCGATCCCCACGGCGTAGCGGCCGGGCCCGGCGTGCAGCGACGCGGCAAAGGAACCCAGGGTTTCGGCAAGGACCACGTGGGCGCCGCCGTGCAGGATGCCGGCAACCTGCTGGTTGCCCTCAACGGGCATCGTGGCGACGATCCGGGAGGGAGACATCTCCAGGAAGCGGATGCCAAGCTTCACCACCAGGGAGCCGACTCCGGATTTCCCCAGCCACGGGTGCAGCTCAGCCGGCACGCCGGCGTCGATCAGTTCCTGCAGCCTGGGGAGTTCACCCTGCGCGGGGCCGGCCTGGCCCGGCGTGAAAATGTCGCTCATGCCCACTAGGCTTACATCTGTGAGTGAAACTGCCAAACTGGCCTCTGTGCCTGTCTCTGACCCCCTTGCCGAACCCGCGGATTCCCTGCTGCAGACCGCGGAAACGGAAGCGGACACCGAGCATGCGGAAGCCGCCCCGACAGGCAGCCACGCTGCGCCCGTGCCGTCCGGCCTGGCGCCTGCTGCGCCGGCAGAAGCGGCTCTGGGAACACCGAATGCTTCCGGCCACAGCCGGCTGCTGGTCATTGACGGCCATTCAATGGCCTTCCGTGCTTTCTACGCACTGCCGGCGGAGAACTTCTCCACTGACACCGGGCAGCACACCAACGCGGTATACGGCTTCACGTCCATGCTGATCAATCTGATCAAGAATGAGGAGCCCACCCACATTGCCGTGGCCTTTGACCTGGACACCCCCACCTTCCGCACCGAGGAATACTCGGAGTACAAGGGCGGCCGCAACAAGACGCCCGAGGAGTTCCACGGCCAGGTCGACCTGATCATCAAGGTCATGGAAGCCATGCGCATCCCCACCATCACCCTGGACGGCTACGAGGCGGACGACATCCTGGCCACCCTGGCTGAGCAGGCGGCCGGCCGGAACTGGGACGTTATGGTGGTCTCCGGTGACCGGGACGCCTTCCAGCTGGTCAATGACCGGGTCACCGTGTTCTACCCGAAAAAGGGTGTCTCTGACCTGCCGCGCATGGATGCCGCTGCGGTGGAGGAGAAGTACCTCGTGCCGCCGGACAAGTATTCCGACCTCGCCGCCCTGGTGGGGGAATCCGCGGACAACCTCCCCGGCGTGCCGGGGGTTGGTCCCAAGACTGCCGCCAAGTGGATCAAGGCCTATGGCGGTCTCGAGGGGATCCTGGAGCACCTGGATGAGATCAAGGGCAAGGTCGGCGATTCCCTCCGCGCGAACATCGAGGACGTCAAGCGCAACCGCCGGTTAAACCGGCTCCTGCGGGACCTCGAGCTGCCCGTTGACCTGGATGCCATGGCAGCACGCCGTCCGGACCGTGAAGCCATTGAAGAACTCTTCGACGCCCTGCAGTTCAACGCTCTGCGCAAGCGTCTCTTCGATGTGTACGGGGAAGAGGAAGCACCTGGGGACCACCCGGAGCTGCTGCCCCCCGCCCACAGCACCATCACCGCAGCAGACGGGCTCGCTGCCTGGTTCAGGGCAACCAACCAGAAACCGGCAGGCCTCCGGCTGGTCACTGAAGGATCCGGCGAATCACGCGAGGCGACCGGCATCGCCGTCGTCACTGACGATTCGGCGGTCTTCGTTCCGCTCACCGAGCTGGACGCCGAGGCAGAGAAGGTCCTGGCGGACTGGCTGGCGGATACCAACGCACCCAAGGTGGTCCACGACTTCAAGGATTCCTACAAGCTGCTCTCCCGGCGCGGGCTCCACCTCGACGGCGAAATAGATGACCCCGCGATCTCCGGGTACCTGATCCAGCCGGACCGGCGCAGCTACGACCTGCCGGATTTGAGCCTGCAGCACCTGAAACTTTCGCTTGAATCCGCTGCTGCCGCCGGCAATCAGCTTGAGCTTTCGCTCGACGGCGGGGACACCGCGGCTCCGGCCGTTATGGAAGCCTTCGCAGCCCTGCGCCTGAGCGAGCACTTCTCCGGGCTGCTGGTCGAACGCGGAGCCAACCAGCTTCTGGGCGGGCTCGAGCTGCCGCTGGCTGAGGTGCTGGCCGAGATGGAACTGGCCGGTATTGCCGTCTCCACCGAAAAACTGGACCGCCTGCTGGACGAGTTCGGCCGCACCATTGAACAGGCCAAGGCCGAGGCGTTCGAGGTAATCGGCAAGGAAATCAACCTCGGCTCCCCGAAGCAGCTCCAGGTGGTGCTCTTCGACGAGCTGGGCCTGCCCAAGACCAAGAAGATCAAGACCGGCTACTCCACCGACGCCGATGCGCTCTCGGACCTGATCGTCAAGACGAACGGCCACCCGTTCCTGGCGCACCTGCTGGCCTACCGGGACGCCTCCAAACTGCGCCAGACTGTGGAAGGCCTGCGGAAGTCCGTTTCGGATGACGGCCGGATCCACACCACCTACGCGCAGACCGTGGCAGCGACCGGCCGCCTATCCTCCATTAACCCGAACCTGCAGAACATCCCCATCCGCTCCGAGGAAGGCCGCCGGATCCGTGAGGTGTTTGTGGTGGGCGAGGGCTACGAAACCCTGCTGACCGCCGACTACTCCCAGGTGGAAATGCGCATCATGGCGCACCTTTCCGGGGATGAAAGCCTGATCCAGGCGTTCCGGGACGGTGAGGACCTGCACCGGTTCGTCGGCTCGCACATCTTCGGGGTTCCGCCCGAAGAAGTCACCAGCGCCATGCGGTCCAAGGTCAAGGCAATGTCCTATGGCCTGGTGTACGGCCTGAGCTCCTTTGGCCTGTCCAAGCAGCTCTCCATCCCGGTGGATGAAGCACGGACGCTGATGCGCGACTACTTCACCCGGTTCGGTGCGGTGCGCGACTACCTGCGCGGCGTCGTCGAGCAGGCCCGCAAGGACGGCTACACCTCAACCATCGAGGGACGCCGCCGCTACCTGCCGGATCTTGCCAGCACCAACCGGCAGCTGCGCGAAATGTCCGAGCGTGCCGCACTGAACGCCCCGATCCAGGGCTCGGCCGCAGACATCATCAAGAAGGCCATGCTCGGCGTGGATGCAGAACTGAAGAAGCAGGGGCTCAAGACGCGTATGCTTCTGCAGGTCCATGACGAACTCGTCCTGGAAGTCGCGCCGGGCGAACGCGTTGCCGCGGAGAAGCTGGTGCGCGAGCAGATGGCAGGCGCAGCTGACCTTTCCGTGCCGCTGGATGTCTCAGTGGGCTGGGGCGCGAGCTGGCACGAGGCTGGGCACTAAAAAGGAATAACCAGGGGGGACACATGACGGCCGAGACCACCCGGACCGCTCTGCGCACGGAACGTTTTAACGCAGGATTCACCGACAGTGATTCGCCGCGTCCGGATGAGCGGACCTTGAACTGGCTCGAAGCAGTCAACGTCGGGTTCCATGATCCGAGCTGGGACCCGGCGCACCTGGTGCCGATTGTCCAGGCGTACGTCGCCGACGGCCGCACACTCACGGGTGTCTACGAGGACGGTGCGCCCGAACACGCCTGGAATCCCGCCGCGCCCGTTGCCACGTACGCCACGATGTCCCATGACCTCAACGCGGGCGCGGGACTGCTTCCGGCGCACCAGATCACCTCGGTCACGGTGCGTCCCACGCACCGCCGCAGGCGCATCCTCACGGACATGATGACGGAGGATCTTCAGAGGGCGAAGGAGAGCGGCCTCGCGGTTGCCGCGCTCTTTGCCTCCGAGGCCGTCATCTACGGACGGTTCGGGTTCGCTGCCGCCACGGCGGAAGCCATGGTGGAAGTGGATGTCCGCGGCCGGCTGGAACTGCGCCCGGCGCCGTCGGGCACCACAGTCCTGGCTGACCTGGCCAGGATGGAGAAGCTGGCACCCCAAATCTTCGCCAGGCACCTGGAGGTGACGCGCGGGGCGCTCGGCCGGCAGGCCGGGTACGCCAAGCGGGCCGCCGGATTGTGGGGAGAGGTCCCTGAGAAGCAGAAGGAAGTGCGTGCGGCAGTCCATTACGACGCCGCCGGCACCCCTGACGGGTACGTCACCTACCGGTTCCTGCCGTGGGAAACCGAGCCGCACACCCTCAAGGTGCTGGACCTGGTTGCCGTGGACGACACCGCCCGGCTCGAGCTCTGGCGCTACCTCGGGTCAATCGACCTGGTCGAGAAAATCACCGCATTCGCACCGGTTATGGATCCGCTCCCGTGGGCGCTGGCCGACCGCAGGCGTTACCGGGTCACCGGCGTCGAGGATGCACTTTGGCTGCGGGCACTGGATCCGGCAGCTATGCTCCATGCCCGCGGATTTGAGTCCGACGGCGAAATAGTCCTGGCGATTGCTGATCCGCTGGGTCTCGCCGAGGGCCGGTGGCTGCTCCAGGTGAGCGCCGGAGCTGCCGTGGTGACGGAACTCGATGATGACCTGCCCCAGGGTGTGCCTGCCGTGAACGTGGACGCTGCCGCTTTCGCATCCCTCTACCTGGGCGGGGCGCCGGCCTCCGTGCTGGCCTCTGCGGGCGGGATCCGGGGGAGCGCGGAGGCGGTGGGCACCCTTGGCCGGCTCTTTGACGTGGCCCGCGCGCCATACTGCAGCACCCACTTCTAGCAGTTTCTGGGCCGGGAATTACCGGCGCCGTTCGCGGGTTGGAAGCAGCAGGGATGAAGGACTACTGGATTCCCCGTACGGCTTTGACCTGACTTGGAAGCTCCGGCTAGACTGAACAGGCGCGTCACGCGTGCTGGTTCAGTTCTTATTCGAACTCGCCAAGCGCAGGGCGGGCACCAACATTATTAACATTCTGTCCATCTCCGGACAACCAAGCACCGTCTTGAACCTGAGTATTCGGGTTGCACGCGAGCGGTGGGAGTGCATCCGGAATTACTACAACTTCCACATCGGAGTCCCAACTACATGACCATCACCACCACCGAGAAGTCCGGTACCCCGCAGGTCGCCATCAACGACATCGGATCTGCCGAGGACTTCCTCGCCGCCATTGACGCAACGATCAAGTACTTCAACGACGGCGATCTCGTCGAAGGTACCGTCGTCAAGGTTGACCGCGACGAGGTTCTGCTCGACATCGGTTACAAGACCGAGGGTGTCATTCCTTCCCGTGAGCTTTCCATCAAGCACGACGTCGATCCCGGGGACGTTGTCTCCGTGGGCGACCAGGTCGAAGCTTTGGTCCTCACCAAGGAAGACAAAGAAGGCCGTCTGATCCTCTCCAAGAAGCGCGCACAGTACGAGCGTGCCTGGGGCGACATCGAGAAGGTCAAGGAAGAAGACGGCGTCGTTACCGGTACCGTCATCGAGGTTGTCAAGGGTGGTCTTATCCTCGACATCGGGCTGCGCGGCTTCCTGCCGGCATCCCTCGTGGAGATGCGTCGCGTCCGCGACCTGGCTCCGTACATCGGCCAGCAGATCGAAGCCAAGATCATCGAGCTGGACAAGAACCGCAACAACGTGGTCCTGTCCCGCCGTGCCTGGCTCGAGCAGACCCAGTCCGAGGTCCGTTCCACCTTCCTCAACAAGCTGGAAAAGGGCCAGGTTCGTCCGGGCGTTGTTTCCTCCATCGTCAACTTCGGTGCATTCGTGGACCTTGGCGGCGTAGACGGTCTCGTCCACGTTTCCGAGCTGTCCTGGAAGCACATCGACCACCCCTCCGAGGTCGTCGAAGTTGGACAGGAAGTCACCGTTGAGGTTCTGGAAGTTGACCTCGACCGCGAGCGTGTCTCCCTGTCGCTGAAGGCTACGCAGGAAGATCCGTGGCAGACCTTCGCCCGCACCCACGCCCTGGGCCAGGTTGTGCCGGGCAAGGTCACCAAGCTGGTTCCGTTCGGTGCGTTCGTACGCGTCGAAGACGGCATCGAAGGCCTGGTCCACATCTCCGAGCTGGCTGTTCGCCACGTTGAACTGGCCGAGCAGGTTGTCTCCGTTGGTGACGAGCTCTTCGTCAAGGTCATCGACATCGACCTCGAGCGCCGCCGCATCTCCCTGTCGCTGAAGCAGGCGAACGAGGGCGTTGACCCCGAGGGCACCGAGTTCGATCCGGCTCTGTACGGCATGGCCGCAGAGTACGACGAAGCCGGCAACTACAAGTACCCCGAAGGCTTCGACCCCGAGTCGAACGAATGGCTCGAGGGCTACGAGACCCAGCGCGCCGCTTGGGAGCAGCAGTACGCTGACGCCCAGGCACGCTGGGAAGCTCACAAGAAGCAGGTTGCCCAGCACAACTCCGAGGATGTTGCTGCGGCGTCTGACTCCGTTGAGTCCAGCTCCACCAGCTACTCCTCCGAGCCTGCTGCATCCGAGTCCGCTGCCGGTACCCTGGCATCCGACGAGGCACTTGCTGCACTGCGCGAGAAGCTGACCGGCAACTAAGTTCCGTTGCTAAGGCGCTAGGCTGCCTCAAAGGCGGGTTCCCACTTCGGTGGGGACCCGCCTTTGGCCTTGTCAGGAGGGGCATCCACTGTTGGTAGGCTGGGTGCGCCGTCTTACAGCAGCTATCAAACGGGGGAAACAAAATGCAGGTCGGTGATGTGGGCTCAGCCGGCAGCCATGAACTTCAGGACCAGATCCGGAGGCGGACGCAGGCATTCGCCCGGCATCTGCCTCCGAGCCAGGCCGCCAACCTCATCAACGGAGTCGCGGAGGAGGAGAGGGAAGCTGAATCCTGGGAGGTGCTCAAGGCTTCCGAAGACCGCGAGAGAGACCTGCATGCCAGGTTCCCGGACTACTTTGAGGCTGCAGAGGCGGTGAAAAAGTCTGAGGCGGAATCTGACCTTGGCCGGTTCCGCGGCTGGCGCCGGGAGCAGCAGAGACTGGCCCGGGAAACTGATGCTTTCGCTGCCTCCAATGCAGTGCTGATCCGCAACACCGGGGGAGTCCTTCTTGCAGCCGCTCTGCTCGCCGCCCCGTTTGATCTCATTTCCGGTGACGTGTTTTTCTGGGGCGCAGCTCTCGCGGCGGGATTCATGGTCCTGGGCATGCAGCTGATCAAGAAGCGCAGCAGTCCGTTGTGGAAGGGCGTCTTCATCGATCCGAAGTTCGCAGCTTACTCCGTCTGGCACTGTGCTTCCCAGGCTGCGGCCGCGGCGCTGATACGCGAGCGGGAACCCGACGCAGCCCAGTGGAAGGACGCCCTGCAGATCCTGGAGACGCGCTGGGACCGGCGGAACCGACGCAGTACGCTCTGGGCCGAGGAAGACTACAGCGGCATCCGCTACACGACGGCCTAGGCCGACTCCCGCACCACCAGTGAGGTAGGCAGCCGGCAGACCCGCTCCGCTGCCCGCCCTTCAATGAGCTCGACCAGCATCCGGGCCATCTTCTCGCCTAGCTCAGCGATCGGGTGGTGGACAGTGGTCAGCGCCGGGGATACCCGGGTAGCAAACTGGTCGTCGTCGAAACCCACGACGGCGATGTCCTCCGGGATCCGCAGCCCGTGTTCCCGAATGACCGCGTGGGCGCCTGCAGCCATCTGGTCATTGGCCGCGAAAAGCCCATCTATGGGCTTTCCCCTGGCGAGCAGCCGCTGCATCGCTGCTGCGCCTGAGGCAACAGTGAAGTCGCCGTACTCCACCAGCGCATCATTGAGTCCGGCCTGGTGCAGACCAC
This sequence comes from Arthrobacter sp., assembly GCA_040274025.1. Lineage (GTDB taxonomy): Bacteria > Actinomycetota > Actinomycetes > Actinomycetales > Micrococcaceae > Arthrobacter_B. The sequence continues at coordinate 48,757 of JBELZL010000001.1, read as the reverse complement.
CCCGCCATCCGGCAAGGCGGTCCACGCCCGGCGGCATGTCCTGCGGACCGGCGATGGTGGCTATACTGCGCCTGCCGGTCTCGATCAGCCGCTGAACGGCGGCCAGGGCACCCTCTTCGTTGTCGACCTCGACGTAATAGCTGTCCGCAGCATTGAGCAGCGGGCGTCCGGCGAAGACGATCGGCAGGGCCTCGCTGAGATGCTCCCAGGAATGGTCCCCGCTGTGGTGGGAGACCACCAGCACGCCGTCCACGTTTCCACCCATCAGGTAGCGCTGGGTCTTGCCCGGATTAGCCTCCGACGACGTCACCATGTTCAGCATGTAGTCCGTCGAATTCAGGTACTTCGCGACCCCTTCCACCACCGTGGCAAAGAAGGGGTCCGCGAAGACCTTGGACGTTGACTCGGGAACCAGCAGCGTAATGGTGTACGTGCGCCGGCTCGCCAGGGTCCGTGCCGCCCGGTTGGGCACATAGTTGAGCGTCCGGACGGCCTGCTCCACGCTGTGAACCAATTCAGGTGCCACGGACGTGGAGCCGTTGACCACACGCGAGACGGTTGCCCGGGAGACTCCGGCCAGCGCAGCCACCATTTCCAAGGTGGGAGCAGGCCGCACCTGGCCCGTGTCAGTACCCAATGGGGTCTCCATTTCCTGGTGTCCTCTGCCGTTGTCCGATGCCAAGCTCAGCTATCAATCCTAATTACCCTTAGCCCACACCGGCCGCTGCGGGAGAGCTGCCGTAAGCCCCGGAGCCGTTTGCCTGCCGGACCTCGGCGGCGAACCTGCTGTAGGCCAGCCCGCTGTCCTTGATGATGCGTTCCTGGGTCTGGTAATCCACGTGGATGATTCCAAAACGCTTGTCGTACCCCCAGGACCATTCAAAGTTATCCAGCAGCGACCAGACAAAGTAGCCCCGTACGTCAGCGCCTTCGGCGATGGCCTCGCTGACGGCCTGGACGTGATCAAGGATGTACTTGGTGCGTTCAGCGTCGGGTACGGTTCCCTCACCGGTCACGACGTCGTTATATGCCGCCCCGTTTTCGGTGATGTACAGCGGGGGCAGGTTGGGGTACTCCTGTCCCAGCCGTACCAGGAGCTTCCGGAGTCCGTCCGGGTTTACTTCCCAGTTCATTGCCGTACGGGGCAGCCCGCGGGTGGGGAAGGTGATGTGCTCGGCACCTATCCAGGGCGAAGCCTTGGGCGTGTCAGTGCCGCCGCCGTGGCCGTCCTCACCGGACATGTCCGGGTGCCCGCTGATCTGATCATCGTGGTAATGGTTCACGCCCAGGAAGTCGATGGGCGCTCCGATGAGCTCCATGTCGCCGGGCAGGATCAGCTCATGCAGGCCGTACGGTTCAAGATCACGGAGTGAGTCCTCCGGATACGCCCCGCGGAGGATCGGATCAAGGAAGATCCGGTTCTGCAGCGAGTCGAACAGCCGTGCAGCCTCAAGATCAACCGGATCGGACGGATCCTTGGGGATCGAGTTGCTGAGGTTGAGGGTGATGCCGAGCTGCTCCGCGCCCAGGCTGCGCAGTTCCGTAACGGCCATCCCGTGTGCCAGGTGCTGGTGGTGGACGGCGGCAATCGCGGCGCGGGGTTCCTGCCGGCCCGGGGCGTGGACTCCGGAGCCGTAGCCGAGCAGTGAGGAGCAGAAAGGCTCATTGAAGGTGGTCCAGTGCCGAACCCTGTCCCCAAGCGCGGCGTAGACGTCCTGCGCGTACTCCACGTACCGGCACGCGGTGTCCCGGTTAGTCCACCCGCCCTTGTCCTCCAGCCCCTGCGGAAGATCCCAGTGGTAAAGGGTCAGCCAGGGAAGGATTCCTGCCTCGAGCAGTTCGTCCACCAGCCGCGAGTAGAAGTCCAGGCCCTTTGGATTTACTGCCCCGCCGCCCGGGCGGACCCGCGCCCAGCTGGTGGAGAAGCGGTAGGAATCCAGCCCAAGTTCCTTCATCAGCGCTACGTCCTGCGGCATGCGGTGGTAGTGGTCCACTGCGGTGGCCGGGGTGTCACCGTTTAGGACGTTCCCTGGAACAGCGGAGAAGGCATCCCAGATGGAGTCTTCCTTGCCGTCTTCCTGGGCCGCGCCCTCTACCTGGGCGGCAGCCGTCGCCGAACCCCAGATGAAGTTGGGCGGAAAACTGCTGGCGTGGTTATTCATGAGGGTGTTGTTCGTCATTAGCCCTTCACTGCTCCCTGCATAATTCCGGAAATTAGTTGTTTGCCCGCTGCTACGAAAAGAACCAGCAGCGGAATGGTTGCGAGCACGGCGCCTGTCAGCACGATTGAATAGTCGACATAGCGCGCAGACTGCAGCTGACTGAGTGCCACCTGCAGGGTGGGATTGTCTGCGAGCACGAGCATTGGCCACATAAAGTCGGTCCACGCGGTCATGAAGGTAAACAGTCCCAGGATGGCCATGGCGGGCCGTGCCGCCGGCAGTGCCACATGGCGGAAGGTGCCCAGCATGCTGGCACCGTCCATGCGGGCGGATTCGATCAGTTCGTCGGGGATGACATCCACCAGGTACTGGCGCATAAAGAACACGCCGAACGCGGTCACAAGACCAGGCACGATCACGGCACCAAGTTCGCCGGTCCAGCCGAGTTTCTGCATCACCATAAACAGCGGGATGATGCCCAGCTGGGTGGGGATCGCCATGGTGGCAATAACCGCCACCATCAGGACTCCGCGTCCCCTGAACCTAAGCTTGGCAAACGCGTAGCCGGCCAGCGTGGAGAAAATCACCACAGAAACGGTTATTGTGCCGGAGATGATCACGCTGTTGCCCAGCGCCTGCCAGAAAGGCACGGTGTTTACGACCTCGGAGACATTGCTCCAGAACCGTCCCCCGGGCAGGAGGGGAGGCCATTCCTGCCCAAGCGCCGGATTTCCGTTGCTGCCGATAAGAACTGACCACCAGAGGGGATAAGCCGAGCAGAACAGGAAGACCAGGAGGATCCCGTAGGTCAGGAATCCCGGACGCCGGCCGCTGCCGAAAGACTGCCCGGTGCGCCGTTTGCGTATGGGTTTCCCGGCCCCTGACCCTGTCCCGGTTCCCGGGACGGCCCGGGCTCGCTGCAGGACGCTCATGACTTTCTCCTTGAGACACGTGGCCGCTGGGAATCCCCGGTGGCGATCCGCTTGGAAATAAGGAAGTTGACCAGGCCAACCAGGACAATGATCAGGAACAGCAGCCAGGCCACGGCAGAGGCCTTGCCGAAGTTCTGTCTCTGGAAGCCCATGTCCCACAGGAACAGTACTGTCGTCTGGAACTGGCCCTGGATTCCACCGGCATTGACCGGGTCGAACAGCTTGGGCTCAGCAAAGATCTGCAGGCCGCCGATGGTGGCAGTGATGATCACAAAGATCATGGTCGGGCGGATGCTCGGCAGTGTGATGCTGAAGAACCGGCGGAAGGCGCCGGCGCCGTCGATCGCTGCCGATTCGTATAGGTCGCGGGGGACGGCCTGCATGGCGGCCAGCAGGATCAGCGCGTTGTAGCCGGTCCAGCGCCAGTTGACCATGGTGGCGATCGCTATGTGGCTGGGCAGTGTGCCTGTCTGCCACATAATCGGATCAATGCCGAAGTTGCCAAGCAGGTTGTTCAGCAGTCCGTTGTCCTCGGCAAACATCTTGGAGAAGATCAGTGCCACAGCTACGGGCGTTACGACGTAGGGCAGCAGTACCGACATGCGCCAGAATGTCTTGGCCCGCAGGTGCTGGTCCAGGATGGCTGCCAGGAACACGGCGACTACCAGCTGGGGAATCGCGGAAAGCAGGAAGATAGAAAAGGTATTGAAGAGCGAACCCCAGAAACGGGTGTCGCCCAGCACACCGGCGAAATTCTGCAGGCCAACAAAGTCGCCCTGTCCCTTGAGCAGATGCCATTCGTGCAGGGATACCCAGAAGGTATACACCAGGGGGAACAGGCCAGTGATGCCGAAAAGAATAAAGAACGGTGAAATGTAGAGGTATGGGGACGCCTTCATATCCCATTTGGAGAGGCGCTGGCGGAACGTTGTCCGCGGCTTAACCGGCTGCTTCTGGACGGGCCGGTTCAGTGTGGCGGTCATGGCAGACTCCCGTGCTCCGGGCGGGGCCTCCTGGAGGAGGCCCCGCGTGCGGTGCTGCTAGTTGTTGATGACCAGGTCGTTGAGGAGCTTCAGTGCCTTCTCCCAGGCCTGGTCCGCATTTGCGGTACCTGTCTCCATGTCATCGATGGCGGGGCCAAAGACCTTTTCCTGGATGACCGAATCGTCCGGTCCCTTGAACTGCGCCTCTACGCCTTCTGCGCGCGAGGCCAGGATGGCTCCGGTGGGAGCGTCGTTGAACCATTCATTCGGAGCTGCATCGGAGGCAAGCTTTTCCTGCGCCTGAAGGGTGCTGGGGAAGTTGCCGGCCGCTTCTGACTGCTTGATCTGCTGTTCGGGGTCCGTCAGCCAGGCGGCGAGCTTGGCAGCTTCTTCCTTGTGGTCCGAAGTTCCCGGAACCGAGAGGAAGGCGCCGCCCCAGTTTGATGCCCCTCCGGGGAACACGTCTGCGAAGTCCCAGCCGCTGTCAGTGGAGCCGCCTGCGGTCTCGATCCCACCCTGGATGTTTCCAAGCATCCAGCCGGGGCAGACCATGGTGGCGAAAGTGCCGTCCAGGAAGGACTGCCCGTTGTTCCACTTCCACTCTTCCTGATTCGCGGACAGGCCGTCGTCAATCGAACCGGAGAGCATCTTGAAGTTGGCGATCATCGCATCATTGCCCTCGATGTTCAGCTCGCCGTCCTTCGTGTAGTAGCCCTCTTCCATCTGGTTCACCATGGAGTTCCACACGAAGCCGGCCTGGTCGAACCAGGCTTTTCCGCTGGCATCCTTGTACTGGTTGCCGACCTCGAAGTACTTCTCCCAAGTGGCGTCTTCTCCGCCCAGGAGTTCGGCGACGGCATCCCGGTCGCTCGGCAGCCCCGCGGCCTCGAACAGGTCTCCGTTATAGCAGATGCCCTGCGGTCCAATGTCTGTGCCGTAACCGATGACGCGGCCGTCGGGGTCGGTGCCCTGCTTGTACTTCCAGTCGACCCAGTTGTCCTTGAGGTCCTCTGCGCCGTATTCGTTCAGGTCCACGAACTTGTCCGAGACCTCCATGATGGCGCCGAGCCAGCCCTCTTCGATGGCTACTACGTCGCTGACCCCTGAGCCTGCGGCCAGTTTCGTGAAGAGGTCGGTCCGTGCGTTGCCGCCGGTGTCGATGTTGTTGGCCTTGATGGTGATGCCCGGGTTGGCTTCCTCATACTCCGCGTACAGGTCGTCATAGCCGAAGGTGCCGAACGTGGTGACGGAAAGTTCAATCGGGTTGTCTTCGGAGGCGGGCTCGCTGCTGTTGCTGCTGCCACCGCCGCAGCCGGCGGCGAGCAGTGCTACTGCCGCCGCTCCTGCCACCACAGCCGCTGAATTTCGGAACTTTTTCACGGTCACTCCTTTGTGTGTGTGCTTGCCGGTTGATATCCCGGGGAGAGGACCGTGCCAAATGGAGACTGGGCTTGTCCTGGAACGGGACGTTAACTGTGGATCTGTATCCAGAGAGCCCGTCACGATCCAGTACCGAACCGTTCCAGAGAGCGCTCTCTGATCTTGCTCAGAGCCTAGATGTGACACGGTTCACTGTCAAGAGAGCGCTCTCTCTGATTTCTTACGCGCCTGACCGGCGACGCAGCGCGGTGTTAGCGCCGAGTGGTCACCGTGACCGTGAATCGGGGGTTTCGCCCGACCTGCCTGGTGGGTCCCACAAGGCGGTTCAGGGCGGGCTTATAGGCCAGATGCGAATTCCAGACTGTCCAAAGCTCGCCGCCCGGGCGCAGTACACGGGCGGCGTCGCCGAACAGCTTGAAGGCGATTCCGGTGTGGACGCTCGCACCGATATGGAAGGGCGGGTTCAGCACCACCAGGTCCTGGGAGGCGTCCGGCAGCCAGCTCAGGGCATCCGCCCGCTGTACCACGGCACGGTCTGCCACACCGTTGGCGGCAAGCGTCAGCTCCGTTGATGCAACTGCCGCTTCGGACTGGTCGGAGGCCAGGACGCTGAGGCCCGGCCGTGACAGGGCCAGGTACGCAGCAATTGCCCCGTTGCCGCAGCCGAGGTCCACTGCTTCGCCGCAGGCACGCGCCTGGGCCAGGAAGGGCAGCAGGAACCGGGTGCCGGGATCCAGCGACGCTCCGCCGAATGCAGCCCCGCGGGCCCTGAGCTGCAGCGGCACGGGCAGTCCGACGTCGAACGCTGCCGCCAGCGGGAAGCGCTGAGGCGGCAGACTGTCTGCAGGCAGCGGACTGCCAACTGTCAGGACACGGGACTTCTGCCGGGCCAGGCCTGCCGTTACGGAACTGAAGTACCTGCCAAGGACCTCGTTCATTGCGGTGGTCATGTGCTTGATCCGGCCGCCGGCGTAAATCCGGACGTCGGGCGCGGCGTGAACGGCGATCAGGCGGGCAATCTCCTCCAGTGCATCCAGAGACCGGGGCAGCCTCAGCAGGACAACCCGGGCACCGCTCACCAGCTCCGGCACCAGGGCGCAGTGCGTGTAGGTTCCTGCCAGGTTAAGCCGGACTGCGTTGCGCTCAAGGGCCAGTTCCCCGGAGACCGGGTCCTGCTGGACCCGGATTCCGTGCAGCGAGTACAGCGAGGCTGCTCCCAGCGTGAGGGCACCATACGAATCACCAATGACAACGGGTGCGCCGCCGTCCTGCCGGGCAGCCGCCGCAAGATCATCGGCAGCAGTGTCCAGCAGCAGCCTGTCCGCCGCGTCGAAGGCCTGCAGGTTCTCCGCTTCAACATCAGGGGCACGGCTGAGCAGGGAAAAATCGAAGGGCACGGGGCCGGCTGTCACAGGTCTATCCATTCAGTGGCAAGAAGGTCGGCCGAAGTGTCTCCGGCGGTAAGGGAGGCAAGGTGCTCCTGGAAGTTCACCGTGCTTCCGGGAACATCGGGCAGCGCCACGGTAATCACGGCGCCGCCAGCCCCGTACTCGGTGCCGCGCACGGTGTAACCCGCACTGCGCAGGTCGTTTTCGAGCCGTCCGGCACCGGCATGGCTGGCCGGAACCGCGTACAGCTGCATCCGGCGCCGGCGAAGCAGGGGAGCGGAACCCAGTGCTGAGGAGACAGATTCGGAATAAGCACGCACCAGGCCGCCGGCGCCGAGCAGTATCCCGCCGAAGTAGCGGACCGTCACCGCAGTGATGTCGCTGAGGTCTGCGGCGCCGTCGAACGTTTCCCGTTTGGTGAGTGCTTCGAGCATGGGAATCCCGGCGGTACCGGAGGGCTCGCCGTCGTCGCTGGAACGCTGGATTTCCCGGTCCGGGCCAAGGACGAAGGCGCTGCAGTGGTGCCGGGCATCATGGAACTCCCGGCGCAGTTCGGCAATCAGCGCGCGTGCCTCGTCCTCGGTCTCGGTTCGCCGCAGCACGGTGATGAACCGCGAGCGCTTGATCTCAAGTTCGGCGCGGTGGTCCCCGGCGATGGTCGTGTAGCGTCCCGACGCCGCCTGGAATTCACTCACCCTGCCAGTCTAGTTGCCGCGGTATGCCGCGTTCGACGCCCCGCTGCGCCGGGAACGTGAAGCAGCTGTACGGAGAACCGGGAAGGTAGGGTGGTGGCCATGCTGAAGGTAGGTCTCACCGGCGGAATTGCAGCCGGAAAGTCTCTTGTTGCCCGCACCCTGGTTGAGTGCGGTGCTTCGCTGATCGACGCCGATGCCCTCGCCCGGGAGGTTGTGGAGCCCGGCACCGCAGGGCTGGCCGCCGTCGTCGAGGCGTTCGGACCTGAGGTACTTGCCGCAGACGGCAGCCTGGACCGGCCGGCGCTGGCCGCAATTGTGTTCGGGAACGAGGACAAGCGCAAGGTACTTAACTCGATCATCCATCCGCTGGTCCGGGCACGTGTTGCCGAACTTGCCGCTGAGGTTCCCGAAGACGGCATTCTGGTCCAGGACATCCCGCTGCTGGTTGAAACCGGGCAGGCCGGGAACTTTGACTTTGTGCTGGTGGTCGAGGCCCCCGTTCCGGAGCGGCTGGCGCGTATGGTGCGTGACCGGGGGATGGAGCCGGCGGCCGCCCAGGCGCGAATCGACGCGCAGGCATCGGCCGCCGAGCGCGCCGCAGTGGCTGACGCAGTACTGGAGAACACCGGCACACCTCAGGACCTCGTTGACGCGGTACGGGATCTGTGGAATTCCCATCTGGTGCGGCTGAACCAGGAACGGCTGCGGGCAGCCGGCGGGTAGCTGTGCCGTTATGCCGTCAGCAATACGGACAGCAGCTGACCGCGTCCCGGAGTAGCGTTGAAGCATGAGTCTTGCGCAGGACATCAAACGTGTTGTTGCCCCTTTTGAAGTAGTCAGCGAATACTCGCCCGCCGGTGACCAGCCGACGGCCATTAAGGAACTCGCCGAGCGCATCAACGCCGGTGAGAAGGACGTTGTCCTGATGGGCGCCACCGGTACCGGTAAGAGTGCCACCACGGCGTGGCTGGTTGAGCAGGTGCAGCGTCCCACGCTGGTGATGGTGCAGAACAAAACCCTGGCTGCCCAGCTGGCCAATGAATTCCGTGAGCTGCTCCCGAACAACGCGGTGGAGTACTTCGTTTCCTACTACGACTACTACCAGCCTGAAGCCTACGTTCCGCAGACGGATACCTTCATCGAGAAGGACTCGTCCATCAACGAGGAAGTTGAGCGGCTGCGGCACTCCGCGACAAACGCCCTGCTCACCCGCCGGGACGTCATTGTGGTCGCCACCGTTTCCTGCATCTACGGCCTGGGCACCCCGGAAGAGTACATCCAGGGCATGGTCACGCTGCGGCGCGGCATGGAAATGAACCGGGACGACCTGCTGCGCAAATTCGTCTCGATGCAGTACGTCCGCAATGACATGGATTTCCACCGCGGCACCTTCCGGGTCCGGGGTGACACCGTGGAGATCATTCCGATGTACGAGGAACAGGCCATCCGGATTGAGTTCTTCGGCGACGAGATCGAGAGCATCCAGACCCTGCACCCGCTCACGGGCGACCTGATCCGCGACGAACAGGAAATGTACGTTTTCCCGGCTTCGCACTATGTGGCCGGACCGGACCGGATGAACCGCGCCATCAAGGGCATTGAGGATGAGCTGCGCGGGCGGCTGGCTGAGCTCGAAGGGCAGAACAAGCTGCTGGAGGCGCAGCGGCTGCGCATGCGCACCACCTATGACCTCGAAATGATGCAGCAGATGGGCTTCTGCAACGGCATCGAGAACTACTCGCGCTGGATCGACGGGCGGGGCCCGGGGACCGCACCGCACTGCCTGCTTGATTACTTCCCGGACGACTTCCTGCTGGTGGTGGACGAATCCCATGTCACCATTCCGCAGATCGGCGCCATGTATGAAGGTGACATGTCCCGCAAGCGGACCCTGGTCGAACACGGGTTCCGGCTTCCCTCGGCCATGGATAACCGCCCGCTGAAGTGGGATGAGTTCCTTGAGCGGATCGGCCAGACGGTCTACCTCTCCGCGACCCCGGGCAAGTACGAACTCGGCAAGGCCGACGGCGTGGTGGAGCAGATCATCCGTCCGACCGGCCTTGTGGATCCGGAAGTGGTGGTCAAGCCCAGCAAAGGCCAGATTGATGACCTGCTGGCGGAAATCCGTACCCGCACCGAGAAGGACGAGCGCGTGCTGGTCACCACGCTGACCAAACGGATGGCCGAGGACCTCACCGGCTACCTGCTGGAAAACGGGGTGAAGGTCGAATACCTGCATTCGGACGTGGACACGCTGCGGCGTGTGGAACTGCTCCGCGAGCTCCGGATGGGCACCTTCGACGTGCTGGTGGGCATCAACCTGCTCCGTGAAGGGCTGGACCTGCCGGAAGTCTCCCTTGTGTCGATTCTCGACGCGGACAAGGAAGGCTTCCTGCGCAGCTCGACGTCGCTGATCCAGACCATCGGACGTGCCGCGCGAAACGTCTCCGGCCAGGTGCACATGTACGCGGACCGGATCACGGATTCGATGGCACATGCCATTGACGAGACCAACCGGCGGCGCACCATCCAGGTGGCCTACAACAAGGAACGCGGCGTGGATCCGCAGCCGCTGCGCAAGCGGATCGCGGACATCACCGATTCCCTGGCCCGCGAAGATGCAGACACCAAGGCACTGCTGGAGGAAGCGGCCAGGAAGAAGACCAAGACCAAGGGCAAGGGTGCCAAGACCATCCGCAGGGACGGACTGGCTGCCGCACCCGCGGAGGACCTCACCGGGCTCATCGAGTCACTTACTGAGCAGATGCACGCGGCAGCTGCGGAGCTGCAGTTCGAGCTGGCCGCGCGGCTCCGAGACGAGGTGGGGGACCTGAAGAAGGAACTGCGGCAGATGCAGAACGCCGGGCACGCCTAGGGTCCGCGGGTGTAAACTGCTCGACGGCGGTGGGGCAGTTCCGTATCAGCTACGGGAACTCCCCGCCTTTTTCCGTGCTCTGAAAGGTTTGCTCCCATGCCCGCATTACCCCTCGCTTTTGAGGTCGGTACGTTTGTTGTCCTAGGGCTGGTACTGCTCTTCGACCTGCTCCTGGTCGTCAAGCGGCCGCATGAACCGTCCATGAAGGAAGCCGGCCTGTGGGTCGGCTTCTACGTTGGACTTGCGCTGCTGTTCGCGGTGATGATGTTCATCTTCACCGGACCGGAATACGGCAGCCAGTTCGTGGCCGGCTGGGTTACTGAATACAGCCTCAGCATCGACAACCTGTTCGTTTTCATCATCATCATGGCCCGCTTCTCGGTACCCCGGAAGTACCAGCAGGAAGTGCTGATGTTCGGCATTATCATTGCGCTGATTCTCCGCGGCATCTTCATCATCATCGGTGCGGCCGTCATTGAGAACTTCAGCTGGGTGTTCTTCATTTTCGGCGCCTTCCTGCTCTGGACCGCCTACAAGCAGGCGACCGACAACGGTGAGGACGAAGAAGAAGGCAGCGACAACAAGCTGATCGGCAAGCTGCGCCGCGTCCTTCCCATGACGGACAAGTACAACCAGGGCAAAATCCGCACGGTGGTGGACGGCAAGAAGGCCTTCACCCCGATGCTGATCGTCTTCATTACTATCGGCGTCACCGACCTGATGTTCGCCGTGGACTCCATCCCGGCTATCTTCGGCCTGACGCAGAGCGCGTTCATCGTCTTCACGGCTAACATCTTCGCCCTGATGGGCCTGCGCCAGCTCTACTTCCTGCTGGGCGGACTAATGGACCGGCTCATCTACCTCAAGCACGGCCTGTCCGTCATCCTGGCGTTTATCGGCGTGAAGCTGATCCTGCACGCGCTGCACGTCAATGAACTCCCGTTCATCAACGGCGGCGAGCACGTTGCCTGGGCTCCCGAAATCCCCACCTTCGTGTCCCTGGCCGTGATTCTCGGCACGATCGTGATTGCAACGGTGGCATCGCTCCTCAGCCCCAAGGCGAAGGCCGTCCAGGCCGTCGCAACTTTGGAGAATGCGCTGAAGGTGTACCGCAGCCTTGGCGAGGATGCCCCTCACGAGGAGCGGGTGGAAGCCTATGACAAGGTCACCCAGAGTTACCGCACGGCCGCCACGGTTGCCAAGGACCGCAACGACGTCGAAATGCCGGAAATCTCGGAGCAGGCCAAGGAAAAATTCCGTGCCAGCAATCCGCGGCTGCAGAACCCTGCGTCGGTGACGGACCAGACCGAGCAGTAGCCAGCCTGCACACCGGATAGCTGCACAGCACTCATCGTGTAACCGTGTCAAAACAGAAGTGCCGTCCTTCTGGGGGAGGAAGGACGGCACTTCTGTTTTTCGGGCCGGTCAGAGAGTGTCGGCGGCCGCGCGTGCGTTAGCGGCCGTTTTCCCCGCGCACCATGCCGAGCAGCCGGTTGAAGATGCCTTCGCCGTCGTCCGCGATCCCGTCGTGGTGGAACTCGTCCGTTTCCCACACCTGAAGACCCTGGACTGCCGCGGCAGTCTCGAGGGAAAGGTCCCGGTCCACGTAGATGTCATCCGTGTACACGGCTGCAGCTGCGGGAACCGTGTTTGCTGCCAGCTGCCGGCGGTCATACAGTTCCGGCCAGTCTGCCTTCGCGGCCAGCAGGTCCGCGGTCTGCTGCAGGGGACGCAGGGCCGGATCCTCCTCGAAGTACCAGGGGTAGACCATCTCGCCGGTGTACAGCGGTTCCGCGGCGTCCGGTTGGAAGTCCGGCCGGGATTCAAGCACCCGCCAGGCCGCCCAGTTCGTCGCTTGTCCCTGGGCGTAGATCGATTCATGCATCAGGGCGTACAGCGGGTTGGTCGACCGTTCGGCGAGCTGCCAGACCGCTGCCAGGAAAGTGTCGGAGAGCCGCGGCCCCCCAGGTGCCTGGATGAATGCTTCCTCCAGCAGGTGGTGCAGGCCATCCATCCTGGTGTTTCCGCCAAGGAAAGAGCCGGCCATCTGGAAACGCCGGGGCGTGAGCCGCGTGCCGTCCGGGAGGTATTCGGGAACGGATTCCAGGTGCCGGGCGATCGCTGTGGTGAGTTCACGGTCCCCGGGGTACTTGGTGAAGTATTCCGCGTTCCGGGCCGCCACCCGGGCGAACGTCGCCTGATACACCCGGTCAGCGGGTCCCCGCAGCGGTGCCAGCCCGCCGGTAATCAACGCTTCCTTCAGGCCCGCCGGGGCGAAGGACAGATAGGTCAGGGCGCAGAAACCGCCATAGGACTGCCCGTAGATGGTCCACGGTCCGGAGCCCAGGGCTGTGCGGATCAGTTCGGCGTCGGCGACGATCGAATCGGCGCGGAAATGGGTGAGGTATTCAGCCTGGGCCTCCGCGTCCCCGCGGCCGGCCAGGGTCTGCCGGTTGGCGGGTGTGGAGAGCCCGGTGCCCCGCTGGTCCAGCATCAGGATGCGGAAACGCCGGGATGCTGCCTTCGTCCAGCCGCCGAACTGCAGGAGCCGGTTGCCTTTTCCGCCGGGGCCGCCCTGCAGGTACAGCAGCCACGGCAGGTCCCCGGCGGTTGCCACCTCCGGGTCGGAGTACTCGCGGGCGAAAACCGTGATCTGCTCACCGTCCGGCTGCGCGTGGTCCAGCGGCACCGTGAACCGGTGCTCTACTACGCGCATGCCCCGCACCTCCACCGGTGCCGAGGCGGTGTGCGGGATGCTCATGCTGCTCCGGAAGCGCCGAACTCCTCCAGCGCCCCGCCTGTCAGCCGGTAGGTGGTCCACTCATCCATCGGCTGGGCGCCGAGGGACTTGTAGAACAGGATGGACGGTTCGTTCCAGTTCAGGACGGTCCATTCAACCCGGGCGTAGCCGCGCTCGACGGCGGTCTGCGCCAGGGCGCGGAGCAGGGCCTTCCCGTAGCCGCGTCCGCGTGCCTCGGGACGCACGTAGAGGTCTTCCAGCCAGATGCCGTGGACGCCTTCCCAAGTGGAGTAGTTCAGGAACCACAGGGCAAAGCCCTGCACAGTGCCTTCGTCCTCCAGCACGTGGGCGAAGACAGCAGGGTGCTCAGCGAAGAGGTGCTGCTCCAGCGCCTGCGGGGTGTTGCGGACCGCGTCCGGTTCCTTCTCATAGACGGCCAGCTCATGAATGAGCTCAAGGATTACCGGGACATCGTCTCTGCGCGCAGCTCGAATTTGCATGGCTTCCAGCCTAGTCCAGCCGTCCTGCGTGAATCACGCGGATGACGGGGCTGCCGGCTTCATCGGAAGCGGCGAGGTCCACTTCGGCGTTGATGCCCCAGTCCAGGTGGCCCGCCGGGTCCTTGAAGATCTGCCGCACCTCCCACTTGCCGGGCTGCTCCTTGATAATCAGCAGCGACGGGCCGCGGGCATCGGGGCCGTCGTCAATATCGTCATGCTCCTCGAAGTACGCGTCCAGCACGTCGGCCCACCGGTCCGCGTCCCAGCCGGACCCGCCGTCCATGACGCCCAGGGCCGCGTCATCCTCGTCGGCAAAGAGCTTGACCCGCTGGAACATTTCGTTGCGCACCATTACGCGGAACGCACGGGTATTGCCGGTGAGCTTCTCAGGTGCCGGCGGCAGGACCGGTTCGCTGCCCGCGGAGGAGTCCATGCCGGCGGCGAGTTCCTCCCACTCGTCCAGCAGGGAGGAGTCAGTCTGCCGGACCAGTTCGCCCAGCCATTCGATGATGTCGGACAGGTCCTCACGCAGCGCTTCCGGGGGAACCGTCTGCAGCAGGGCCTTATAGCAGTCCGCCAGGTAGCGCAGCACCACGCCCTCGGAACGGGCCAGGGAGTAGAACGCCACGTACTCGCTGAAACTCATGGCGCGTTCGTACATGTCCCGCACAACCGATTTGGGGGCCAGCTCGAAGTCACCCAGCCATGGAGCGCCGGACCGGTAGACCTCAAAGGACTGGAACAGCAGCTCCGCAAGCGGCTGCGGATACGTGATGTCTTCCAGCAGGGCCATCCGCTGCTCGTACTCGATGCCTTCGGACTTCATGGCGGCCACGGCTTCGCCGCGGGCCTTCTTTTCCTGGGCGGAGAGGATCTGGCGCGGCTTCTCCAGTGTCGCCTCGATGACGGAGACGACGTCGAGGGCGTAGGAAGGACTTTCCGGGTCCAGGATTTCAAGGGCCGCCATAGCGAACGGGGAGAGCGGCTGGTTCAGCGCGAAGTTCGGCTGCAGGTGCACCTTCAGCCGGACCGTGCGGCCGTCCGGGTCCGGTTCGGGCAGCTTCTCCACGATCCCTGCCGTCTTCAGCTCGCGGTAGATGCCCAGTGCCTTGCGCATCAGGCGCAGCTGGGAGGCACGCGTCTCATGGTTGTGCGTCAGCAGCCGCTTCGCCGCAGCGAACGGATCCCCGGGACGTTCCAGGATGTTCAGCAGCATGGCGTGCGTGACGTTGAAGCTGGAGGTCAGCGGCTCCGGGGTGCCCTCAACGAGTTTCTTGTACGTGGGCTCTCCCCAGGACACAAACCCTGCCTGCGGCTTCTTCTTGACCACCTGGCGGAGCTTTTTCTGGTCATCGCCGAACTTGGCCTTCGCCTTGGCCATCGCCTTCACGTTCTCGATCACGTGCTCCGGCGCCTGCACCACCACGGTGCCTGCGGTGTCATAGCCGGCCCGTCCTGCCCGCCCGGCGATCTGGTGGAATTCCCGCACGTTCAGCGGGCGGGTCCGCACGCCGTCGTACTTGCTCAATGCAGTGATCAGCACGGTGCGGATAGGCACGTTGATGCCAACCCCAAGGGTGTCGGTGCCGCAGATGACCTTCAGCAGCCCGGCCTGCGCCAGCTGCTCAACCAGCCGCCGGTATTTGGGCAGCATTCCGGCGTGGTGGACACCGATACCATGCCGCACCAGCCGGTTCAGGGTCTTGCCGAACCCGGGGGCGAACCGGAAACCGGCAATCAGCTCGGCAATCCGGTCCTTCTCCTCACGGGTGCACACATTGATGCTCATCAGCGCCTGGGCACGGTCGATTGCCTCGATCTGGGAAAAGTGCACCACGTAGACCGGAACCTGCCTGGTGGCCAGGAGTTCCTCCAGGGACTCCTGCACCGGTGTCTCAACGTAGTAGTAGTGCAGGGGGATAGGCCGCTGCACCGAGGACACCGTTACCGTGTCCCGGTTGGTGAGCTCGCTGAGTTCGTTGGCGATGCGGGTCATGTCGCCCAGGGTGGCGGACATCAGCAGGAACTGCGCCTGCGGCAGTTCCAGCAGCGGCACCTGCCAGGCCCAGCCGCGCTGCGGATCGGAGTAGAAGTGGAACTCGTCCATAATGACCGTGCCCAGGTCAGCGTCCGCGCCTTCGCGGAGGGCAATGTTAGCTAGGATCTCCGCGGTGCAGCAGATAATCGGGGCGTCTTTGTTCACCGAGGAGTCACCGGTCACCATGCCCACGTTCTCGGCCCCGAAAATGTCGCAGAGCGCAAAGAACTTCTCTGAGACCAGGGCCTTGATGGGAGCGGTGTAGTAGCTGCGCTCATCCAGGGCCATGGCGTAGTAGTGCGCGGCGATTGCCACCATCGACTTACCCGAACCGGTGGGTGTGGCCAGGATGACGTTGTTTCCGGTGACCAGCTCCATCACTGCCTCGTCCTGGGCAGGATAGAGGGACATCCCGCGGCCTTCCACCCACTCAAGGAAGGAGGTGTAGACCTCGTCCGGGTCGATGGTCGTGGTTCCGCTGGCTGCCGCGGGAAGCGAATCAAGTAGTTTCATCTCACCTACCAGCCTAGCCCGGCCGGTAAAACCGCCGCTCCCGCCTCCAAAGGCGCGGACGACGGCGCTGCTAGGCTCGCGGCCATGAAATGGGATCCTGAGCGCTACCTTCAGTTTGCAGACCACCGCGACAGGCCTTTCTTCGACCTCGCCGCCCGGATCGGAGCCGGAGAGCCGGTCAGGGACCCGGCCTGGGTCGCCGACCTGGGCTGCGGGACTGGGGCGCTCACTGCGGTACTGGCCGAACGCTGGCCGGGGAGCCCGGTAACCGGCATCGACTCCTCGGAAGACATGATCCGTGAAGCGAAGGCCCGCTCCGGGAACAACCTCAGCTTCACCCAAGGGCACATACAGGACTGGGAACCTGCGCCAGGAGCCGGTGTCCTGCTCTCCAACGCCGCCCTGCAGTGGGTGCCGGGCCACGAGGAATTGCTCGCCCGGTGGGCCAGGGCACTCGGGTCCGGCTCCTGGATCGCTGTACAGGTACCGGGGAACTTTGGAGCCCCGTCCCACGCCCTCATGCGGGAACTGGCCGGCAGCCCGCGGTATGCCCGGGCGCTCGCAGGAGTACTACGGGGTACCGATTCCGTGGCAGAGCCCGAAGAGTATCTGGAGCTGCTGCTGAACGCCGGATTCGACGCCGATGTCTGGGAAACCAGTTACTCGCAGGTCCTCACCGGCCCGGACCCGGTGCTTGACTGGGTGCGCGGCACCGCCCTGCGTCCCGTCATGGCAGCCCTGGATCCGGAAGAATACCCGGCATTCGAATCCGCGTACGGTGCACTGCTGCGGGAAGCGTATCCACCAAAGCCGTGGGGCACCGTGATGCCGTTCCGCCGGATCTTTATGGTGGCGCACAAGCCCTAGGGGACCGGTGCTACCAGCCGCGTTCCTTCCATTCGGCCAGGTGCGGCCGCTCCGCGCCGAGTGTGGTTCCGGCGCCGTGCCCGGGGTGGACCAGGGTGTCATCCGGGAACTGTTCGAATATACGTTCGACTACATCGTTGTAGAGGGCGTTGAAGCGTTCGGGATCCTTCTGGGTGTTGCCCACCCCGCCGGGGAAGAGGGAATCACCGGTAAACAGGTGGGCCGGCCCCTCGGGATCCCGGTAAACCAGGGCAACGGAGCCGGGGGTGTGGCCGCGCAGGGCAATGACTTCCAGGTCAAACCCGTCAAAGTCGAGCACATCCCCGTGGGAGAGCGGGACGTCCGTGGGTACCTCGATGTCCGCGGTGTCCGGAGCTCCCGCAGCAGTGCGTGCGCCGGTGGCTGCCTTGGTTTCAGCGAGCGCCCGCACATGGTCCCAGTGGCTGTGCGTCGTGATGATCATCTGTACCGCGGCCTCGCCTGAGCCGCCGTAGAGGTCCGCCGCAGCGGCGTCGAGCAGTTCCTGAATGCGCGGGAAATCATCTGCGGCATCAATGAGGACCTGCGCCCCTGAGTTCTTGGCCGTCAGGACGTAGACGTTGTTGTCCATGGAGCCGACGGAGGCACTGCGTATCGAAACGTTCCTGGTATCCAGCATGGCGCCAGTCTAAACGGCAGCAGCTTCCCACCGCAGGGCATCAGCGCCGCGTGTCCGGTGATCCCTTGCCGCCGGGCCGTGCCCGGCGTACGTTCAGATGGTGCCGGAACGCCCCGGCAGTTCCGGGAGGATACGTGCTTCTTCGGCTCGTTCGCGAAAACCTCGCCCCGTACAAAGGTGCGGTTACCGCCGTCGTAATCCTGCAGTTCCTGCAGACCGCCGCCACCTTGTTCCTGCCCACCCTCAATGCGGACATCATTGACCAGGGCGTAGTGAAGGGGGACACGGCCACCATTATGAACATCGGCGGCTGGATGCTGGCTGTCACGGCGGCACAGGTGGTGTGTTCCGTTGCCGCCACCTATTACGCTGCCCGCACCGCCATGCGCGTTGGACGGAACGTGCGCCGTTCCCTGTTCACCAACGTGGAGACCTTCTCCGGGCGGGAGATAGGCCTCTTTGGTGCCCCGTCGCTCATCACCAGGACCACCAATGACGTGCAGCAGGTCCAGATGTCCCTGCTGCTGACCATGACCATGATGGTCTCCGCTCCCATCATGGGAGTCGGGGGAGTCCTGCTGGCCCTGAACCAGGACATCCCGCTCTCCGGGATCCTGCTGCTGATCCTCCCGGTCCTGGTCATCATCATCGGGCTGGTGCTGCGCCGGCTGGTTCCGCTCTTCCGCAGGGCACAGAAACAGATTGACCGGGTTAACGGCGTACTGCGCGAACAGATCATGGGAATCGCCGTCATCCGCGCCTTCGTGCGAGAACGCACCGAGAAGCAGCGGTTCGACGCCGCCAACCAGGACCTCACCGGCACACAGCTCCGGGTCAGCCAGTATCTGGCGCTGCTGTTCCCGGCCACCATGCTCGTGGCGAACCTGGCAACGGTCGCCGTGGTCTGGCTGGGAGCCTTCCGCATTGACGCGGGGCAGATGCAGATCGGCGCCCTCACGGCGTTCATCGCCTACATCATGCAGATCCTCATGGCCGTGATGATGTCCATGTTCATGATCATGATGCTGCCGCGGGCCGCCGTCTGCGCGGAACGGATCTACGAGGTGCTGGATACCCGTACCAGCGTCCGGGATGCCCCGGATGCCGGCGAGCTGGTGTACGACGGCGGCCGGCTGGTGTTTTCCGGGGTGGGGTTCACCTATCCCGGTGCCGAGGATCCCGTTCTCCGGGAAATCAGCTTCGAAGCCGAGCCCGGACAGACCACCGCCATCATCGGCTCCACGGGGGCAGGGAAGTCCACGCTGCTGAACCTGGTGCCGCGCCTGCTGGATCCAACCGGGGGAAGCATCAGCATTGACGGGCAGGACACGGCCGGGGTCACCCTGCACTCCCTGCGCTCAGGCATCGGGCTGGTGCCGCAGCGTGCCCATCTCTTCTCCGGCACCATTGCCTCCAACCTGCGTTTCGGCAAGCCCGCCGCCACGGATGAGGAACTGTGGGAAGCGCTGGAGATTGCCCAGGCTGCCGACTTTGTCCGGGCCGCAGAGGGCGGGCTGGACCATGAAGTGGAGCAGGGCGGCGGCAACTTCTCCGGCGGACAGCGCCAGCGGCTGGCCATTGCCAGGGCACTGGTGGTCCAGCCGGACATCTACCTCTTCGATGACAGTTTCTCCGCACTGGACTTCACCACGGATGCACGGCTGCGGGCAGCCCTGAAACAGCGCACGGCACATGCCACCGTAATAGTCGTCGCCCAGCGGGTGAACACCATTACGGACGCCGCAAAGATCATCGTCCTGGACGAGGGGCGGATCGCCGCTGCCGGCACCCACACCGAATTGCTGGATACCAGTACCGCCTACCGCGAGATCGTCTCCTCGCAGTACACACCGGAGGAGGCACGGTGAGCATGCACGGGCGCGGGGCTCCGGCAGCAAAGCCCGCCAGCTTCAAGGCCGCCACGGCACGCCTGCTGAGGCTGCTGTCACCGGACACCTGGCGCGTTGCAGCGGTACTGCTCTTTGGTGTTGTCTCCGTGGCGCTCGCAGTCACCGCTCCGAAAGTCCTGGGCGATGCCACCAACGTGATCTTCGACGGCGTGATCGGCGCTTCCCTGGCTCCGGGGGTCTCCAAGGCGGACCAGGTGGAGGCTTTGCGGGCTGCGGGGGAGACCCAGCTGGCAGACATGCTCGCCGCCATGGACGCGGTGCCTGGTGAGGGGATCAACTTCTCCTCCCTGGGCATGCTGCTGATGGCAGTGCTGGCCATCTACCTGGCATCCTTCTTCTTCGGCTGGGCACAGGCGCGAGTAACGGCGCGGATCGTGCAGAACGCCATGTACCGCCTGCGCCGGGAGGTGGACGGCAAACTGTTCCGGCTGCCCATGTCCCATTTCCAGCAGCAGTCCCGCGGCGACGTCCTGAGCCGGGTCACCAATGACATCGACAACCTTGCCCAGACCCTCTCGCAGAGCATCACCCAGGTCATCACGTCGGTGCTGACGATCCTGGGGGTACTGGGGATGATGCTCTGGATCTCCCCGCTGCTGGCCCTGATCGCCGTACTTACGGTGCCCGTCTCGGCCGTGGTGACCGTCCTGATTGCCAGGCGCTCGCAGGTGCAGTTCAAGGCGCAGTGGAAAACCACCGGTGAGGTCAACGGCTACATCGAGGAGATGTTCACCGGCCAGGACGCGGTGTTGGCCTTCGGCCAGCAGGACCGTGTGGTGGAGGGCTTCCTTCCGGGGAACGAACGCCTCTACGAGTCTTCCTTCCGGGCACAGTTCGTCTCCGGCGTCATCATGCCCACCATGACGTTCATTTCGAACCTGAACTACGTGGCGGTAGCGGTCGTCGGCGGCATCCAGGTGGCCGGCGGCGCCCTGTCCATCGGGGGAGTGCAGGCGTTTGTGCAGTACAGCCGGCAGTTCAGCCAGCCGCTGGGTCAGCTGGGCGGACTGATCAACATGCTTCAGTCGGGCCTTGCCTCCGCTGAACGCGTCTTCGCGCTGCTCGACGCAAAGGAAATCGACCCCGACCCCAGGAATCCGGTGCGGCTGGGCCGGGTGCGCGGTGACGTTGCCTTCCGCCATGTCAGCTTCTCCTACTCACCCCGGGCGCCGCTGATCCGCGATCTCTCCTTCGAGGCGAAACCCGGGCAGACCGTGGCGATCGTCGGCCCCACGGGGGCTGGAAAGACCACCCTGGTGAACCTGCTGATGCGCTTCTATGACGTGGACTCCGGCGAAATCCTGCTGGACGGCGTCAACACCATGACCATGACCCGGGACGACGTCCGCCGCAGCATTGGCATGGTCCTCCAGGACGCCTGGCTTTTCGAAGGCACGATCCGGGAGAACCTGGCCTACGGCGCGCCCGATGCAACGGACGAGCAAATCGTCCAGGCAGCCAAGGCTACCCACGTGGACCATTTTGTCCGGTCGCTGCCGGAAGGATATGACACGGTCCTGAGCGCCGACGGCGGATCCCTGAGCCAGGGGCAGCGCCAGCTCATCACCATTGCCCGCGCCTGGCTGGCAAACCCGTCCATCCTGGTGCTGGACGAGGCAACCAGCTCGGTGGACACACGGACTGAAGTCTCAATCCGGCTGGCCATGGGAGCACTGCGGAAGGCCCGTACCAGTTTTGTCATTGCGCACCGGCTCTCCACCATCCGCGACGCCGACGTCATACTGGCCGTCCGGGACGGGCAGATAGTCGAGCAGGGGACCCATGAGGAGCTCCTGGAGGCGGGCGGGTTCTATGCCCGGCTGTACCAGTCCCAGTTCAGCGAACCCGCTGCCCGTGCTGAGGCACCCGAATAGCCCTGCCTTTCCGGTCCGCGCGCCGCCGCCGTGGCAAGATGGATGTGGAACCGGCCGCATTCGCGGACCGGCGGCAGGGACAAAGAAAGCGGTGGCATGGACGACGGCGTGCTCTCCTGGGTGCGGATCGACGCGGCGAGCTCGGTGCCCCCGTTCGAACAGCTCCGCCTGCAGATCCTCGACGCCGCCAATGACGGCAGCCTTCCCGTAGGCACCCGGCTGCCTCCGGTGCGTACGCTGGCTGCCCAGCTGGGCCTGGCAGTCAACACCGTAGCCCGCGCCTACCGCGAACTGGAGCAGGCAGAGGTAGTAACCACCCGCTCCCGGGCAGGCACCGTGGTGGCCGCCGCAGGGGATAACGGACGGCGGCGCGTCGCCGAAGCCGCCCGCGTTTTCGCCGAGACGGTCCGGGCCAACGGCGTGGACCACAGTGATGCGCTTTCCTACGTCCAGGCGGCCCTACGCCAGCGGTGAACACACCCGCCCTCGAATACGTCTTCGAATCGGCTTTGATCTAGAGTGGAAAGCGTGTCTACCGCGACTTCACTGACTTCTGGCCAGAATCCCCACCCTTCCGGCGATCTCTCCCGCCTCGTGGTCAAGGGTGCAAGGGAACACAATCTGCGGAACGTGGACCTTGATCTTCCGCGCGACGCCATGATTGTCTTCACCGGACTTTCAGGGTCCGGAAAGTCCTCCCTGGCGTTCGACACGATCTTCGCCGAAGGCCAGCGGCGCTACGTCGAGTCACTGTCCTCCTACGCCCGGATGTTCCTGGGGCAGGTGGACAAGCCGGACGTCGACTTCATCGAAGGCCTGTCCCCGGCCGTGTCAATTGACCAGAAGTCCACCAGCCGGAACCCGCGCTCAACGGTGGGCACCATTACCGAAATCCATGACTACATGCGTCTGCTCTGGGCGCGCGTGGGCACCCCGTTCTGCCCGGTCTGCGGCGAACCTGTCAGCCGCCAGACCCCGCAGCAGATCACTGACCAGCTGCTCGAACTCGAAGAGGGCACGCGGTACCAGATCCTGGCGCCGGTGGTGCGCGGGCGCAAGGGCGAGTTCGTTGACCTGTTCAAGGATCTCGCAGCCAAGGGCTACTCCCGCGCCAAGGTGGACGGCAAGACTATCCAGCTCTCCGATCCGCCCAAGCTCGGCAAGCAGTACAAGCACACCATCGAAGTGGTGATCGACCGCCTCGTGGCCAAGGACGGCATCCGCCAGCGCCTCACCGACTCGGTGGAAACCGCCCTGGGCCTTGCCGACGGCCGTGTCCTGGCGGACTTCGTTGACCTGCCTGAGGACAGCCCGGAACGGACCCGGAGCTTCTCCGAGCATCTGGCCTGCCCGAACGAGCACCCGCTGGCCATCGATGAGATCGAGCCGCGGTCCTTCTCCTTCAACAACCCGTTCGGTGCCTGCCCCGTCTGCACCGGCATCGGTTCGCGGCTGGAAGTTGATGAGGAGCTGGTGGTTCCCAACCCGAACCTCAGCCTCGCCGCCGGCGCCATTGCACCGTGGTCCATGGGTACCGCCACCACCGAGTACTGGAACCGGCTGCTGTCCGGACTCGCCAAGGACATGGGCTTCTCCATGGATGTTCCGTGGAAGAAGCTGCCTGCAAAGGCGCGCGAAGCCGTACTGCACGGCAAGGACCACAAGGTGGTGGTCCAGTACCGCAACCGCTTCGGCCGGGAGCGCAAGTACACCACCGGTTTCGAAGGCGTGATCGGCTACATCAAGCGCAAGCACCAGGAGACGGAGTCCGAGAGCTCCCGTGACCGGTACGAGGAGTACATGCGGGAAATCGCGTGCCCCGAGTGCGGCGGCGCACGCCTCAACCCCGCGTCCCTGTCGGTGCTGATCAACAAGCGCAACATCGCCGAAGCCAGCGCCATGCCGCTGCGCGAGGCGGCTGCCTTCTTCGAGAACCTCGAACTGACGGACCGTGAGGCCAAGATCGGCGAGCAGGTCCTCAAGGAGATCAAGGCCCGCCTGACCTTCCTGCTCGACGTGGGCCTGGAGTACCTTTCCCTGGACCGGCCGGCCGCCACGCTCTCCGGCGGTGAAGCCCAGCGCATCCGCCTGGCCACCCAGATCGGCTCCGGCCTGGTGGGTGTGCTGTACGTCCTGGATGAACCCTCGATCGGCCTGCACCAGCGGGACAACCGCCGCCTCATCGAAACCCTGGCCCGGCTGCGCAACCTCGGCAACACGCTCATTGTCGTGGAGCATGACGAAGACACCATCCACGAAGCTGACTGGATTGTCGACGTCGGACCCGGTGCAGGGGAGAAGGGCGGCGAGGTCGTGCACTCCGGCCCGTTGTCTGAACTGCTCACCAACACCCGCTCGGTGACCGGCGACTACCTCGCCGGACGGCGGAAGATCGAGATTCCGGCCAAGCGGCGCAAGGTGGACAAGTCACGCCAGCTGAAAATCGTCGGCGCGCGGGAGAACAACCTGCGCAACATTGACGTGAGCGTTCCGCTCGGTGTCTTCACCGCCGTCACGGGCGTGTCCGGTTCCGGCAAGTCCACGCTGATCAATGACATCCTGTACCGTGTCCTGGCGAGCAAGCTTAACGGCGCCAAGCACGTAGCCGGCCGGCACACCCGGGTGGACGGACTGGAACACCTGGACAAGGTCATCCACGTCGACCAGAGCCCCATCGGCCGTACCCCGCGCTCCAACGCTGCTACTTACACGGGCGTTTTCGACCACATCCGCAAGCTCTTCGCCGAGACCACCGAGGCGAAGGTGCGCGGCTACCTCCCCGGCCGGTTCTCCTTCAACGTCAAGGGCGGGCGCTGCGAGGCGTGCCACGGTGACGGCACGCTGAAGATCGAAATGAACTTCCTGCCGGATGTCTACGTGCCCTGCGAAGTCTGCCACGGCGCGCGGTTCAACCGGGAAACCCTTGAAGTCCACTACAAGGGCAAGAACATTGCCGAGATCCTGGACATGCCGATCGCTGAGGCCGCTGAGTTCTTCGCTGCTTTTGCACCTATTGCCCGGCACCTGAACACACTGGTCGACGTCGGACTTGGCTATGTGCGCCTGGGCCAGCCGGCCACCACGCTCTCCGGCGGAGAGGCCCAGCGGGTGAAGCTCGCCGCCGAGCTGCAGAAGCGGTCCAATGGCCGGAGCGTCTACGTCCTGGACGAGCCCACCACCGGCCTGCACTTTGAAGACGTGCGCAAGCTCCTGCTTGTGCTGCAGGGCCTGGTGGAGAAGGGCAACACCGTCATCACCATCGAACACAACCTGGACGTCATCAAGAGCGCCGACTGGATCATCGATCTGGGGCCCGACGGCGGCACCGGCGGCGGCATGGTTGTTGCCTCGGGGACTCCTGAGAAGGTCGCCAAGTCACCGGAGAGCCACACCGGCCGGTTCCTGGCGGAGATCCTCAGCTAGGACGGCTCCGGTTCGTCCGGCAAATCCAGCCGACATATTCCGCGGGGGTAATACCTTTTTACGCTGGCAGGCTTCTCTGTGCGAAACTTGCCCGGTGACGAATTCAAGGCTCCTGGTTCTCTTTGATCTGGACGGCACCCTTGTGGACCCCGCCGGCAGCATCACCGGAGGCATCGCGGCAGCCCTGGAAGCCTCCGGACTGCCCGTTCCGCCCCCCGCAGCCCTGCAGGCGATGGTGGGCCCGGCGCTGAAGGACTCACTGACCCGCATCGCAGGCGTCCCTGCGGAGCAGCTTGAAACCGTGATCGCCAGCTACCGGCGGAGGTACCGGGAAACCGGGATGGCAGCGAGCAGGCCCTATCCCGGCGTCGCCGACGCTGTCCGCAGCCTGCAGGCCGAAGGTGCGCTGCTGGCGGTAGCCACCCAGAAGCCGGAACCGATTGCCCGTGAACTCCTCGCGGTCCAGGGCCTGGATACCCTTTTTGATTCCATCCACGGGTCCCCGGCAGATGAACGCCGCGCAGCTGCAGACGGCAAAGTATCAATCGTCCGGGCCGCGCTGGCTGAACATAAGGGCCGGTATTCCGCCGCCGTGATGATCGGCGACCGGTCCCACGACGTCCACGGCGCCGCCGCCAACAGCATTCCCTGCATTGGCGTTGCCTGGGGCTTCGCCCAGGACGGGGAGCTTGAAGCTGCCGGCGCCGCCGCCGTCGTACAGTCCGCTGCAGAGCTTCCGGCAGCCGTCCACGCGGCCGCACACCCGGCAGGTGCCCGTGGGCCTCTATAACCTCACCCGCTCCAGCACACGGGGACTGATTTCCCTCTGCCGGCCCACCATCACCGGACTGCAGAACGTTCCCACCACCGGGCCGTTCATTGTCGCCGCAAACCATCTGTCCTTCCTGGACAGTGTCCTGATCCAGGCACTTATGCCGCGCCGGGTCGGGTTCTTCGCGAAGGCGGAGTACTTCACCACTCCGGGCCTCAAGGGCGCGGCCATGCGGAACTTTTTTGAAAGCGTGGGATCCATTCCGGTGGAACGCGGCCAGCAGGCGGCCAGCGTCGCAGCCCTGAAGTCCCTGCTGGATGTCCTGGAAACCGGCGGCGGAATCGGCATCTACCCCGAAGGCACCCGTTCCCGGGACGGACTGCTCTACCGCGGCCGCACAGGCGTGGGCTGGCTCGCCCTGACCTCCGGCGCTCCGGTGGTCCCGGTAGGCCTGATCGGCACGGAGCGGCTGCAGCCTGCCGGCAAGAAGTGGGTCAAACCGCATTCCTTCACCATGAACGTGGGGCGCCCGCTGTACTTCTCCAAAACCGGGCCGGCGCATGCCCTGCCGGAACGCCGCCGGGTCACCGACCAGGTCATGGATGCGATCGCCGAGCTCTCCGGCCAGGAACGCGCCGGCAGCTACAACCAGAACAAGCCCGACGGCGCCTAGTGCTTCTGCGCAGTTTGCGCGGGCGGCGAACCCGGCCGCGGCCGGGGGAGGCGGGCCGTAGGATGGAAAAGTGGCAGATCCAGCAACTTACCGGCCCCGGACGGGGGAAATCCCCACCGAACCCGGGGTGTACCGTTTCCGCGATGAGCACCGGCGGGTCATCTACGTAGGCAAGGCAAAGAACCTCCGTTCCCGGCTGAATTCATACTTCGCCAGCCCCGGGCAGCTGATGCCCAAGACCCGGGCCATGGTCTTCACCGCCACCAGTGTTGAATGGACCGTGGTCGGCACCGAACTTGAGGCGCTGCAGCTCGAGTACACCTGGATCAAGGAATTCAGCCCCCGGTTCAACATCATGTTCCGGGACGACAAGTCCTACCCCTACCTGGCGGTGACCATGGGGGAGAAGTACCCCCGGGCACAGGTGATGCGCGGCGAACGCCGCAAGGACACCCGGTACTTCGGCCCGTTCTATCCCGCCAAGGCCATCCGCGAGACCCTTGATACGCTGCTGCGCGTCTTCCCGGTGCGCACCTGCAGCGCCGGTGTCTTCAAACGGGCCGAACGCACCGGCCGCCCGTGCCTCCTGGGCTACATCGACAAGTGCTCGGCCCCCTGTGTGGGACGCATCAGCGCGGAAGACCACCGTGCCCTGGCCGCTG
This sequence comes from Arthrobacter sp., assembly GCA_040274025.1. GTDB lineage: Bacteria > Actinomycetota > Actinomycetes > Actinomycetales > Micrococcaceae > Arthrobacter_B. The sequence continues at coordinate 21,712 of JBELZL010000001.1, read as the reverse complement.
AGCTCTGTTCCTTTATGTCCGGCGAAGGCAAGCGCTTCATCCACGACCTGGAGAAGCAGATGCAGGCAGCCGTCGCGGACCTCGACTATGAGTCCGCCGCACGGCTGCGCGACGACATCGCGGCCCTGAAGAAGGTCTTTGAGCGGAACACCGTGGTTCTGGCCGAAGACACCGATGCCGACATCTTTGGCATGGTCCAGGACGAGCTCGAGGCCTCCGTCCAGGTCTTCCACGTGCGCGGCGGCCGGATCCGCGGCCAGCGCGGCTGGGTAGTGGAGAAGGTCGAGGACATGGACACCGGTGAGATCGTGGAGCACCTGCTCCAGCAGGTCTACGGCGAAGCATCCATGGCGGACAGCATTCCCCGCCGCGTTCTGGTGCCGGTGCTTCCGGAGAACGCTGAGGAACTGCAGGTCTGGCTCCGCGGTCTGCGCGGCTCCAAAGTCAGGATTTCGGTTCCCCAGCGCGGGGACAAGAAGTCCCTGATGGAGACGGTTACCCGCAACGCCGAAGACGCCATGCGGCTGCACAAAAGCCGCCGCGCCGGTGATCTCACCACACGTTCCGCTGCACTCTCTGAGCTGCAGGAGGCGCTGGATCTTCCGGTTCCGCTGCTGCGCATCGAGTGCTACGACATCTCCCACGTCCAGGGCACAAACGTCGTAGCCTCCATGGTGGTGGCAGAGGACGGACTCATGAAGAAGTCCGACTACCGCCGCTTTTCAATCACCGGCGAGGCCGCACGGGACGACACCGCGTCCATGTACGACGTCATTTCACGCCGTTTCAAGCACTATCTTGCCGACAACTTTGATCCTGCCGCGGAAGTGCCCGACGCCGAACCCGGCTCTGCTCCGGCAGCGCCGGAGCCGGTCGGGCCGGTGGCGGACACCCTCACCGCCGCCCCCAGGGCAAAGTTTGCCTACCCGCCCAACCTCGTGGTGGTCGACGGCGGCAAGCCCCAGGTCACTGCCGCCTCCCGTGCGCTGGAGGACCTGGGCATCACTGACGTGTACGTGGTGGGACTGGCCAAGCGGCTGGAAGAGGTCTGGGTACCGGAGAGCGACTTCCCGGTGATCCTGCCGCGTTCCTCCCAGGCCTTGTTCCTGCTGCAGCGGATCCGCGACGAAGCCCACCGCTTTGCCATCACCTTCCACCGCCAGAAGCGCGGAAAGTCAATGACGGCGTCGGTTTTGGACTCGGTGCCGGGACTTGGTCCGGCGAAGCAGAAGGCGCTGCTGAAGCACTTCGGATCCGTGCGCCGGCTGAAGCAGGCGGATGCTGCCGCGCTGCAGGAGGTTCCCGGAATCGGTCCGTCGATGGCCGCGGCCCTGCAGGCGGCGCTGGCGGACGACGGCGCCGCCCCGGCCGTGAACATGGCTACCGGCGAAATAGTTGAATCTTAGTTAGGCTGGGAAGGCCGGACTGCGGCGGAAGCAGGCGGCTGCCCGGCATACGGGGGCCCTCGGAAGTGACGGGAACAAGGAAAAGATGACTGAAGTGGACGGGCTGCAAAGCGTCAAGCCTGCCGAGTCCGAGCTGCTCGTTGTCACCGGCATGTCCGGTGCCGGCCGCAGTACAGCCGCAAATGCCCTGGAGGACCACGGCTGGTACGTGGTGGAGAACCTTCCTCCGCTGATGCTGGGCACCCTGACCGAACTCGTTTCCCGGATGCCGCACTCCATCCCCAGGCTTGCCGTAGTCATGGATGTCCGCAGCAAGGGACTCTTCCAGGACATCCGGGAAGCCCTGAACAATCTCCGGGCGGCAGGTGTCTCCTACCGCGTCCTCTTCCTCGACGCCTCCGACCAGACGCTGGTCCAGCGCTTTGAGTCCGGCCGCCGGCCGCACCCGCTGCAGGGTGACGGCCGCATCCTGGACGGCATTGCAGCCGAGCGCGATGTGGTGCGGGAACTGCGGGACGCCTCGGACGTCATCATCGATACGTCCAAGCTCAACGTGCACGCCCTGGCAACCGCCATCACCGAACTCTTCACGGAGCAGGGGCCGATTGTCCTGCGGCTGAACGTCATGAGCTTCGGCTTCAAGTACGGATTGCCGGTGGACGCGAACTTCGTGGCCGATGTCCGCTTTATTCCCAATCCGCACTGGGTTCCCCAGCTGCGTCCCCACACAGGCCAGGATGCCGACGTCCGCGACTTCGTGCTGGGTGCCCATGGCACCGCCGACTTCCTCGACCGGTATGTCGAGGCCCTGGCACCGGTCATCGACGGATACCGCCGGGAAAACAAGCACTACGCCACCATCGCCGTCGGCTGCACGGGCGGCAAGCACCGCTCGGTTGCAGTGACCGAAGAACTGGCCAAGCGGCTGGCGAAGCTGCCGCACGTGACTGTCAGCGCACACCACCGTGACCTGGGGCGGGAATAGGTGGGGTTCCTGACCGGACCCATTCCGGTTCTGCCTGAGGGAACAAGCCTGCCCTCACCCAACGGGGCCAAACCTCCGGCCGTCGTCGCGCTTGGCGGAGGGCACGGGCTTTCCGCCACGCTCTCGGCCCTGCGGCTGCTCACCACCGACCTCACCGCGGTGGTGACCGTGGCCGACAACGGGGGTTCCTCCGGCCGCCTGCGCGAGGAGCTTGATGTGCTTCCTCCCGGCGACCTCCGGATGGCGCTGGCTGCCCTCTGCGACGACACCGACTGGGGCCGCACCTGGCGGGATGTCATGCAGCACAGGTTCCAGTCCAAGCCCGGCGTTGAAGGCTCACTGGACAACCATGCCCTGGGCAACCTGCTGATCGTGACCCTCTGGGAGCTGCTGGGAGATCCGGTAGCCGGCCTTCAGTGGGCCGGTGCCCTGCTTGGCGCCCGCGGGCAGGTCCTGCCCATGTCAACACAGCCGCTGACCATCCAGGGAGATGTGCTGCGGCAGACCGCATCCGGGCTGCAACACGAGACGGTTACGGGCCAGGCTGAACTTGCCGTGGCCGGGACACGTTCCAACGTGGTCAACGTCCGCCTGCTGCCCTCGGACGCACCGGCCTGCCAGGACGCCATCACCGCGATTGAACGTGCGGACTGGGTGATCCTGGGTCCGGGTTCCTGGTACACCTCGGTCTTGCCCCACCTTCTGCTGCCGCAGATGCGCGATGCGCTGTGTGCCACGAAAGCCCGCCGCTGCCTGACCATGAACCTGCGCAATGAGACCAAGGAAACGGCAGGCATGAGCGCCGTCGACCATCTTCACGCCATCCGGCGCTACGCGCCCGGTTTCAAGGTGGACGCCGTGCTGGCGGATCCGGCGGTCGTCGAGGACAAGGATTCCTTCGCCGCCGCGGCAGCGGAAATGGGAGCCCGTGCCGTCTTCGGTAAGGTAGGGGCAGCGGCCCGGAGGCCGATCCATGATCCGCTGCGGCTGGCGGCCGCCTATCACGATATTTTCGGGGAAAACTAGGAGTGTTTTAGTGGCGCTGACTGCTGCAGTCAAAGAGGAACTTTCGCGCCTGAGCGTGAAGAAATCCTCGGTTCGTAAAGCCGAAGTCTCGGCAATGCTGCGCTTTGCAGGGGGCCTGCACATCATCTCGGGCCGGATCGTGATCGAGGCGGAAGTGGACCTCGCATCCACCGCACGGCGGCTGCGTGCCGCCATCGCGGAGGTTTACGGCCACGCCAGCGACATCGTGGTGGTTTCCGGCTCCGGCCTCCGCCGGGGCAACCGCTACGTGGTCCGGGTGGTCAAGGACGGTGAATCCCTGGCCCGCCAAACCGGCCTGCTGGATGCCCGCGGACGGCCTGTCCGCGGCCTGCCCTCCGTCGTCGTCAACGGTTCCGCGGCAGACGCGGAGGCGGTCTGGCGCGGGGCCTTCCTGGTCCACGGTTCCCTGACCGAACCGGGCCGTTCCTCCTCCCTGGAGGTCACCTGTCCCGGCCCCGAAGCTGCCTTGGCCCTGGTGGGCGCTGCCCGCCGCATCGGCATCCAGGCGAAGGCCCGGGAAGTGCGCGGGGTGGACCGCGTGGTGATCCGCGACGGCGACACCATCGCTGCGCTCCTGACCCGCATGGGTGCCCATGATGCCCTCATGGTCTGGGAGGAACGCCGGATGCGCAAGGAAGTGCGGGCCACCGCCAACCGCCTGGCGAACTTCGACGATGCGAACCTGCGCCGCTCGGCACAGGCAGCGGTCGCGGCCGGCGCCCGTGTGGAACGCGCCCTCGAAATCCTCGGCGAAGATGTCCCGGACCACCTGCTCTACGCCGGTGAACTGCGCGTGGCCCACAAGCAGGCCAGCCTGGACGAGCTGGGCCGCCTGGCCGATCCTCCCATGACCAAGGACGCTATTGCCGGGCGCATCCGCCGCCTCCTGGCCATGGCTGACAAGCGCGCCGCAGAACTGGGGATCCCGGGCACTGAAGCCAATGTGACCCCTGAAATGCTTGACCAGTAGGGTCTTGCATAGGATGGACTAAGCGTGCTGACTTTCCAGCACTAAAAGCTTCCGGACGGACACGCTGTCCGGAGTTATGGATCCGAGTATCAACGGAGGATTTTCGTGAACGAATACACACTGCCGGAACTGCCGTACGACTACGCAGCCCTTGAGCCGCACATCTCGGCGCGCATCATGGAACTCCACCATGACAAGCACCACGCCACCTACGTTGCCGGCGCCAACACCGCACTGGCACAGATGGCTGAAGCCCGCGAAAAGGGCGAGTTCGGCAACATCCCGAAGCTGTCCAAGGACCTCGCGTTCCACCTCGGCGGACACACGAACCACTCCATCTTCTGGAACAACCTGTCTCCGGAAGGCGGCGACAAGCCGGTAGGCGAGCTGGCAGCAGCCATCGACGACTTCTTCGGATCCTTCGATGCGTTCCGCGGCCAGTTCACCGCTGCAGCCAACTCCCTGCAGGGCTCCGGCTGGGCCATCCTGGCCTACGAGCCCCTCGGCGGAAACCTTGTCATCGAGCAGCTCTACGATCAGCAGGGCAACATCCCCGTAGGCACCATCCCGCTGCTGATGCTGGACATGTGGGAGCACGCCTTCTACCTGGACTACGTCAACGTCAAGGCTGACTACGTCAAGGCTTTCTGGAACATCGTCAACTGGGCCGACGTCGCAGCCCGCTTCGACGCTGCGCGCTCCGGCGCAACCGGGCTGATCCTGCCCGCCTAACGCGTCTTAATTGCGTCCACGACGCCGATTATCAGGTGCCGCCGGTCACACGCCGGCGGCACCTGCGCGTAAGATGAAGCAACGGCTCATGCAGTGCCTGACCGGCAATCCGTGCGCTGATGCAGGTCCGGAATGCGCCGCTCCTGTGAAGTCAACTGAAGTGGCCTTTTACCACTGAGGTCACTGATTCTCGAACGACCGCTATCAAGGAGAGAAGAAAAGTGACTACTCGTGTTGGAATCAACGGATTCGGGCGTATCGGACGCAACTACTTTCGGGCAGCACTCGAGCAGAATGCGGACCTGGATATTGTCGCAGTCAATGACCTGACCAGTCCCGAGGCCCTCGCCCATCTGCTCAAGTACGACTCCATCACCGGGCGCATCGGCGAAAGCGTCGAGGTACAGGACGGCAACCTTGTTGTCGGCGGCAAGACCATTCGGGTTCTCGCCGAGCGGGACCCGTCCAACCTGCCCTGGAAAGACATGGGCGTGGACATTGTCATTGAGTCCACCGGATTCTTCACCAAGGCGGATGACGCACGCAAGCACATCGACGCCGGGGCCAAAAAAGTCCTGATCTCAGCCCCGGGCAAGGGAGCGGATCGCACGATCGTCATGGGCGTGAACGACTCCGAGTACGACCCGGCAACTGACAGCATCGTCTCCAACGCCTCCTGCACCACCAACTGCCTGGCACCGCTGGCCAAGGTCATCCATGATGCGTTTGGCATTGAGCGCGGCCTGATGACCACGGTGCACGCCTACACGGCGGACCAGAACCTGCAGGACGGCCCGCACCGGGACCTTCGCCGGGCCCGCGCCGCAGCGCTGAACATTGTTCCCACCACCACCGGCGCGGCCAAGGCAATCGGTCTGGTCATTCCCGAACTCGACGGAAAGCTGGACGGCTTCGCCCTCCGTGTCCCGGTTCCCACCGGGTCCGTCACAGACCTGACCGTCACCCTGGCGCGCGAGGCCAGCGTCGAGGAAATCAACGACGCGTACAAGGCCGCCAGCGAGGGGAACCTCAACGGCTACCTGCGCTATTCCGACGAACCAATCGTCTCCTCCGACATCGTGACCGACCCTTCGTCCTGCATCTTCGATGCCCCGCTCACCCGGGTGATGGGCAATGAGGTCAAGGTTGTTGGCTGGTACGACAACGAATGGGGCTACTCCTGCCGGCTGGTGGACCTCACCACGCTCGTAGCCTCGAAGCTCTAGGACCCCCGCCCGAACGGCTAAGAAACAAAGGTTGACATGACAATCAAGACACTCGACGAACTGATCAGCGACGGCGTTGACAACAGGTACGTTCTGGTCCGCTCCGACCTGAACGTACCCCTGGATGACGGGCGCGTTACCGACGATGGCCGGATCCGTGCCTCCATTCCCACGCTGCAGCTGCTGGTTGAGCACGGTGCCAAGGTAATCGTCATGGCACACCTGGGCAGGCCCAAGGGCAAGCCGGACGAGAAGTACAACCTCCGCCCCGCCGCGGACCGGCTGGACGAGCTGGCTCCCTTCGCCGTGGAGTTCGCGGAGGACGTCGTTGGGTCCAGCGCCCGCGAACTTGCCGGGTCCCTGGCGTCCGGCAGTGTCCTGGTGCTGCAGAACATCCGGTTCGATCCGCGGGAGACGTCCAAGGACGATGCCCAGCGGATGGAACTGGCCCGTGAGCTGGCCTCCCTGACCGGCGGCAGCGGAGCCTACGTGGACGATGCGTTCGGTGCCGTCCACCGCAGGCATGCAAGCGTCTACGACATCGCCGAAGTCCTGCCGGCTTATGAGGGCAACCTTGTCCGCAGCGAACTCGAGGTCCTTTCCCGGCTCACCCAGGATCCCGAAAAGCCGTATGTGGTGGTCCTGGGCGGATCCAAGGTTTCCGACAAGCTGGCCGTCATCGAGAACCTGATGACCCGTGCCGACTACCTCCTGGTGGGCGGCGGAATGGTTTTCACCTTCCTCGCTGCCCAGGGTTACAAGGTTGGGGCCTCACTCCTTGAGGAAGACCAGATCGACACCGTCAAGGACTACCTTGCCCGCGCCAAGGACGCCGGCTGCGAATTCATCCTGCCCACCGACATTGTGGTTGCAGACAAGTTCGCCGCCGACGCCGAGCATGAGGTTGTACCGGCTGACGCGATGGAAGACAGCCAGTTCGGCGCGTCCGGCATTGGCCTGGACATCGGACCCGCTTCGGGCGCGGCCTTCGCCGACCGCATCCGCTCGGGCAAAACCGTCTTCTGGAACGGCCCGATGGGTGTCTTCGAGTTCGATGCCTTTGCGGGCGGCACCCGGGCAGTCGCGGAAGGCCTGAAGGAGTGCACCGGACTTACGGTGGTCGGCGGCGGAGATTCCGCCGCTGCCGTGCGGAAACTTGGTTTCTCCGACAGCGACTTTTCGCATATCTCCACCGGCGGCGGGGCGAGCCTGGAGTATCTTGAAGGCAAGGAACTTCCGGGGATCGCCGTCCTCGACAAGTAGGCCGCTAACGGGTCCGCAGGAGCTGCTCCGGCGGACCCGTCTGCGTGTCCGCGAAACTTTATCCAAACCACAACGAAACCGGAGCAGAGATGACCACCTCGACCAACGGCAAGTATGACCGCACACCGCTGATCGCGGGCAACTGGAAAATGAACATGGACCACGTCCAGGGCATCACACTGCTGCAGAAGCTGGCCTGGACCCTGAGCGATGCCCGGCATGACTACAGCCGGGTCGAGGTAGTGGTTTTCCCTCCGTTCACCGATCTGCGCAGCACCCAGACCCTCGTTCAGGGCGACAAGCTGAAGATCGGTTACGGTGCGCAGGACCTTTCCCCGGAGGACTCCGGCGCCTACACGGGTGACATTTCCGGGCAGTTCCTCTCCAAGCTCGGCTGCAGCTATGTGCTGGTGGGTCACAGTGAGCGCCGCAGTGTCCACGGGGAAAGCGATGAGCTCCTCAACGCCAAGCTCAAGGCAGCGTTCCGCAACGGCCTGACTCCCATCCTGTGCGTCGGGGAAGGCCTCGCCGAGCGGCAGGCCGGCGAGCATCTGCTCCACACCCTCCGGCAGGTCCGCAACGATCTTGTGGGGCTCTCCGCGGAGGAAGTCTCCAAGCTGGTCATCGCCTACGAACCCGTTTGGGCCATCGGCACGGGCGAGGTAGCCGGCCCGGATGATGCCCAGGAAATGTGCAGCACCATCCGCACCGAACTGGCAGACCTATACGACGACGCCGTCGCTGCCAAGGTGCGTCTGCTCTACGGCGGTTCGGTAAAGGCCTCCAATGCGGCGAGCATCCTCAAGGAGCGCGACGTGGACGGCGTGCTGGTGGGCGGGGCGAGTTTGGATGTTGCCGAATTTGCTAATATTGTCAGGTTTGAAGAACATCTGGTGACCGACTGACCTGCACAGCGGCAAGGTCTCCAATCTCATGTGTCACCCGTGAAAGGCCGTAAGTGGAAATTCTGAAGATCATCCTGCTTGTCCTGCTGGGGCTGAGCAGTCTGCTGCTGACCCTCCTGATTCTCCTGCATAAGGGGCGCGGCGGCGGCATGTCGGATATGTTCGGCGGCGGCATGAGCACCAGCATGGGTTCCTCCGGCGTGGCTGAGAAAAACCTCAACCGCTTTACCGTGATCCTCGGTATCTCCTGGGGCCTGATCATCGTTGCCCTGGGACTCATCCAGCGGTTCTCCGGCGAATCGTAGAAGCAGCCGCACAAACCAAGACGCAGAAGGAAGGCCCCGGTCCGTTGGACCGGGGCCTTCCTGTTTCCAGGCTTTGGAGGCGCAGGGCAGCGTTAGCCTGCGTCTTCTGCTTCCTGCTCCTTGAGCAGCCGCCCCGGCAGCTGTGACGCCGCGGCCTGGTCGATCAGCCAGCGGGTCTTGAGCTGCCCGCGGGGGCCCGCGGCGGGAACCTGCACCGGCCCTGCACCGGCCAGGGCCAGGCCCACCGCACCGGCCTTGTCTTCACCTGCCACTGTCAGCCACACTTCCTCGGCACTGTTGATGGCTTCAAGGGTCAGCGACACCCGCTCCGGGGGCGGCTTGGGGGAGTCCCGGACGGCGACGGTGGTCTGGCCGGTTGTGCGGATGCCCGCCATCTCCGGGAAGAGCGAGGCAATGTGGGCGTCCGGCCCAACACCGAGCAGCAGCACGTCAAAGCGCGGCAGGCGGGTGTCAGCGGCAGCGAATCCCTCTGCCAGCACCTCGGCCTCAGCGGCGCCCGCCAGCTCGGCCGCGTACGCGTCCGCCGCTTCCTCCACCGTGGCGAAGTCGGCTGTGGAGGGCATCTCGTGGACACGTGCCGGATCAGCGCCCAGCGGCCGCAGCAGGGCCTCCTGTGCACCGCGGGCATTGCGGTCCGGGGAATCCGGGGCGACAAACCGTTCGTCTCCCCACCAGAAGTTAACCCGGCTCCAGTCCACGGCCGTCCGGGCAGGTCCGGCCGCCACTGCAGCCAGGACGGCCGTGCCGGCGCTGCCGCCGGTAAGGACAACGGTGGCTTCTCCGCGCCTGCTCTGTACGTCCACGAGCTTGGTGACAAGCCGGGCAGCCGTGGCAGTAACCAGGGCATCAAAGTCAGGGTGGATGGTCACGCCTTTGGGGGAGTGCCTCATGCGGCGTTCCCTTCCGGGGCCAGGCACGCGGCCAGCCCCTGGGTCAGTACTTCTCCGAATACTTCGTCCGGGTCCAGCCGCCGCAGCTCTTCTGCGAGGCACTCATGCAGGTTCCTCAGCGGCAGTGCAATACGCTGTTCCGGCTGTCCGGGCTGGGTCAGGTAGGCAGTGCTGCCCTCGGGACGCCGCAGTTCCAGGGCGCCGCCGTTCCGCTCAATCCGCACCCGGCGGATTCCGGCCCCCGCCGGGTCCTCGATGATCTCCACCGGGACCTTCAGGGCATGCTTGAGCCACGCCGCAAGCAGGAAGGTGCTGGCCGAATCGGAAGCCCCCTCCACGACCACGGAGGTGATGCCCTTGGCACCATACTGTTCCAGCACCGCCGCAAGTTGAATCCGCCAGTGGGTCAGGCGGGTCCAGCTCAGGTCCGTGTCACCGGCTTCATAGCTCTTGCTGAGTTCAAGCAGCGCCTGCTTGGGATCAGGCTCGTTGGCTGCATCTGTGATCCGGCGGTGGGCAATCCGGCCCAGCGGGGTAGACGCCGCCGACTGGGGGAGGCCATGCGGCCACCACACCACGATCGGAGCGTCAGGCAGGAGCAGCGCCGAGACCAGCGATTCGCTTTCGGCAGCCAGCTCCCCGTAGCCGTAGAGCAGGATCACGTCGGAGGCACCGGCGTCGCCGCCCACCCTGATCTGCGCATCCAGGCGCGAAGGCTCCTCGGCTGAGCCGGCCGCCAGCACAATCACCCGGCACGGGTGTTCCCGGCTGGCGTCGTTGGCGGCCTCAATGGCTTCCTCGACGTAATCGGGCTCCGTCACGATGACCAGGGTCAGCACCCGGCCCAGGGCAATCACGCCGCCCTTGTCCCTCATCGCGACGATTTTCTTGGACACCTTGGATGTGGTGGTGTCCGGCAGGTCTACTATCACGGCCTTCTCCAGGTCCTTCCGTCGCGGGCAAGCAGTTCGTCGGCGGAGGCAGGCCCCCAGCTTCCGGGGGCGTAAGGCTCGGGCTGTTCGTCCAGGGAGGCCCAGTACTCCTCGAACGGGTCCACGATCTTCCAGGAAAGCTCAACTTCCTGGTGCCGGGGGAACAGCGGCGGCTCGCCGAGCAGGACGTCCAGGATCAGGCGTTCGTAGGCTTCCGGGCTGGATTCGGTGAAGGAGTGCCCGTAGCCGAAGTCCATGGACACATCACGCACCTCCATCTGCGTACCCGGCACCTTGGACCCGAAGCGGATGGTGGCTCCCTCGTCCGGCTGGACGCGGATGACCACGGCGTTCTGCCCAAAGTCGTCTTCGGCGTGGTCGCGGAAGAGCAGGTTCGGAGCACGCTTGAAGACGACGGCGATTTCCGTGACCCGGCGGCCGAGGCGTTTTCCGGCCCGGAGGTAGAACGGCACACCAGCCCAGCGGCGGGTGTTAATATCCAGCCGTATGGCGGCGAACGTCTCAGTCCGGGATTCGGGATTGAAGCCCTCTTCATCAAGGAAGCCGGTCACCTTCTCGCCGCCCTGCCAGCCTCCGGTGTACTGTCCGCGGGCCGAATGCCTGGACAGGTCCTGGGGCAGCCGGACAGCGGCCAGGACTTTTTCCTTTTCAGCACGCAGGTGCGCCGCGTCGAAGGAAATTGGTTCTTCCATGGCGGTGAGCGCCAGCAGCTGCAGCAGGTGGTTCTGGATGACGTCGCGGGCTGCGCCGACGCCGTCGTAGTAGCCTGCCCGGCCGCCGATTCCAATGTCCTCGGCCATGGTGATCTGGACGTGGTCAACGTAGTTGGCGTTCCAGATCGGTTCGAAGAGCTGGTTGGCGAAGCGCAGGGCCAGAATGTTCTGGACCGTTTCCTTGCCCAGATAGTGGTCGATCCGGAACACCGAGTCTGCCGGGAAGACTGATTCGACGACGTCGTTCAGGTCCCGTGCGGACTGCAGGTCGTGGCCGAACGGCTTTTCGATGACCACCCTCCGCCAGGGCCCGTCGGCGGAGTCCGCCAGGCCGTGGCTTGAGAGCTGCTGGCAGACCTGTTCAAAGCTCTTCGGGGGGACCGAAAGGTAGAACGCCACGTTGCCCCGGGTACCACGCTTCTCATCGAGGTGCTGCAGTGTGGTGCGCAGCGTGTCGAAGGCCTCGTGGTCGTCGAATCCGCCCTGGACAAACCGGATGCCTTCCACCAGCTGGTCCCACACGCTCTCACTGAATTCGGTGCGTGAACCGGCCTGGACCGCTTCCTTGACGTAGTCCACGAACTCGGCGTCGCTCCATTCCCGCCGGCCGAATCCCACCAGCGAGAAGCTCGGGGGAAGCAGGCCGCGGTTAGCGAGGTCGTAGATGGCGGGGATGAGCTTCTTGCGCGCCAGGTCTCCCGTGACACCGAAGATCACCAGGGAGGACGGCCCCGCGATCCGGCTCAGCCGCCGGTCGCGGGGATCCCGCAGCGGGGATGCCGATCCGTTGTCGTGCTCATGGAACATCAGTTATTTACCACCAGGTCCGCCACGGCTGCGGCCAGCTGTGCTACCCCCGCTTTTCTTTCCAGCAGGTTCAGGCGCAGCACGGGCCGGCCGTGGTCCGCCAGGACCTGGGCGTCGCCGGCTGCCTGAGCCGCGATTAGTTCACCAAAGCTGAAAGGACGCCCCGGGATGGGGATGTCCTGTGCAGAGTTGCCGGTGATCTGAAGGTAGACACCCTGTGCCGGGCCGCCCTTGTGGAACTGTCCGGTGGAGTGCAGGAACCGCGGACCCCAGCCAAAGGTGACCGGCCGCCCGGTGATGCGGGCCAGTTCAGGACGCAGCTGCTCGAGTTCGGACTCCGCAGCCCGGTCCAGGTAGGCCTGGACACTGAGGTAGCCGTCCTCGCCGAGCTGGCCGAGCAGCGACTGGAGCGCCTCGCCCAGGGTGCCTGCCCCGCCCAGCAGGGCGGTGTCGCCGCGGACCTCGATTGAACCGTCAACGAACGACGGCGCTGCCGGCTCGGGCTGCGCGTCCAGCAGGCCGCGGGCTGCCTTCTTGGCGGCCTCGACGTCGGGCTGGTCAAAGGGATTGATGCCCAGGAGGCGTCCGGCCACGGCAGTGGCGTATTCCCAGAGCATCATCTGGGCGCCCAGGCTGCCGGAGACCACCACCTGGTCACCCTCCGGAAGTGCCTCGGAATCGGGGGCGGTGAGCCGGACCACCAGCACATCGGGGGCGCCGCTGAGGACCTCGGGCGCCTGCGGTTCCGCGACGACGGGCAGGATGCCGGTCTGCAGCTTGCCGGTGGATTCGGCGATGAGCTGCTCGGCCCAGTCCGGGAAACCGGCCAGGCCGGATTCTTCGTCCACAATCACGATCTTGTTCCGCAGCGGGCTGGTGCCGCCCAGCGCAGCGCCCAGGGCCAGGCCAATGTTGTCTTCAGCGTTCTCACTCAGGATCTCAGCAGTGTCCTCGGCGGCGTCGAGCAGTGCTTCAACGTCGGCCCCGGCCAGCCCGGAGGGGACCAGCCCGAACGCGGTGAGCGCGGAATAGCGCCCGCCCACGTTGGGGTCGGCGTTGAACACGGCCCGGTAGCCTGCTTCCCGGGCCGCTCCATCCAGCGGCGACCCGGGGTCGGTAACGACGACGATGCGTGAGGCCGCATCGATTCCCGCCTTGGTGAAGGCGTCCTCGAAGGCACGGCGCTGCGAATCCGTTTCAACCGTCGATCCGGACTTGGAGGAGACCACCAGGACGGTGGATGCCAGGTCTTCCGCCAGGGCGGCGGCAACGGAGTCCGGATCCGTGGAATCGAGCACAGTGAGGTTCACGCCGGCAGTGCGGGTGATGACCTCCGGGGCCAGCGAGGAACCGCCCATGCCGGCGAGGACCACGCGGTCCACGCCTTCGGCAGCGAGTTCCCCGCGCAGCGCCCGGATCTGTCCCAGAAGCGGCCTGGAACTCGGCGCAGGGTTCAGCCAGCCGAGGCGGATCGAGGCCTCGGCCTCGGCATCCGGACCCCAGAGCGTGGGATCCTGGGCGAGGAGCCGCGTGGCTACCTCGTCCCGGACCAGCGCTGGGACCTGCGCCTGGACGGCTTCGCGGGCGGCTCCTGCAGCTTCAAAGGACAGAGTCGTCATGGGTGTTATGCCTTCCGTGCGGTTTCCAGTGCGGCGGTTACGGTTTCGAGCAGTTCGCCCCAGGAAACAACGAACTTCTCCAGCCCTTCGGTTTCAAGGAGCTCCACGACGTCGTTGTAGTCCACACCGGCAGCATCCAGCTCATCGAGCATGGCCGCAGATTCAGCGTAGGTTCCGGTGATCGTGTCCCCGTTGATGACGCCGTGGTCCGCAGTGGCTTCCAGGGTCTTCTCCGGCATGGTGTTCACAACGCCGGCGGCCACCAGTTCGGTGACGTACAGGGTGTCCGGCAGGGCGGGATCCTTGACGCCGGTGGAGGCCCACAGCGGACGCTGGGGGTTGGCTCCGGCCGCAGCCAGGACCTGCCAGCGCTCCGAGGCGAAGGACTCCTCGAAGACCTGGTAGGCCAGGCGGGCGTTGGCCAGGCCGGCCTTCCCCTTAAGCGCCTTGGCTTCATCGGTCCCGGCGGCGTCGAGGCGCTTGTCGATCTCGGTGTCCACGCGGGAGACGAAGAAGGATGCCACGGAGTGGATCTTGGAGAGGTCGTGTCCGTTCTCCTTGGCCTGCTCGATGCCTGCCATGAACGCGTTGATGACCTCGCGGTAGCGCTGCAGGGAGAAGATCAGGGTCACGTTGACACTGATGCCTTCAGCCAGCACGGCCGTGATGGCCGGAAGACCCTCAGCGGTGGCGGGGATCTTGATCAGGACGTTGCTGCGGCCAACCTTGTCAAACAGTTCCTTGGCCTCGTTGATGGTGCCCTGGGTGTCACGGGAGAGGCGGGGGTCCACCTCAATCGATACCCGTCCGTCAACTCCGCCCGTGGCTTCGAAGACAGGAGCGAAGACGTCGCAGGCCTGGATGACGTCGTCGGTGGTGATCTCAAAAACCGCCTTGTCCACGTCGGCCCCGGTGTCAGCGAGCTGCTGGACCTGGGCTGCGTAGGATTCGCCGTTGGCAAGTGCTGCGGCGAAGATGCTGGGATTGGTGGTCACGCCGACGACGTTGCGGTCAGCGATCAGGTCCTTGAGGGAACCGGAGGTGATCCGTTCCCGGGACAGGTCGTCCAGCCAGATAGATACACCGGCTTCGGAAAGCGCTGCGGTGGGTGTGGAAGTCATGGGTTGTGCTCCTTTATCCGTTTACTTCTGGTCGCCGGTCTCGGTGGAGTCCGCGCCGGAAGGTGCTGCAGGCGTGCCTGCGGGGGCTGCGTCACCGCTGTGCACGGCGGCGAGTGAATCCCGCGCGGCCTGTGCAACGGCGTCGGCAGTGATGCCGAACTCGTTGAAGAGGGTCTTGTAGTCAGCTGATGCGCCGAAGTGTTCCAGGGAGACCATGCGGCCGTCGTCTCCGACGAATTCGCGCCAGCCCTGCGCGATGCCGGCTTCCACCGACACGCGCGCCTTGACCGAACGCGGCAGCACGGACTCGCGGTAATCCTCGTCCTGGCGGTTGAACCACTCCACGCTGGGCATTGAAACCACGCGGGCGGCAATGCCCTCGGTGGCAAGCGCCTCACGGGCCTGCACGGCGAGCTGCACTTCGGACCCGGTGCCGATCAGGATGACGTCCGGGGTAACAGCTTCCCCGTCCCGCACGGCCTCGGCCAGCACGTAACCGCCGCGGGCCGCGCCGTCCGCAGCAGCGAAGGAACCTGCGCCGGCTGCACCGGTGCCGCGTTCCCAGGTGGGAACATTCTGCCGGGTGAGCACAATGCCTGCCGGGTTCTCGGTGTTCTCCAGAATGGTGCGCCAGGCAACTGCCACCTCATTGGCATCCGCGGGACGGACGACGTCGAGTCCCGGGATGGCGCGCAGGGAAGCGAGCTGCTCGACGGGCTGGTGCGTGGGACCGTCTTCGCCGAGGCCGATCGAGTCGTGTGTCCACACGTAGATCGACGGGACGCCCATCAGGGCACCGAGGCGGATGGCCGGACGCTGGTAGTCGCTGAAGATCAGGAAGGTGCCGGAGAAGGCGCGGGTGTTGCTGGACATCGTGATGCCGTTGACGATCGCCGCGGCGGCGTGCTCCCGGATACCGAAGTGCAGCACGCGACCGTACGGGCCGCCGGACCAGGCCGAGGTCTGCCGTCCGGCCGGAACGAAGGACGGGGCACCTTCGATGGTGGTGTTGTTGGACTCCGCGAGGTCGGCTGAACCGCCCCACAGCTCCGGCAGTACCGGGCCGATGGCGCTGAGGACCTTGCCGGAAGCCGCACGGGTAGAGACATCCTTGCCGGGTTCAAAGACTGGCAGGGATTCTTCCCAGCCTTCGGGCAGCTTGCCCTCCTGGATCCGCTCGAGCAGCCGGGCACCTTCCGGGTTGGTTTCCTGCCATGCCGTAAAGGAGTCGTTCCACAGGGCGTGTTCCTCCGCACCGCGGGTGCGCACCTCGCGGGTGTAGGCCAGGACATCGGGATCGACGTCGAAGGACTTCTCCGGGTCAAAGCCCAGGGTTTCCTTCAGCGCGGCAACCTCGTCGCGGCCAAGTGCTGAACCGTGGATCTTTCCCGTGTTCTGCTTGTTGGGGGCAGGCCAGCCGATGATGGTGCGCAGGGAGATAATGGAGGGACGGTTCGTTTCCGCCTTGGCCGCAGCCAGCGCGTCGTAGAGGCCCTTGACGTCTTCGCGGTATTCGCCGCTCTCGGTCCAGTCCACGCGCTGGGTGTGCCAGCCGTAGGCCTCGTAGCGCTTGAGCACGTCTTCGGTGAAGGCGATGTCCGTGTCGTCTTCGATGGAGATGTGGTTCTCGTCATAGATCACCACGAGGTTGCCCAGTTCCTGGTGGCCCGCCAGGGACGAGGCCTCAGAGGTCACGCCTTCCTGCAGGTCGCCGTCGGAGGCGATCACCCAAATGGTGTGGTCGAACGGGCTGGTACCGGCCGGGGCATCGGCGTCGAACATTCCGCGCAGGCGGCGCTGTGCGTAGGCAAAACCGACTGCGGAGGCCAAACCCTGGCCCAGCGGGCCAGTGGTGATCTCGACGCCGTCGGTGTGGCGGTACTCGGGGTGGCCGGGGGTCTTGGATCCCCAGGTGCGCAGCGCCTTCAGGTCATCCAGTTCCAGGCCGTAGCCGGAGAGGAAGAGCTGGATGTAGAGCGTCAGCGACGTGTGGCCGGGGGAGAGGATGAACCGGTCGCGGCCAAGCCAGTGCGGGTCGGCCGGATCGTGGCGCATCACCTTCTGGAACAGCAGATAGGCGGCCGGAGCCAGGCTCATGGCAGTTCCGGGGTGGCCGTTGCCAACCTTCTCAACGGCGTCGGCGGCCAGCACACGGACGGTGTCCACTGCCTTGCTGTCCGTCTCGCTCCAGGTCAGGTTCTGCTTTTCCAAATGTGGCACGTTTACCGGGCCCCTCTCTGTACGGATTACCGGCGCTTGGCGCGCCGGGTTCGTTGTTCTCACCACTACAACCGGGTTTTGTGCGCAATCGTTACCCGACATGCACAAATTTCCTGCCGGTGCCGTGCAGCTGACCTGCCGGACCTGCAGGAAATGTCCGCTTTCAACCTTATCCCGAAGCCCGTGCCATTGGGCGTATCGGGGGACGCATTCTGCGCCCCGGGCGGCGCAGGTTCCCCGTACCTGGCCCGAATACCCCGGACCAGCGATCCGTGCTTCGTTTTCTACAGGGGATAGAGGTTATGATGAGCGTGGACTTTTACGGCCCAGACAGGATTCCAGACAGGACTGAGTGATCGTTTCGTGAGTACGCAGCATGCCCCCGCCGAGGTTCCGGTGTACGCCGGAAAAATGAGCGTGGGACGTAAGCTCCGGGCCTACGTGGCCCTCACGAAGCCGCGCGTCATTGAACTTCTGCTGGTCACCACCCTGCCCACCATGTTCTTCGCGTACGGCGGCGTGCCTTCCGTCTGGCTTATGGTGGCCACCATGGTCGGCGGAGCTCTCGCAGCCGCCAGCGCCGGTGTCTTCAACTGCTACATCGACCGGGACATGGACCGGCTGATGCGCCGGACCGAGAAGCGCCCGCTGGTGACCGGGGAAGTAAGCCCCCGCGAAGCGCTTGTTTTCGGCTGGGTACTGGGCATCGTCTCCATCGCCCTGCTCTGGTTTGGGGCTAACCCGCTGACCGGCCTGCTGGGCCTGGGCGCGATCCTGCTCTACGTCGTGTTCTACACGCTGATCCTCAAGCGCCGAACCACCCAGAACATTGTCTGGGGTGGAATCGCCGGCTGCATGCCGGTGCTGATCGCCTGGGCCGCCGTAACGAACACCGTCGAGTGGCCCGCCGTCATTCTCTTCACCGTGATTTTCCTCTGGACTCCGCCGCACTACTGGCCGCTGTCCATGAAGTACGGAGAGGACTACCGCAACGCATCGGTCCCCATGCTGGGTGCCGTTGCCGGTGCAAAGCTGGTTTCCGTGCAGGTGGTCCTGTACGCCTACGCCACCGTGGCGTGCTCCCTGCTGCTGATTCCCGTGGGCGGTGCCGGCTGGGTCTATACCGCCGGCGCTGCGCTGAGCGGTGTGTGGTTCCTGGCAGAGACGCACCGGCTGCATTCCCGCGCCCAGCGCGGCGAGGTTTCGGACAAGTCGGCCATGAAGGTCTTCCACGGCTCCATCAGCTACCTCACCATCCTGTTCGTCGCCCTGGCGATCGATCCCTTCGTCGGCGGCCCGCTCTTCGCCTAGGTACGGTCCTCCTAGCCTCTGGCGGGGGCCCTCTGCCGAACCTTCGGTGACTTACCGTCCCTCTGACGGCGCCCGACACATCCCTCGGTGACTTACCGTCCCTCTGACGGCATCCGGCACATCCCTCGGTGACTTACCGTCCCTCTGGCGCAGGATTAGCGACGATATCTCCCCACAGGATGCCCGGGGTACCGGCAAAACAGCGTTATCTCCCCACAGGACGCCCGAAGTGTGCCTCCCGCGTGGATGGATTCTCACAACCAGCTTCCGCGCCCGGCCAGAGCTCCCCGGCCAGAGCTCCCCCCGCCTTGGCGCCCAGCCATTGGTGCGGGCGATACCCAGGGCCGTCCGCCCGGTGGCGGGGACCCAGCGCAGGGCACTGGCAGGGGAGCAACGCCACGGGTGTTTCTTTGATCAGCGCCCACCCGCTCCCAGTCCCAAGAGTCACCCCGCTACCGGAACGCAGAAGACCCCATGGAACCCTGGGGTCCATGGGGTCTTTCCGGCGCGTCTGCCGCCGCAGCGCTGAGGGCTGTCCGCTACTTCGCAGCCGGCGGCACCGCGTCAGCTTTCACGCCGGCCGGTGCCTTTCCGGGAACCTTGCCGGAGAGCGCGGTGTAGACAACGTGCGCTGCAGCAGCGGTCAGCAGGGATGCCCCGAGCATGTGCAGCCCCACCAGCACGATCGGCAGGTGCAGGAAGTGCTGCACGTACCCGATCACGGCCTGGGCCAGCACGACGGCGGTGAACAGCACCAGCGAGGAGCGCAGGCGCGCGTCGGCGGCCCGCCGGTAAACGAGGTACAGGGCCACTGCCGTGGCGAAGACGAGCAGGTAGACCGGAACAACGTGAAGCCGGGTCATCAGGTCCGGATCCAGGCCGTTGCGCGCCGCGCCGTGGTCTCCGGCGTGCGGACCGGAACCGGTGACGATGACGCCAAGCACCACGGTGATGGCGGAGAGAATACCGATCGCCCAGCTGACCGGCCGCAGCGGACGGTCAGCAAGGGGCATATGGACAGCGGCGACGCCGGCGCTGCTGAGCCAGGCCCGGTTCACCAGTACCACCGCCACGCTGATGATCACCATAGAAACGATGAAGTGCAGTCCCACTACCCACGGATTCAGGTCGGTCCAGACGGTGATCCCGCCAATGAACGCCTGAGCCGGGATGCCGGCAAGCGCTGCGACGGAAAGCCACAGCAGGTCCGGGCGGGTGCGGCGGGACTTCCATACGGAGGCGAGCATGCCGAAGGCAATGGCCGCGAGTACAAAGGTGAGGAGCCGGTTGCCAAACTCGATGATGCCGTGCACGCCCATTTCCGGGGTGGTGACCAGCGAATCGGCGGTGCAAAGCGGCCACTCCGGGCAGCCGAGACCCGACGCCGTCAGCCGCACGGCGCCGCCGGTGACCACAATGGCGACGTTGGCCGCCAGCGTGGCAACCGCCAGGGTGCGGACCAGCTTGCTGGTGGCGGGAGGCCCCGAGGGCCCGTCCTTCCGGGTCGCAGGTGCAGGTGCGGGGGTGTTGGACACGGGAACTAACTCCATTTGAACCAGCGGACGGCAGCGAGGCCGCCCAGAATTGTCCACGCCAGCAGGATGAGCGTGGCGGAAAGGTTGAACTGAGTCTCTATGAGGGCTGATCTCATCACATCGCCCAGGGCGGCCGAAGGCAGCAGCTGGACAAACGGCTCCACGTCTGCGGGAAGGCTGGCGGCAGGAAGAATAATACCGCCCACACCCGCGAGGAGGATCCAGAGCAGGTTGGTGATCGCCAGGGTTGCCTCAGGGCGGACGGTGCCGGCAACCAGCAGGCCCAGCGAGGTGAAGGCCACGGCGCCGAGGACCAGCAGCAGCAGCGCCAGCGGCAGGCCGGGAAGCGAGGGACGCCACCCGATGAAGAGCGCGACGGCGCTGACCAGCACTACCTGGATCGCAAGGACGGAAAGCACGGCAATGACCTTGCCCGCGATCAGGCCGGCCCGGCCAAGGGGAGTTGTGGAGAGGAAACGCAGTACGCCGTACCGCCGGTCGAAACCGGTGGCGATGCCCTGCCCGGTAAAAGCGGTCGACAGGGCGCACAGGGCAAGGATGCCTGGCGTGGCGGTGTCGATCCGGGACGGACCGTAGGCATCCAGCACGGGGGTCACGCTCAGGGCGATTAGCCCCAGGAGCGGAAGCACGACGGCAAGAATCAGCTGCTCACCGTTGCGCAGCATGGTCTCGGCCTCGTACTTGCCCTGGTTCAGGACCCGCACGGACAGCGAAGCCGGGGCGCTCATCGGATCTCCTTTCCGGAGAGTTCGAGGAAAACGTCCTCCAGCGTGCGCGAAGCCATATGGATACTGTCCGGGAGGATGCCTGCCTCACTCCACCAGGCGGCCAGAAGCGCCAGGTCGGCGGGACTGAATTCACCGCGGAGCACATAACGCCCGGGGGAGTCTTCGGTGAAGGCCAGGTGTTCCAATCCGGGCAGCGCCGGCTTTAGCCCGGGACGGGCCTCGAAGGAAAGTTCCCTTCCGGAGGCGTGGGCGCCAGAGCGGGCGGTCAGCTCGGCCACAGTTCCCTGGGCAACGGTGCGCCCGTCGTCAATGATGTAAACGTAATCGGCCAGGCGCTGGGCGTCGTCGAGCAGATGGGTAGTGAGGATGATTCCCAGCCCCTCGTCCCGCAGCTCCTGGATTAGCTCAAAGACAATTTGGCGGGACTGGGGGTCCAGGCCGGCACTGGGCTCATCAAGGAAAAGGACCTCGGGATTGCCCACGAGGGCCGCCGCGAGGGCCACCCGCTGGCGCTGGCCGCCGGAGAGCCGGCGGATGCCGGTCTTGGCGAAAGTATGGATGCCCAGGCGCTGGACCAGCTCATCGACGTCGCGCGGGTCTTTGTACATGCTGGCGATGTGCCGCAGCAGTGCCACCGGCCGCGCGGCCGGGGGAAGCCCGCCATCCTGGAGCATGACGCCGGCGCGGGCCCGCAGTTCGGCGCCGGCACCCCAGGGTGCCTCGCCGAGGAGGCGCACTTCGCCGCCGTCGATCGGCTGCAGACCCTGCGCACACTCGAGCGTGGTCGTCTTTCCGGCACCGTTGGCGCCAAGCAGCGCGGTTACCTGGCCGCGCTTGGCGGTAAGGTCAACCCCTGCCAGCACCCGGATCATTTTGCCATCCAGTCCCGGCACGGGACCGAGGTCCCGGACCAGGCCGGTGATAGTCAGGCAGG